>VBFZ01000123.1 GCA_005880805.1 Chloroflexota bacterium | reverse complement strand
CTACTACTACGAGAACGCCGCCGATGGTGACTTCGTGCCGGGCCTCATGCACGTCAACCTGGGCGGCTACCACGTCCGCGACATCGAGTTCGTGGCCGCCTTCGACATCGACCGCAACAAGGTCGGCAAGGACCTGTCGGAGGCGATCTACGCGAAGCCGAACAACACGTATGTGTTCCAGCAGGTGCCCCACCTCGGCGTCCCAGTCGAGCGGGGCATGACGCACGACGGCCTCGGCAAGTACCTCAGCCAGGTCATCGAGAAAGCGCCCGGCTCGACAGCCGACATCGTCGGCATCCTGCGCGAGCGCGAGGTCGACGTGATGGTCAGCTACCTGCCCGTCGGCAGCGAAGAGGCGACCAAGTGGTACGTCGAGCAGGCACTCCGGGCGGGCGTCGGCTTCATCAACGCGATCCCGGTGTTCATCGGCCGTGAGCCGTACTGGCAGCGGCGCTTCGCCGAGGTGGGACTGCCGATCATCGGCGACGACATCAAGAGCCAGGTCGGCGCCACGATCACCCACCGCGTGCTGACGCGCCTGTTCATGGACCGGGGGGTCCGCCTTGACCGGACCTATCAGCTCAACTTCGGCGGGAACACCGACTTCCTCAACATGCTCGAACGCGAGCGCCTCGAGTCCAAGAAGATCAGCAAGACGAACGCGGTCACTTCGATGCTCGACTACGAGCTCGATGCGGACGACGTCCACGTCGGGCCGAGCGACCACGTGCCCTGGCTGGAGGACCGCAAGTGGTGCTACATCCGCATGGAGGGCACAACGTACGGCGACGTCCCCCTCAACGCCGAGCTCAAGCTCGAGGTCTGGGACAGCCCGAACAGCGCCGGTGTCATCACCGATGCCATCCGCTGCCTCAAGCTCGGGCTCGACCGCGGCCTGAAGGGTACGCTCGTCGCCCCGTCCAGCTACTTCATGAAGAGCCCGCCGGTCCAGATCCACGACGACATCGCGTACAACCGCGTCGAGGCGTTCATCCGGGGAGACGACAATGAGACGCTCGTCGGGACGGAGGCGCCCACTCGCAGGACACTGCGCAGGGTTGCGACGGCGCGCGCGAAGGCGGCGGCGGCCCGGTAGACCTGCGATCGCGACGAACGGGAGCGAGGCATGACCACTTACCCACCATCAGGCGGCTGCCCGGCATGACGGAGCACCACGCGACTGCCGAGGCACCGCCGTCGCGCGAACGACGTTCCGGTGCGGATCGGCGAGTGGTCACGCCTGCAGACGTCAGCGAGCGGCGCTCGATGGTCCGCCGCGCGACGGATCGGCTGCTCGCCGCGCGGGGAGAGGCGGCCGCCGCGCGGGCCAACGTTGGCGGTCGGGTCGGAGGGCTCGAGGCGCCCCATCGTCGCCTCGATCCCGGCTCGCGGATCCTCGAGAAGACGGGCGTCATCGCCTACCGGGCGATGACATGGCTGCTCCAGCACGCACCGGCCAGGCTGGCATGGTTCGTGGGCGCCCGGGTCGCTCAGGCCGGCTACCAGGTGTGGCCCAAGAAGCGCGAGTGGCTGAACGCCAACTTCGGCCACGTACTCGGACTCCCGCCCGAGGATCCGGCAGTGCGGCAACTTGCGCTGGCCGCCTACCGCAACTACGGCCGCTACCTCGTCGACCTGATGCGGCTCCCGGGCGTGCCGCCCGAGAAGATCGGCCTGCTCGTTGAGCCGGGTGGCCTCGAGCTCCTCGAGCGGGCCCGCGCCGAGTCGCGCGGCCTGATCCTCGCCGCGGCGCACGTCGGCAACAACGAGGCCGTCGCCGCGGGCATGGCGTCGCTCGGGCTGCCGATCAGCGTCGTCGCCGACGACTCCGCCTTTCCCGAGATGTTCGAGCTGCTGCGCAAGCAGCGCGCGGCGTGGGGCATCAAGCTCATCCCCTGGCGAAAGCTGCGCGAGATGTTCGGCGTGCTGCGGCGGGACGAGATGCTCGCGCTCCTCGTCGACTGGGGCTACCGCTCCGACGGCATCCCGGTACGGCTGTTCGACTCGTGGACCTGCCTGCCGGCCGGGCCCGCGGTGCTCGCGGCCAAGACCGGCGCCACGATCCTGCCGATCGTCGTCCGGCGGAGGCCCGACGGGCGCATGTATGTTGGGGCTGACGCTCCGATCAAGGTCCGCTCCACCGACCCGATCGAGATCGGCCGGGCGACGCAGGCGGTCGCGCTCGCGCTCCAGCGGATCGTCGCCGCGGCGCCCGACCAGTGGTACAGCTTCAAGCCGATGTGGCCGCCGACCCGCGAGGAGGCGGACGCACTCGCGCAGCGGCCCGAGGCGGAAGGCGCACGCCAGTACCTCGCCGAGCTGGACGGCTCCGGCGCGGGCCACGTTGGCGGACGCGAGGCGCTTGCGGCCAACAGAGGTGCCGAGCCGCCCGTTTCGCGTGGTGAGCCGGCGTCGGCCAGTGGAGGTGCCTGACCGGTTGAGCGCCGGAAGCGACGTAGTCGAGACGGTCGCGCGTCCACGCGACGCCAGCCGTGCGCCGGTGCTGCGACGGCGCGCGATCCGGCTGAAGCAACGCTTCCTGGTCGGGGTCCTTTCGGTCGTCTCGTGGCTCGCCTGTCGGCTTCCGGATCGGCCCCTCGTCGCGCTTGCCAACGTGGCCGGCGACGCCTGGTATCGGGCCGACAGGAATCGCGCCGCGCAGGGCCGGCGCAACCTGCGGCGTGTCGTCGAGTGGCTCGCAGACAAGGAGTCCGGATCGGAGGTCGCCCGCCGGGCCGCGGGCGATCCGGCGGTGCTCGAGCGCCTGGTCCGTGCCGCCTTCCGTCACCAGGCGCGCTACTACCTCGAGGTGGCGCGGACGCCTGCGGTCACGGGCGAGTTCGTCCGCCGGCGGTTGGTCGTCGAGACACCTGAAGTGGTCGCGGAGGCGTTCAATGGCGAGGGACCGGTGATCTTCGTCGGGCTGCACTTCGGGGCGATCGAGCTGCCCGCGCTGTTCCTGGCGGATCGTGTGCCCGTGCCGCCCGTGGCGCCGATGGAGACGATCGACAACCCGCCGCTGCAGGACTACTTCGTTCGCACTCGTGGCGCGGTTGGCGTGCGGATCGTCGGCCTGCGCGAGGCGCGCCGCGAGCTGCTGGCGGCCCTGAAACGCGGCGAGTCCGTCGGGCTCGTGGCCGATCGCGACCTGACCGGGGGCGGCATCGACACGGACTTCTTCGGCGCTCCGGCACCGCTGCCGGCCGGCCCTGCGCTGCTGGCCATGGAATCGGGGGCGCGGGTGTTCGTCGTCTCGGTCCGGCGCGGCCGGCACGGGAAGTACTTCGGCCGGCTCGAACGCGTGCCCGTGCCCAGGGGCCCCGGGAATGCCCGCCGACGGGATCGGGTGACCGGCTTCCTCGCGGCCGAAGCGGACGCCTTCGAGCGCGGGATCTCAGTAGCACCGGAGCAGTGGTGGGGTGCCTTCTTCCCGGTCTGGCCCGATCTCGAGAGTCGCGCAGCATGACCGATCGACTCGGACGGGCGGACCTCCACATCCACACGCTCGCCTCGGACGGGACCTCGGGCATCGTCGAGATCCTCGAGCACGTCGAGAAGCGGACGGACCTCGACGTCATCGCGATCACCGACCACGAACGCATCGACGCCGCCGTCGCAGCACGCGCGATCGCGCGGAACACCGGCCTGCGCTTCGAGGTCGTCGTTGGCGAAGAGATCACCACCCGTGGCGGGCACCTCCTCGGACTGTTCCTGGAGGAGCCGATCCGACCGCTTCGCTCGCTGCGCTGGACGATCGCCGCGATCCACGACCAGGGCGGGATCGCGATCCCCGCCCACCCGCTCGTGCCGTACCCGCTCTGCGCGCAGGGCTGGCTCCTGCGCCGGCTCCTGGCCGATGCGGACCCCCGCTACCACCCCGATGCGATCGAGACCTTCAATCCGACGACGCTCGGCAGGCCGTGGCACGGTCGCGTGGTCGCCTTCGCCCAGGAGCACGGACTGGCGCCGGTCGGCAACAGCGATGCGCATGCCGCCGCGGCCATCGGGCAGGGCTACACCACGTTCCGTGGCCGAACCGCCGAAGACCTGTGGGCAGCCATCCTCGCCGGCCAGACCCACTCACACGGGCAATTCCACGGGACCGGCGCATTGCTCGGGGTGTTCGCCCAGCAGCTGCGCAAATACGGGCGTGATGCCCGCGACGAGGTGCGCGGCCGCCTGCTGCGAACCGGGAAGGGACGCGACCACGGCTATCCCGGCGGTCAGCTCCGTCCGCCACGGTTCCATCCCCGCGCATTCGATTCCGAAACGAGCGAGGAACTGGAGGAGAGGGTCGCGGAACGGGCGGCGGAGGGCATCCGATGAAGATCGGGCTGGTCACGCCGTACGTTTATCCGCTGCCAGGCGGAGTGAACGAGCACGTCCGCTACCTCTACGAGAATCTCCGCCTCCGCGGCCACGACGTCCGGATCATCTCGAGCAGTCACGGCCTGCAGCGGTCCTCCGAGGGCGATGTCATCCGCCTGGGCAAGGGCTTCAGTGTTCCGGCCAACGGATCCGTCGGGACGATCACGGTCTCGCCGCGCTACATGAGCCAGGTCCGCGCCATGCTCGAGCGGGAGCACTTCGACCTCCTCCACTTCCACGAGCCGTTCGTGCCGTTCCTGTCGCCGATCGTCTTGCGCCTCTCGACCAGCGTCAACGTCGCGACGTTTCACGCCTACGGCGGCTTCTCGCCGGCGTACGAGTTCGGCCGCCGGTTCCTGTCCGGCTACGCTGGGCGCCTGCACGGGCGGATCGCCGTCAGCGCGGCCGCCCGGCACTTCATCGATCGCTACTTCCCGGGCGACTACAAGGTCATCCCCAATGGGGTCGACGTGTCGCGCTTCGAGCGCGCCGTGCCCCTCGCCCGATGGCAGGACGGCCATCCCAATCTGCTGTTCATCGGACGCCATGAGCCGCGCAAGGGGCTGCTCGAGCTGCTGAAGGCCTACCGGCTGCTGCGCAAGACCGGCTGCGACTGCCGGCTGCTGGTCGTCGGCACGGGGCCGCAGGAGCGGGAGGCCCGCCGCTACGTCATGACCCGGCGACTCCAGGGCGTGGAGTTCCTCGGTCGCGTATCGGACGAGGAGAAGGCCCAGCTGCTGAAAACCGCGGACGTGTTCATCGCGCCGGCGACGGGGCGGGAGTCGTTCGGAATCGTGCTTCTCGAGGCGATGGCCGCAGGCTGCCCGATCGTCGCGTCCGACATCCACGGCTACAAGGGCGTCGTGAAGCGCGACGAGCAGGCCCTCCTGGTGCCCCCGCGCGAGCCGAAACAGATCGCAGCCGCGACCGCACGACTACTGGCGGATCCGGCCCTCCGCGCGCGGATGAGCGCAAGCGGCCGCAGCCGGGCTCGAGAGTTCAGCTGGGAGCGGGTCACAGCGAAGGTCGACGACTACCACGGCTTCGTGATCAGACGCCTGGCGGCACGCGGCGAGCTGCCGGAGGGCTTCCGGGCCGAGATCCCCACGCCATACCGCCCCATCACCCGGATCGCGTAGGCCCCTGGCCGGACCCTTCCGCCCAGATGCGAGGCGCGAACTGTTCCGGAATATCGCTGGTGGCGATGCAACGCGCGGTTTCGCGACCGTTCCCGCCTGACCCGCTCGACGATCGGCCGAATTTCATCCCGCCCCACGCTCGCGCCGGCATGAAACCGTCGGAGCGACCGCCCTCTGGCGGTTCCAACGATCCCAAGCGGCGCGTTACATCGCTGGTGGCGATATTCCGGAGCGAACCCCCGGCGCAGGACGAGCGCGCCGCGCGGCTGCGCCGAACCCGCCCGCCCGAGGCCAACCCCCCGCCCGAGGCCAACCCCCGCCTGAGATCAACCCCCCGCCCGAGATCAACCCCGCCTACGCCGAACCGACCGCGCGCTGTTCGCCGTCTCCTCCGCCGCCTTCCTCCGCCGCCCGCTCCGCGAGTGCGATCCGCCATACCCACGCGCTGTAGCCCACGATGAGGCAGGCGACGACCAGGCCCGCGAGGAGGATCAGCGGTTCGGGCCGTGTGAAGCTCGGGCCTGGGCCGGCGGGGTCGCGGTTGACCTGGAACTGGAACGGCCACAGGTAGGTCGGCAGCAGACCCTGGTAGGAATTCACGACCGCGGAGGGCAACGGCAGCGCCGAGAGGTTCGGGTAGAAAACCAGGAACGTCGCCACGATCGCGAAGACCGCGCCGGCGACGAATCGGCGGGAGTCTCGGGCGCTGACCACGAAGGCGGCCAGAAAGCCCAGGATCAGCAGCCCCACGAATGCGATCAGCTCGGTCGAGAAGCCGCGGCTCTCGAACACCGCCTTCGAGTCGTCCAGGCCGAGCACCACGAACAGGGCGAGCACGGTCGCGAAGGCCGTTGCCCCGAGCCTTACCAGCGGCGTCAGCGAGAAGGCCCGGCCCGAGCGCTGCCAGTTGGGCTCCTCGAGGCGGAGGACCTGGTACAGCACCGCGACAATGGCGACTCCCATCACGAGCACGATCCCGAGGGATTTCGCTGTCAGGACAAGGTTCGACAGCTGTCCGAAGTCGGGTGCACAGGCCGGTGATGGGTAGCCGTGGTTGTTCTGCTGGTAGGAAGCGTCGACCTGCGCGAACCCGCACAGGGGCTGCCTTCCCAGCCAGAGCAGGGCCGGGCCCAGGATCGCCAGGCCCGCGGCGGCGCGCGCCAGCAGCCATGTCCGGAGCGATGGCCCGTGCCACAACTCGGCGAGGAGGTAGGCAAGCGCGAGGATGATGAACGGGACGCTCGTGTAGTAGTGGTACTGGAACGTCGCCCGGTCAATGCGCGACCAGGCCAGCCACTGCCACGCGAAGCCGATCGTCACCAGCGCGAGCGCCAGGCTTCGCCGCCGGTAGGCCTGCCACGCTGCGAAGGCCGTAGCCGGGATCCCGAGCCACCAGATCGCGATGTTGCCGGCGTCGTAGATCGAGGCGCCGGTCCCGCTCGCGTAGGCGCCCTGGTAGAACCACACGGGCTTGAGGTCGAGCGGCCAGGCCCACCACGGCGATGAGGCGTCGTGGCCGGCGCGGAGGGTGTCGTGGTAGTGGTACATGCTCTGGGTGAGGTCCCAGAGCGTGTCACCCGTGTGCCCCGGGGGCCAGTTCCCGATCAAGGGCATCGCCGCGCTCGTGATCCGCTGCCCGGTGCCGTTCAGCGCCCAGGGGATGTACGAGATCGCGTACACGAGCAGCGGGAGGGCCAGCAGCGAGCCGATCATCCAGATGACCGGGATTCCGAACGCCGAGCCCGGCCGAAGCCAGCCGCGCGGGGCGGGGGCGGCCGGTGGCGCGAGGAGGACGGGGTCGCCCGGCGCGGGCAGGGCGGCGAGCGGGCCGAACCCGAACTTGCCGGCCACCCAGAAGGCGAGCGCCACGAGCCCGGCCAGCACAGCGAACCCGAAGGCGACGGCCATGAGCGGCAGGCCCCCGCCCCCAAGCGGCAGCGTGGCGCTCGCCTTGCCCGACAGGACCGCCGCGCTCGCCACGACGGCTCCGAGGGCGGCCGGCGCCCCGACCGCGATCCGCAGCTCGTCCATCGACCACGCGATCGGGTGGAGGACACTGACGACGACCGCCAGGAGGGTCAGGCCGATCATCACCAGGATGAACACGAGGTTCCCGCCGCTCGTCGCTCCCTGCGGGACGCTGATCGCCATGTAGCCGAGCACGAACGTCAGGGCGAGCAGCCCGGCAATCGTCACGAGCCGCCCGAGCGCCGAGCGAACGAGGATGAGGACGGCGATCGCGGCGATCGCATATGCGGCGACCCACTTGCTCGCGAGCGCGAGGCCCAACAACAGCCCGATGACGGGCATCGCAACCCAGAAGGCCCAGCGTGCACGCCAGACCCCCATCCACAGGGCCGCGAACAGCGCGTAGGCGGCGATGAGGAAGAAGCCAACGTAGACGTCGTTCATGGCGATCCTGGCCATGACGAACAGCATCCCGTCAGCCAGGGCGAGGATCCCGACGAGGATGGCCACCGACCGCCGCCGGAAGAGGATCCGGGTCAGGAGGTACAGGAGGCCGGCGGTGAGGGCGCCGAGGATCACGCCCGGCAGCCGCCAGCCGAACTGGTTGCTGCCGACATCGACGCTGGCAACCGTCCCGTCGGCGGAGAAGGCCAGGATCGCGTGGCGATCGGCGCTCGGGTACTGGGCCGCAACGTCGGTCGCCCAGGCAACGGGCGTGAAGGGCAGCGGCGCGTCCTCGTACACCGCGTTGGCGTGGGGCTCGATCACGTAGACGGTGGAGCCGCTTCCCTCGGGTCGCTGGCCGAGGACGTGGACCATGAGGGTCGCCGGGTCGTAGGTGACCCGCTCGACCCGCGCCGGCATGGGCATCGTGGTTTCGGTGTAGGGCTGGGCCGTCTGGTCCTGGTCGTTCGAGAGCCGCACGATCGCGACCTTGTTCCCGTTGGCCACGTACAGGCGCGGGGCATCCAGGCCGCTGGTCGCGGCCAGCCCCGTGGCGCCGCCGGCCATCTGGATCGTCG
>VBFZ01000122.1:10640-12296 GCA_005880805.1 Chloroflexota bacterium | reverse complement strand
CGTGTTCATCCTCGAGGACTACGACGTCCGGATCGCCCGTTTCCTGGTCCAGGGCGTGGACATCTGGCTGAACAATCCGCGGCGCCCCATGGAGGCCTCGGGAACGAGCGGGATGAAGGCGGCCATGAACGGCGTGGTCAACGTGAGCGTGCTCGACGGTTGGTGGGACGAGGGCTGGACGGGCGACAACGGCTGGGCGATCGGCGGTCGGGAGACGAACCCGGACGAGGGCGCCCAGGACTGGGCCGACGCGATGGACCTGTACCGGCTGCTCGAGAACGAGATCGTGCCGCGCTACTACGAGCGCAACGCGAAGGGCTATCCGCCCGGCTGGGTCGAGATGATGCGGCGGGCGATGGCACCTGCCGGCCGCGGGCGTGGAGATGCCGGCCGCGGTCGGGGTCGCAGCTGGGGCCGAGGGTCGGCAGGCCAAGGACCGCGAGGCGGGCGCGTTGGTCGACGGAAGCTCGGACGGCGTGGCCGATTCGAGCGCGGTTGGCGCTTCGCTGGCCGGGCGAGGCCGGAAGCGTCCGCCGAAGCGCCGCGCTTCCGCGCCTCCGGTGGAGGTCGTCTCCTCCCTCGACGGCGCCACGAACGGCGAGCTCGAGGCCGAGGAGGCGCGCGAGGAGCAGGCGAAGCCGCTGGTCCGCAGGACGGGCTGAGCGCCGATCCCCAGCCTTGCCTCGACGAATATCGCTCGCCCTGGCCCTCCACAACCACCAGCCGGTGGGCAACTTCGGGTTTGTCTTCGCCGAGGTCTACGACCAGGCGTACCTGCCGATGCTCTCGGCCCTGGAGCGCCATCCGTCCGTGCGGCTCTCGCTCCACTACACGGGCGCGCTCCTGGACTGGCTTCGATCGGAGCGTCCGGAGTTCCTGGACCGACTCGCGGCGCTGGTCCATCGGGGACAGGTCGAGCTCATGGGCGGCGGCTACTACGAGCCGGTCCTTGCGTCGCTCCCTGAGCGCGACCGCGTTGGGCAGCTCGTACGAATGGCCGACGAAGTCGAGGCACTGAGCGGGCAGCGGCCACGCGGCGCCTGGCTCGCGGAGCGCGTTTGGGAGCCCGACCTTCCGACGTCACTGGCGGCCGCCGGATACCGCTGGACGATCCTCGACGACGCGCACTTCCGCGCTGCAGCCGTCCCGGAAGAGAACCTGTGGGGTGCGTACACGACCGAGGATCAGGGCCGTCTGCTGACCGTCTTCGGCAGCGAGCAGTACCTCCGGTACGCGATCCCGTGGGAGGACGTGTCGGACGTCATCCGCTATCTGCAGGACCACGCCACCGACCAAGGCGAGCGTGTCGGCGTCATGGGCGATGATGGCGAGAAGTTCGGTGGCTGGCCGACGACCTACGCCCATGCGTGGGGGGAGGGCCGGTGGGTCGACCGCTTCTTCCATGCCCTGGAGACCAGCAGCGATTGGCTGACGACGGTCACGCCGTCGGCGTGGCTGGAGCGGGAGCCGCCGATCGGTCGGGTTTACATCCCGACTTCGTCGTACGCGGAGATGGGCGAGTGGGCGCTGCCAGCCGAGGAATCGCGGGAGTTCGCCGAGGTGCTCCACGCCGACGTGGCGGCTCACCGTCCCGAGGCGCGCTGGCTGAGGGGCGGCTTCTGGCGCAACTTCCAGGTGAAGTACCAGGAGGTGAAC
>VBFZ01000122.1:0-10621 GCA_005880805.1 Chloroflexota bacterium | reverse complement strand
GCGGCCCGGGCGGCAGCTCTCGACCACCTGTACCAGGGCCAGTCGAACGACTGCTACTGGCACGGCGTCTTCGGCGGCATCTACCTCCCCCACATGCGACTGGCGACCTTCGCCCACCTGATCGCAGCCGACGATGCGGCCGAGACGGCCGCTCAGGACGTGGATGTCGCGTCGCCGCGCGCGCAGCTGCTGGACATCGACCTCGACGGGCGTGATGAAGCGTTCATGACCGAACCCGGCCAGGTCGTCGGGGTGAAGCTCGAAGAAGGTGCGGGCATCGGGCGCTGGGACATCCTCGCCGTCCGTCACGCCCTGACGGCGGTGATGCGACGGCGGCCGGAGGCGTACCACTGGAAGCTGCTCGAGAAGGCCGACAAGGCCGACGAATCCCGGGAGCCTGCTGAGGCCGCCACGTCAGGCGAGCCCGCCGAGGCCGCAGGGTCCGCCGGGGACGCCAGGACCGAGGCGGTCGAAGCCGAAGCACCGGCGGGTGCCCCGGCGCCTGTGTCGATCCACGAGCTCGTCGCCAGCAAGGAAACGGGGCTGAGTCGCTACCTGCGGTACGACGCATACGAGCGCCGATCCAGTCTTGTCCACCTGCTCGCGCAAGATGTGCGCCCGGAGGCCTTCGCGGACGGCCAGTTCGACGAGGTTGGGGACTTCGTCGATCGGCCGTTCGAGGTCGTTGAGCTCGCTCCCGGTCGCCTCGTCGTCGCCCGTGAGGGCTCGGTCGGGAGTGGGTCCGGCGAAGCCGCCCAGGCGGTGCGGGTCGAGAAGCGCCTGTCACTCGGAGGCGGTCGGCGTGACCCGGTCCTCGGCCAGGAGGTGATCGTCCGGAACCGGTCGGCAGAACCGCTTTCGCTGCGAGTTGGCGTCGAATGGTCGCTGATGTTGCTCGGAGGAGGCGGCAATCCGGCGGCGTTCCACGAGGTCGGCGGCCAGCGGACTCCGCACGATTCGACCGGGACTGCGACCGCCATAGGGCACTTTTCGGCGGGCAACACCGACGTCGGGGTCATGGTCTCCACGAAACTCTCGCCGCCGGGCGATGTGTGGTGGTCGCCGATCGAGACCGTGTCCAACTCCGAGGGCGGCTTCGAGCGGATCTACCAGGGCAGCTCCGTGCTCGTCAGCTGGCCGGTCGACCTCGGTCCCGGCGCCAGCTTCAGCGTCTCGATCGAGAATCGTGTTTCGACCGATCGGGACGCGGATCTCGGTGAACCCGAGGGCGCGATGCCGGCCGCCCACCAGTGACTCGCGGCCGCCTCGCCGTCCACGCTCACTTCTATCAGCCGCGCCGCGCCGATCCGTTCAGCGGCCGGATGCCGGCCGAGCCCGCTGCTGCACCGTACCCCAACTGGAACGCGCGCATCGACGCCGAGGCCTACCGCCCGAACGCCGAGCGCGGCAATCTCCAGCGCATCTCCTGGGACCTGGGCCCGACACTCGCGTCCTGGCTGGAAGCCGAGGATCCGCCCACCTACTCTGCGTTCCAGAAGGCGGCGCCGAGCCGCGCGATTGCCCAGGCGTACCACCACTCGATCCTGCCACTGGCGTCGGCAGCCGACCGGCGGACGGAGGTCCGCTGGGGTATCCGCGACTTCGAGCTGCGCTTGGGCTTCCGGCCAAAGGGACTCTGGCTGCCCGAGACCGCCGTGGACCTGCCGACGTTGGCGCTGCTCGCCGAGGAGGGAATCGCCTACACGATCCTGGCGCCCTGGCAGTCCGCCGAGACGCCCACCGAGACACGTCGGCCGTACCGCGTCTCGGTCGGGAGCGGCCACAGCATCGGCGTGATGTTCTACGACGGGGCGCTGTCGGCGGCCGTCTCGTTCGAGCCGGCGGCGAGCGAGGATGCCCACCAGTTCGCCCGCGATCGCGTGGCGCCGCGCCTGGCCCGGGGCCCGTTTCCCGACGGCACGGTCCCAGTCGTGCTGATCGCAACGGATGGCGAGCTGTACGGCCACCACCAGGTGTTCCGCGACCTGTTCCTGGAGCACCTCGTCGCCCCGGAGCCGGAGGAGATCCAGTCCAGGACCTTCGATCTGGTCGACCTCGAGGACGTCATGGCCGAGCCGATCGACCAGGAGTTCGCCAACGCGCGGATTCGCGAGCGAACGTCCTGGAGCTGCCATCACGGCGTCGCACGCTGGTCCGCCGAATGTCCCGATGCGGCAGACGGGCGCTGGAAGGGGCCGCTGCGCGCGGCTTTGGACCGCCTCGCGGGGGGCGTGGACGCTGTGTCCGAGGGCGTCATCCGCGACGCAGGCGTGACCGTCAATTTCTGGGAGGCTCGCGACGCGTATGTCGACGTCGTGTCCGGGGCCGAGTCGGGCGCGCAATTCCTGACCCGCTGCCTTGGATCGAGGTCGGCGGTGAGCGAAGCGCGCCGGGCGCACCTGCTCGAGCTGCTCGAGGCCCAGCGCTGGCGCCTGGCGATGTTCGCGAGCGATGGCTGGTTCTGGGACGACCCCATCCGCGAGGAGACTGCCCAGAACCTCCTCGCGGCCGCGCGGGCGGTGAGGATCGTCGACAAGGTGGCGGGCACCCACCTGGAGCGCTTCCTGGTTGCCGACCTTGCGCTCTTCACCTCACCGTCGCGCAAGGTCGACGGCGCGGAGCTCTACACGCGGGCCCTCGAGTCGGTCGGGCAACGCGCGCCGAAGTAGGCGCGTCAGGCGCGGCAAGGCGACCGACACGGGTTCCCCACACCGGTTTCACGGCCGTTTCATATGGGCAAGGCACAATATTCCGTGAGGGCCGTCCGGCCCTCGTTCCCGTGGATTGCGGGACGCGCCTCGAAGCGCGACACAGGACAGAGAACCAATTCAGATCATGGGAAACACGTTCAGCAACACCCTGAAGACCTTCGCGCTGCTCGCGACGCTCGGCGCCATCCTCGTTGCCGTCGGATGGCTGGTCGGAGGCAGCCAGCTCGCCGTCATCGCGTTCGTGTTCGCGATCGTGATGAACGGGTTCGTCTACTGGAACAGCGACAAGCTCGCGCTCAAGGCAAACGGCGCGCGAGAGTTGGGGCCGGACGAGGAGCCGCGGCTTCGCCAGATCGTGAGCGAGCTGGCGAGGCGAGCCGGCCTCCCGATGCCCCGCCTGTACATCGTCGACCGGCCCGAGCCAAACGCCTTCGCAACGGGTCGGGATCCTGAGCATCTCATGGACGATCGCGAGCTGACAGGGGTGCTCGCCCACGAGCTGAGTCACGTGAAGAATCGGGACACCCTGGTTGGCACGATCGCAGCGACCGTCGCCGGCGCAGTCAGCTTCCTCGCCCAGATGGCGCAATTCCAGATGTGGTTTGGCGGTGGCGACGACGAGGACCGCGGCAACATCCTCGGACTCCTGGCCGCGATCATCCTCGCGCCAATCGCCGCCCTCATCGTGCAGCTGGCCGTCTCGCGCGGCCGCGAATACGGGGCCGATACCTCTGGTGCCACTCTGACAGGCGACCCGGACGGGCTCGCATCGGCGCTCGAGAAGCTCGAGGCTACGCACCAGCCAGGGTTCCTGGCCCGAATGCAGGGTCGCGGATGGGGCCGGAGGCAGCAGGCGCCTGCGCCTCAGCCGGCGCTCAACCCGGCCTTTGCGCACCTCTACATCGTGAGCCCGCTCGCGGGCGACGCCGCGCCGTCCAGCGGACTTTCGGGCGGCGGCCGCCGCTCGCTGTTTTCGACGCATCCGCCGATTGCCGAGCGCGTTGCGCGACTGCGGGCGATGCGGGTGAACATGCTCTCACGGCCGATTCCGCGAGGCGGGTGAGCGCCGAACTCCCGCCGCCGAGCCCACCCGCTCAATCAACCCCACCGCATCGGGTCTGGCGCGTGGCACCTGGCGCCTGGCGGCGAGGCGCGTTTCACGGGGTGAACGTACGGGACCGGGGATCAGACCGCCGGAGTCGGAATCGAGGGCTGCCGTTTCACGGGCTGCAACGATCGCGGCAGGCGGCCGTTACCGCGGAGCCCCCCGGCTCCTTGTGTTCACCCAGTGAAACGGAGTTGAGCTTCCATTTCACGTGGTGAAACGGCGCTCGCGGATTGAGTGCGGTGGCTGTCTCGTCGGCAATAGCCTGAGAATCCGTCAGCCCGTGGCCCTGCGTGCCACGGGCTGACGAAGAATCCGCACCGGGATGGGAGAATCTCCGGCGCGCGAAACTGTCCTTGTGATCCTCGCCCGAACCGTCGGGCTTCGGACCTATCGGGAGTTGAGAGACCGCTCCGTGAAGCCGTCGCGCGAGTCCGCACCGAAGCGGAGTGCGAGCACATCGAGCGCGACCAAGCCAGCGATGACGGCGATTACGATCAGGATGATCATCTTGCTAACACCCACTTGCTATAGTGGACTAGGCCAAGTCGAAGGCTACTTGGACTAGCCCACTATGTCAATACCCGATTCTGAACAGCAACCGAACCCGGCACCCCACTCGGGCGGTGCCGGCGACCTCGACGTCGAACGCGACTCCGACGTCCCGATCTCGACGCAGATCTACTGGCAGATCGCCTACCAGATCGACTCCGGGCGTCTCCAACCCGGTGACCGCCTTGCGCCGGTGCGCGACCTCGGGGCCGCACTGAGAGTCAACCCCAACACGATCCGTGCCGTCTATCGACGTTTGGCCGATGCCGGCTACGTCACGAGTCGACACGGCGCCGGCACCAGTGTCGCCGAGCGCCCCNNCGCAGGCCGGGTTCACTCCCGACGAGGTGGCCGCCGCGACCTTTGCAGCCTCCACGGAGCGCAAGCGGCCGGGTCCGCTCGTTCGAATGCTCGTGGCGGAGTGCACGCCGGCGGATGCCGCATACGACGCCGAGAAGCTCGCCGAAGCCTTTCCTGACTCCGTGGAGGCGGAAGGAACGCTGCTCGAGGAGCTGAGCGACCGTCTCGACCGCTTCCACTACGACCTTGTCGCGACGACCACCTTCCATGCCGCGGAGGCGCAGCAGCGCGTGGCCGGGCGGGTGCCGGTGACCGCGGTCATGGTCGGGGCCGGGTTCGTCGGCCTGGTTCGCGAGGTGGCCAGCCTCCCGACCGGCTCGACGGTGGGGCTCGTCTGCGCTACGCCACGGGGCGCCGATAACATCGCCGAAACCCTGCGCCTGTCGGGCAGGACCGGCGTCAAGATCGTGTCGGCGCATCCCGGTTCGGACGAGGACCTGGAGCGCGTGGACCGGGAAGCGGACCTGATCCTGATGTCGCGCGAAGCGCTCGCGAGAAAACTCGACGGCCGCTTCGAGCGCCCAGCGCGCATCCGCGAATGGACGTACGAGTTCGACCCGTCCGGCATCGAGCTGCTGCGCCGGCAGATCGAGCAGATCCAGTCCGCCCGGCTCGAGGCTGACGGCGGCGGCCCCGGCGAGCCCGCTCAGCCGCCTCCCGCAGCCTCGGACTCTCGACAAGCGGCCATCGCCCGACGATGAACGCGGCACGGGCGGACGCGCTTGTGGACCACGGCGTCATGCTCGCCCGCGCTGCGCGCGAGCGATACGGGCTCGACGACGTGGACGGGCGCGGGACCGGCGGTCCCGGGGCGATCGACCTCGCCGAGATTCGGACTGCGCGTGAGGTCGCCCATCGGCTGAACGCCACCCGACAGCCCGGGCGAGCCGTGCCCGCGTCGGAGCTCGCGGCCTTCGGGCTCCTCGACGAGGTGCTCCGCGTCGTCCTCGAGGCCTACGAGGAGGAGATTGACCCGGCGGCGTTCGACCAGGCCCTTCGGGAGGTGCGTGAGCGGGTCGGCCGCCGGCCGGCGGAGCGCACGCTGGAGGCATGGGAGCGGACGTTCGCCCCGCAGGAGGACTCGCGGGCAACCCTGGAGGAGCTGGTTCTCACCTGGCTCGGCAACGCCAACGACGCAGCGCGCTCCTTCCGCGAGCTCGTCGACGACCGGCCGGTGGCTCGGTCAGCTCCGTACCCCGACACGATCGAGGCCGTCCGTATGTGGTCGTCCGAGGCGCCCGGCATCGGGCCCGACCAGAAACCGCTGATCGAGCTGCTCCGCGCGCCCGCGCTGGCAAGCCCTGATTCCCTCGCAGGCCAGCTGCGCTACATCCTCGACCACTGGATCGAACTTCTGGGCGAGCGCCTCGCGGCGCGGCTGCTGGCCTTGCGCGAGCGGCTCCAGGCCGGCCTCGACCAGGTCGCCGAAGAGGAACGCGCCACGTTCATGCGGTTCGCGGGTGCGGGGGCGGATGGCGCCGGCGGCGATGCCGCGGCGGCGCACGGCTTCGAGGCGCTGGGCGCTGACGCCGAGCCGGAGCGATTCAGCCAGGACGTGGAATGGATGCCGCGGGTCGTGCTCATCGCCAAGAGCACCTACGTCTGGCTGGACCAGCTGTCGCGCCAGTACCGGCGCGACATCCACACGCTCGACGCCGTACCGGACGAGGAGCTCGACCGCCTGGCCCGCTTCGGCGTGACCGGCCTGTGGCTCATCGGGCTCTGGGAGCGCAGCCGGGCGTCGGAGCGGATCAAGCGCATGCGCGGCCAGCCGGACGCGGTCGCGTCCGCTTACTCGCTGGACGACTACGCGATCGCTGCCGACCTGGGTGGCCCGGACGCCCATGCCAACCTCGCCGGTCGGGCCTGGCAGCGCGGCATTCGCGTCGCGTCGGACATGGTCCCCAACCACATGGGCATCGACTCGCGCTGGGTGATGCAGCATCCCGACTGGTTCCTGTCGCTCCCCTACCCGCCCTACCCGGCGTACTCGTTCGGCGGTCAGGACCTTTCATCGGACGAGCGAGTCGGGATCTTCCTCGAGGACCATTACTGGGACGGCACGGACGCCGCTGTGGTCTTCAAGCGCGTGGACCGCTGGACCGGCGACGAGCGCTACGTCTACCACGGCAACGACGGGACGAGCTTTCCCTGGAACGACACCGCCCAGCTCGACTACCTCAAGGCCGAGGTTCGGGAGGCCGTCATCCAGACGATCCTCCACGTCGCCCGGCAGTTCCCGATCATCCGCTTCGACGCCGCGATGGTGCTCGCGAAGAAGCACATCCAGCGGCTGTGGTGGCCGCCGCCGGGCAGCTCGGGCGGCATTCCGTCCCGCGCCGAGCACTCGATGAGCCAGGCCGAATTCGACCGGCTGATGCCCAACGAGTTCTGGCGGGAGGTCGTCGACCGCGTCGCTGCCGAAGCGCCCGGCACCCTCCTGCTCGCCGAGGCCTTCTGGCTGCTCGAGGGCTACTTCGTTCGAACCCTCGGCATGCACCGCGTCTACAACAGCGCGTTCATGGTCATGCTGCGCGACGAGCGCAACGCCGAGTACCGGCTCGTCATGCGCAACACGCTCGAGTTCGATCCCGAGATCCTCAAGCGCTACGTGAACTTCATGTCCAACCCGGACGAGAAGACGTCAGTCGAGCAGTTCGGGAAGGGCGACAAGTATTTCGGCGTCTGCACGCTGATGGTCACGTTGCCGGGGCTGCCGATGTTCGGCCACGGCCAGGTCGAGGGCTTCGCCGAGAAGTACGGGATGGAGTTCCGACGCGCGGCCTGGGACGAGCGCCCGGACGGCTGGCTGATCGAGCGGCACGAGCGCGAAATCGCGCCGCTGCTCCATCGCCGGGCGCAGTTCGCCGAGGTGCGCGACTTCCTCCTGTACGACTTCGAGACCGACGGCGGAGGCGTGAACGAGGACGTCTTCGCCTACTCGAACGTCGGTCCCGGGGGCGAGCGGTCGCTCGTCGTCTATCACAACCGCTACGCGGAGACCGCCGGCTGGCTTCGGGAATCGGCCGCCTACGCGGTGAAGTCGGGCGGCGACAAGGTCCTGGTCCGGCGAACGCTGGGCGAGGGGCTTCGGCTGCCCGACGACCCGGACGCGTTCCTGGTCGTCCGGGAGGCGCGCAGCGGCCTCGAGTTCATTCGCTCGGCGCGGGAGCTGCGCGAACGCGGGCTCTTTGTCCAGCTGGCGGCCTACTCGTGCGTCGTGTTCCTCGACTGGCGGGAGGTCCGCGACGGGAGCGCCCATATCTACCGGCGGCTTGCCGACCGGCTGGGTGGCACGGGCGTGGCGTCGATCGAGGACGCGATCCGGGAGCTGGAGCTCGAACCTGTGCATGGGCCCATCCGTCGGCTCCTGCTGGCGCGCCCTCGTGCGGTTGCGGATGCTGCCCGAGAGCTCGTGACGGCGCTGCGCGATGCGACCGGGGCGAAGCGCGGCCGGCCCGACGGGGACGTTGTCGAACTGATCAGGCGACGTCGCGACGCGATCGACCGATTGGCGGCGGTTGGGGCTCCTCCTGTCGGTGATGGCCTGGCAGAAGGCTCGACCGCCCGCGCGGCGATGCTCGGGTGGACGGTCGTTGCCTCGATCGGAGCCATCGGCGACTCGGCCGATGCGACAGCGACTGGGCGGGCCTGGTTCGAGGAATTGCGCCTGGGCCCGGTGCTCGCCAACGCGTTCCGCGAGCTCGGCCTGGACGAGGGCGGGGCGTGGACCGCCGTGGCGCGGGTGCGCGTGCTGCTGCTCGCGCTGGAGCCGCCATCGACGGCCCGCTTCGGTGCACCAGCCATCCGTCGACTGCTCGACGGCTGGTTCGCGGATCCGGACCTGCGTGGCTTCCTCGGCGTGAACCGCAGCGAAGGCGTGACCTGGTTCAACAAGGAGGCCTTCGAAGAGCTGCTCTGGTGGTGGCAGGTCCTGGCGGCGGTCGAAGGTCCTCCTGCGGCGGTGGCCGCGACTCGACGCCTCGCCGACCGCCTGCTGAGGGCGGCGGCCGAGGGCTCATACCAGGTAGACCGCCTGGTCGAGCTGGCCGCCCTGCCCCGTCGGGTTCCGAGCCGATCGTCAATGGCTAAGTCGTCGTCGAATCGTCGGTCACGAAGGAACGCGCCTGCCCGCAGCCATCCAAATTAGTTCGAATCCAAACACGCGCCGGGCTCCCATGCACACGGGCGAGGCTTCGATTCCGAACTTCGGATTCGAGCTATCGATAAGGCCCTCGATGCACGTTTTTGAAGGGATCGACGCTGGCTGATGACCCGTTCGGGTCGCCGGCTGGGTCATATGGGTTGCGATGGCTGAACCACTCAAGGTCGAGACACGCAAGCGCCCGGCCGTGCTCAGCCTTGAAGATCTCGTGATCAGAAACTTCGACGCGCTTGTGGGGGTAGCCGTGCTCGTCTGCCGCGAGCATGCCGACGCCGAGGACGCTGTCCAGATCGCGCTCGAGCGAGCGTGGCGGCATGCTGATGAGCTTCGTGAGCCGGAACGCATCGAGGCCTGGCTGCACCGCATCGTGGTTCGAGAGGCCATTCGGTTGGAGCAGCGGCGGCGCGGACGTCTCGCTCGCTGGTTCGGCAGGCCGCGCGAGATTCCCGCCGACACGACATCAGACGAGAGCCTGGACTTCGCGCTCCGTGAAGCGCTGAACAACCTGCCGGTCGAGCAGCGCGTGACGTTGGTCCTTCACCACTATGCCGGCTATTCGGTCGAAGAGACGGCAGGAATCGTAGGCGTCCCGTTCGAGACCGCGAGGTCCCGTCTGCGTGTCGCGCGCGGCCGGATGCGCGCGGCGCTCGGAGCTTCACTGGATGAAACCTGAGATCGACGAGCAGGACGAGCGAATCGCCCGTGCCATCACGAGCTTCCTTCAGCGCGAGTCCGTCCGAAGGGCAGCCACGGGCAGTTCACCTCGAGACCTCGCTGTGGCGATCCGGCTTAGAGAACGGAGGGCATCGCCATTCCGATCAGCGGTCGTCGTTGCGATCGCTGCAGGCGTGATCGCGGGCGTGGTGGCGGCCTCGCTTCTCACGCGTCAGTCACCCGCATCAGTCGGATCCAGCCTGTCGCCATCGCCCTCGCCTGCCCTGCACCTGCCCGTGATTGGCGCGGGACAAGACTGCCCGGTCAGCCGGCCAAGCACGGTGGAGTCGCACGGCTCAATCCCACTTCTCGGCGCGGGACCGGTACGGGTCTCGATGGCCGAATCGGAGGGAACCGCGTTCTATGAACGGTCGCAGGGACTTGCGATCACCGTCCTCTGGACCGCCGATCCTTCGTTCGCCGGTAGTGCGCTGGTTCGTGGTAAGCGACTCGACGGGGAGGGTGACCTCCGCTTCGGCGACCCATTCGACCCAGCCGTGTCCTTACAGCTGCAAGCCAGAACACAGACGGAGCCGAGCCTCGGTGGACGTCAGCTCCTGAGCCAGTTGCCGATCAGGATCCATGGACCCGGCTGCTACGGCTT
The DNA here is from genome assembly GCA_005880805.1 of Chloroflexota bacterium. Classification (GTDB taxonomy): domain Bacteria; phylum Chloroflexota; class Limnocylindria; order Limnocylindrales; family CSP1-4; genus CF-16. The sequence goes on along the minus strand of VBFZ01000122.1, from coordinate 410 downwards.
GCAGATCGACACCTCGGATTCGTCATCGGTCGTCGTGTTCGGAGCTCGCCCGGTCGAAGACGCATTCGTCGCGATTTCTCGGCCGCTGCGGCTGCCGACGGTTCAAAAGAGCTGCCCGGTGACGGCGGCCGACCCTTCCGTGACGTTTGTCGGCTCGGTCCATGGCACTGGACATGTCCGTTTCGCCGGCGATGGGACTGACAAGACCATCTGGATCGCAGATTCTCGCGAGCTCGGCCCGATCCTCGTGCGCGGCGGGCGAATCGACGGCGTCGGAGCGCTGAGGTTCGGGTTGGAGTCTGGCGCGCCTGTTGAGCTCAGGCTTCCAATCAAATCGTACGAAAGCACGACCGGTCAGCCGGTTGGGTGGCGCATCTTCAACGGCTACGTCCGTCCACCCTCGCCCGGCT
>VBFZ01000121.1:17291-17525 GCA_005880805.1 Chloroflexota bacterium | reverse complement strand
ATGGATCCTCGCTCGTCGTGAAGGGACATCGCGAACAGCTCCGGCAGGCTGCCGTGCCACCGCTCGTCCGGGGTCAGCTCCTCCCAACGCCGCGCGGCCGCGAGGCCGGCCGCCAGCGCACGATCACGGTGCGTCCAGGTCTGCGTGTCGGCGGAGTAGAGCCTCAGGCCGTGGCGCCTGGCGATCCGGCGGGCAAGGCCGTCTTCCCGGCGCGCGGCGGCCCGCCGATCCACG
>VBFZ01000121.1:11626-17005 GCA_005880805.1 Chloroflexota bacterium | reverse complement strand
GAGCGGAAGTTCAGCGCATAGCCATGCCCGGCTGCGAGCGTGAAATCGGGCGACCGGATCGACGTCACGCCCCCATCCAGGTCGTTCGCGCTCGGGCTCGTCCCGGCGCTGCCACCCGTGACCAGGTCGTCCCGGCCGCTGACGGTCGTCCCGAGCTGCTTCGGCCCCCGGTAGTCGGTCGGCTCGGGGTTGGCGCGCTGCCATTGCCCACGCGTGGCCGTATCCGCGCCGTCCGGGTTGATGTTCCAGCCGTGGCTGAGCTCGAAATCGTCGAAGAACGGTCCGCAGTACTTCTGCGACTGGCCGATGACCGAGTACGGGCAGCCGGCCTTGGATATGAGGTAGATGATCGCCAGCTTGTTGCGACGCGTCTCCGGGCCGATCGTCGAGTCATCCGGATACCAGCCCGTGGACAGCTCGAACGTGAATGCGAAGATGCGGTGCCGGCCGTACTCCCAGTCGCGTGTGGTGCCGGCGCTGACGTACAGGTCGCTGCCCTGCTCGGGCTTGTAGCCGTTTCGGGCGGCCATGTCCCGGCCCATGTGCACGAAGACGAGGTGGTCGGCCGCGGTCATGTCGGGCGGAACGTCCGTGTAGGTGTAGCCGTAGGGCCACATCACCAGGCGGCCCGAACTGTGGAACGTGATCGCCGTTCGGATCTGCTGGAAGCCGTTGATCACGCGGCTGTTGATGAAGTCGCGCATGGCGCGCGTCTCCGGTGCGGAGAACGGGCGCGGCCCCCGGTACATCAGGTTGGCCTGGTTCGTGCTCGAGCCGGCGCAACAGCCCCAGTGGTAGTCGTAGTTGCGGTTGAGGTCGGTGCCGATCGACGTCGTCCCAGGCGTGGGCTGTCGGTTCTTGCGCCAGTGATGGAACCGGCCGCCCGAGATGTCGTACTCGGCGCCGTCGGGGTTCACCGCAAAGACGATCCAGATCTCGCGGTTGTTGACGAGATTCGTGATCGTCGGGTCGGAGCCGTAGCCGTCGACCAGCCAGTGGTAGATCGCGAGCGTCATCTCGAGCGAGATGTGCTCGCGCGCGTGATGGAGGCCGTCGAACAGGACCTCGGGCTCGTCCTCGTCGACGGCAACGTTGTCGCTGATCTTGACGGCCCACAGCTCGCGGCCCTGGTAGCTCTTGCCGATGCTGAACCGCTGCACGATGTCCGGATGGGCGTCGGCGACGGCCTTCACCTCCGCCGACATCTCCGCGTAGGTGTGGAAGCCTTCCCAGCCCCTCGGGAAGTCGGTGGCTGCCGCCGTCGCGCCCCCGGCGAGCGGCGCGGCCGCGAGGACGACGAGGCACGCGAGGAACACAACTCGAGCCGTCGTGCGACGGGTGGGCGTTGGGCTCACGACACTCCTCCCGGAACTGCGCGCGTCACGCCACCCTAAACACGTGATCGCAATCTGGCCATAGCCGATCCGGGCCATCTCGGCCGGTTGGCGGGACGTATGGGGGAGGAGATTGCTTTTGCCGCCGAAGCCGAAATCGGCCGATATGATCCACCTGCCTGTTCAGGGGCTTCGCGCGAGCTGGTGCAGTCAGCATCGCAAGGCGGCGGCGGGCACTACGGAGGGCGTCGTGCTCGAGTGTGTCGCGACGGAGACGGAGCTCTTCACATAGAGGTCACCCATCGGAGCCGCGGTGTTCTGCCGTCCGTTGTCGCGGCTATCGGAGGCACGCCGGCCGTCGCTCTTTCCCGCATCACCGCCGGACTTGCCGGACGGATCGTCGCCAAGCTCGAATACCTGAATCCCGGTTTCTCGAAGAAGGACCGGATCGCCCGTCAGATCATCGACGATGCGCTGGCCGACGGGCGGCTACGACCAGGCCAACCCGTCGTCGAATTGACCAGCGGCAACACCGGCACCGGACTTGCCATCGTGTGTGCCGTCCGCGGCCACTCGTTCATCGCAGTCATGTCCGAAGGAAACAGCCGTGAGCGCGTGCGCATGATGCGAGCCCTCGGGGCCGAGGTCGTGCTTGTGCCGCAGGCGCCGGGCGCGCGGTCTGGCCGGGTGACGGGTGAGGACCTCGCGCTTGTCGAGGCCCGCGCGCAGGAACTCACGAGGGAGCGGAACGCCTTTCGAGCGGACCAGTTCGTCAATCCGTCCGCCTCCCGCGCGCACGCAGCGACAACTGCGGCCGAGCTGTTCGAGCAGACCGGAGGTGCGATCGACGCCTTCGTCGAGTTCGTGGGGACCGGCGGGACGTACGCCGGGGTGGTCGCGGAGCTGAAGGCGCAACGGCCGGCGATCCGCGGCTATGTCGTGGAACCGGAAGGAGCCGCGATCCTGTCGGGGGCAAACGTTCGAGATCCTCAGCATCGGATCCAGGGGGGCGGCTACGCGATGGCCGACCTTCCCTTGCTTCATGGCGTAGCGATCGACGGCTACCTCACCGTCACCGACCAGGACGCCATCGGCATGGCGCGCAGGCTGGCCTCGGAAGAGGGGGTCTTCGCCGGCTTTTCATCTGGTGCCGTCGTCGCCTGCGCGGCGCGTCTGCTGGCCAGCACGGAGGTCGGCGCATCAATCGCCGTTGTCCTCGCCGACTCCGGCCTCAAGTACCTGACCACGGAGCTCTGGGACTAGCCGTTCGGGGCACATCACCCCGCGTCGTTGACGCCTCGGGACTTAATTCCGATAATGTCACTCGGGATTAGGAACTCGCCCCCACGAACCTTGCAAGCGTGTCCCCAGGCACGCTCAGGAGAGCAATGACCGCAACTCGCGAGCTGGTCAACAATGACCGGACGAAGTTCGACTTCAAAGACGACATCGTCTACCTGACCGAGACCAAGCGCGGCCTGACGCGCGAGACGGTCGAGGAGATCAGCGCCCTGAAGAACGAGCCGGAGTGGATGCTGAAGTTCCGGCTACGGGCGTACGACCACTTCCTCCAGCGGCCCATGCCCCAGTGGGGCGGCGATCTGGGACACATCGACTTCGACAAGATCGTGTACTACCGCAAGCCGTCCGAGCGCGAGGAGAAGTCCTGGGACGACGTCCCGGACAAGATCAAGGCCACCTTCGAGCGGCTCGGCATCCCGGAAGCCGAGCGCAAGTTCCTCGCCGGCGTCGGGGCGCAGTACGACTCCGAGGTCGTGTACCACTCCGTGCGCGAGGAGCTCTCGAAGATCGGCGTGGTCTTCATGGGCACCGATCAGGGGCTGAAGGAATATCCGCAGATTTTCGAAAAGTACTTCGGGACCGTGGTGCCGCCGGAGGACAACAAGTTCGCGGCTCTCAACAGCGCGGTCTGGTCAGGCGGGTCGTTCGTCTACGTTCCGAAGGGCGTCGAGGTCCCACTGCCGCTGCAGGCCTACTTCCGGATCAATGGCGAGAACACGGGCCAGTTCGAGCGAACGCTCATCGTGGTGGACGAGGGCGCCAGCGTCCACTACATCGAGGGCTGCACCGCCCCGATCTATGCCACCGATTCGCTGCATGCAGCGGTCGTCGAAGTCATCGCGCTCCCGAAATCCAAGGTGCGCTACACGACCATCCAGAACTGGTCGAACGACGTCTACAACCTCGTCACCAAGCGCGCTCACGCCCATGAGAACTCGACCGTCGAATGGATCGACGCCAACACCGGTTCCAGGCTCACGATGAAGTACCCGTCCATCTACCTGCGCGGCGAGGGCGCCACGGCCGACATCATCTCGGTCGCGGTAGCGGGTGCGGGGCAGCACCAGGACACGGGTGCCAAGGCGATCCACCTCGCTCCGAACACCAGGAGCCGGATCGTCTCGAAGTCGGTCAGCAAGGACGGCGGCCGGGCAACGTACCGCGGCAACCTGCGCGTCGCGCCGGGAGCCACGAACGTGGTCGCCAGCGTTCGATGCGATGCGCTGATGCTCGACGACCAGAGCCGCAGCGACACCTACCCCTACATCGACATCCAGGAAGACGACACGACGATGACCCATGAGGCCACCGTCGGGAAGATCAGCGCCGACCAGGTGTTCTACCTCATGAGCCGGGGCCTGACCGAGAACGAGGCGCAGAATCTCATCGTCCAGGGCTTCCTCGAGGTCTTCACGAAAGAGTTGCCGATGGAATACGCCATCGAGTTCAACCGACTCGTGAAGCTCGAGATGGAGGGTTCGCTCGGGTGACGACCCCGACCGCGGAGGCGGCCGGGACCGGGCAGCCCACGGCAACGCAGTCGACTCCCGTGGCCAGGCGCGAGCGAGCGCCGCGCCGAGGTCCAGCGGACCTCCCGTTCACCTTTCCCGACGTCGGGCTCGCGAACGCCCTCGCCGCCGAACGCTCCGAACCAGACTGGCTGCGCGACGAGCGAGTGGAGGCCGCCGAGGCGTACGAAAGCCTGCCGCTCGAGCTGAACCAGCTCTACACCACATACGTCGACCTCCGGGCCGGTGACCTGTTTGCGGCCAGGCCGTACGTCCGAACCGCCAGCGAGCCGGAGGCGGGCACCCGGTCAGAGCTTCCCCATGACGTCGCCGGCCTCATCGAGCTGCGCGAAGACGGCGTCGCCCAGCTCGTGCTCGACCGTGAAGCGGCCGCGCGAGGCGTTCGACTCGAGACATTCGGTCGACTGCTCGCGATCGATCCCGACGGTCTCCGGGCGGACCTCGAAGGCGGTCGAAGCCTGCCCGCCAACGACAAGCTGGCGATGCTCGCCCGCGCGTTCTGGACGCAGGGCGTCCGCCTGGTCATCCCGGACGGCGTGCAGCTCGAGCGCCCGATCCTGCTCCGCTGGGCGGTCGGAGCTCCCGGCCGAGGGCTCATCTCACGGACTCTCGTAAAACTCGGTGTCCGGGCTTCGGCGTCGGTGGTGGAGGAGCTCGTCCCGTCAGGGCCCGTCCCATCCGATGCCGGCCAGGCTCTCTTCAGTGGAACTCTGGAGGCCGTGCTCGACGACCACGCGCAGCTCGCTGTGGCCTCGCTGCAGGACCTGGGCCCGAATGTCGTCGCATTCCAGCATCGCCACGCGACCCTCGGCGAGGGGGCGAACCTGCTCTGGGCGCTCGCGCAGCTGGGATCGCGGATCGCCCGGTCGCGTGTCGACAACCGGCTTGAGGGCGACCGGTCGTCGGTTGAGCAGGTCGAGATCGTGTTCGGTTCGGAAGACCAGGTGTTCGACCTGACGTCGTACACGCGCCACATCGGACGCGACACCACCGGCAACCTGCTTTCGAAAGGCGCGCTGCACGGGAGCGCGCGCTCCTACATGAAGGGCCTCATCACGATCGAGAAGAGCGCAGTCGGCACGGACAGCTTCCTGGGCGAGTTCGGGATGAACCTCTCGCGCCGCACCCGAGCCGTTGCGATCCCAAGCCTCGAGATCGACCAGCCGGATTGCCGTCGCGCGATGCATTCTTCGTCCGTCGGCCCGATCGATGAG
>VBFZ01000121.1:10993-11554 GCA_005880805.1 Chloroflexota bacterium | reverse complement strand
CATCGTGCTCGGTTTCCTGGAACCGGTCGTCGTGCGCGTTCCCCTGGCCGAGGCGCAAGATCGACTGCGTGAGCTGCTCGACGCGAAGTGGGAGGCTGCGGCCGCCACCTCCGCCGCAGCGTGAGGCGCGTCGACCTCCTGGGTGTCGACGAGGTGCCGCCCGGCACGATGAAGATGGCCTGGGTCGATGGCGTGGATTCCGTGCTGGTCGTCAACCTCGACGGCGAGATTCGCGCCTTCCAGGGAATTTGCAGCCACGAGTACTTCGAGCTCGACAAGGGCTTCCTGACGCGCGATTCGCTGACCTGCGCGCTGCACCTCTCGCGGTTCGATCTCGAAACGGGCGAGCCGCTCGATCCGCCGGCCGAGCTGCCGATCATGCGCTATACCGTCGTCCTCGAGAACGGCCGCGTATTCATCGAGATCCCCGACGGACCGCTGCCCGTGAACGAATAGCCGGTTTCAGCGGTTTCGGCTCGTGCCTTCGATACTCGCCTGCCGACCTCGAGCGAGAGCCCGGCGCTAGCCGCTGCCGATCTCCGCGAGGCGGTGGACGGTCTC
>VBFZ01000121.1:9045-10864 GCA_005880805.1 Chloroflexota bacterium | reverse complement strand
GCTCTGCGCAAGGCCCGTCACGTCGGACACGATCCGGAGCCAGAGGCGGTTCAACGTCCCGCCGCCGACCGCCATGGCCCGTCGAATGGGTGCTCCGCACTCGCGCATCAGGTCGACGTTGTGCCGGATCGCGTACGCCACCCCCTCGAGCAGCGCGCGATAGAGATCGGCCCGCGTGTGACTGAGTGAGAGCCCGGTGATGACGCCGCGTGCCTCCGGATCGAAGAGCGGCGTTCGCTCGCCTGACAGGTATGGCAGGAACAGCACGCCGTGGGCGCCGATTGGCGCTCTCGCGGCCTCCTCGGCCAGCACGGCGTACGCGGGCGGGCCGCCGGCCTCGCGCGCCTGGACCAGCTCCTCGGCCAGCGTGTCGCGGAACCAGGCCGTCGCCGATCCGGCCGTCGCGAGACCACCCGACAGCCCGTACTGGCCTCCGAAGGCACCAGCTGTCGACCAAAGGTCCGGATGGTCGCGTCGTTCGCCTGTCACGAGCAACAGAAACCCGCTGCTCCCGTACATCACCATCAGGTCGCCAGGCCTCGTGACGCCGACGCTGATCGCCTCGGCCATGGTGTCGGCGCCGCCGACCGTGACAGGAGTGCCGACGGGAATGCCGGTCGCCTCGGCGGCATCGGCGTTGACCTCCCCGGCGATCTCGGTGGTCTCGCGGATGGGTGGCAGCTCGGCGGGTGTGGCGATCCCCTCGGCGAAACGTTGGCTCCAGGTCATCGACTCGAAGTCGACGAGCGGCCCGGCGTGCGAGGCGGTGTGTCGGTCGAGCGCGACCTCGCCCGTCAGCCGGAAGACCAGGTACGACGCCGAACCGAGAAATCGGGTGACCTGCCGGGCCAGCTCCGGCTCATTCTCGCGGAACCACAGGATCTTGGGCCCGAGCGACTGGCTGCTCAGGCGGTTGCCGCCGAGGGCGCGGATTTGCTCCCGGCCGTAGCGCCGTTCGAGCTCCTCGATCTGCGGGGCCGAACGGGTGTCGACTCCATACAGGATCGCCGGCCGCAGCGGCCGGCCCTGCTGATCGACCGGTACGAGGCATGGTCCCAATCCGCTGACGCCGACGGCGGCGATCCGGTCTCCAGCCGGGACCTTCTCGCTGAGCTCCTGGGCGACGCCGCACAGCTCCCGCCACCAGACGCGGTCGGCGTCCATCTCAGCCCAGCCGGGTCGCGGGACCTCGATCTCGTGGCTGGCTTGCACTTTGGCCACCAGCGTGCCGTCAGGCCGGCACAGCACGCCCTTCGAGCTGTTGGTGCCGACGTCGAAAGCTCTCCCACGTCAGGCCTCGACGGGTCGATGCCCGCCAGTCCGCATGCCGGGCTGTGGCGCGCGGGGACCGAGCGCGAAGCGGTCTTCGTCGGGACCCGGCAGCGTGCCGTTGAGGCGGGATACGACGTACTCGCCGATCACCGGGCCGTGCTTGAAGCCGTGCCCCGAGCCGCCACCGACCAGCCAGACGTTTTCCCACTCGGGGTGACGATCGATGAGGAAGTTGGTATCCGGCGTCGTCTCGTACTGGCACACCCGCGTCTCGACGACCGGCTGCGTGGCGAGGGCAGGGAAGCGGATCGCGAGATAGCGACGTGCCGTTGCGATCGTCGCGGGGTCGACGATCCGGTCACCGCTTGATGGATCGAAGGGCGGCCCCTCGCCGTCCGGCCCGATCTTGAAGCCGCGCTCCTCGTGGGCCGGCACGCCCCAGAACGCCTCGTCGTAGTCGACCCAGGCCGGAAGCCGATCCGAACGGAAGCTGCCATCGCCGGGCGGCGAGCCGAAGTAGAGGACATCCTGCTTGGTGACCTTGATC
>VBFZ01000121.1:6588-8993 GCA_005880805.1 Chloroflexota bacterium | reverse complement strand
GATTCGATCCGGTCGCCCGAGCCATCGACGACCTCCATGAGCCGGTCTCCATCGGCTCGGCCCGGCCGCGCTTCGGCCAGTCGGAACTCGCCGCCCTCCCGTTCGAACTGCCGGGCGGCGGCGGCGACGCCGCGTCGCGCGAGCAGGAAGCCGGCCTCCGGCTCGAACAGGACGAACGACAAGCCGTCGATGCCGATTTGCGGCCAGCGGGCGATCGCCTCCGACGGCGTCAGGCGCTCGACCGGGATCCGGAGGGACGTGAGCGTGTGTTCGGTGTCCGCCTCGAAACCATCGTTGCGCGCCGCGAACCAGAGCACGCCCGCCTGCACGAAGAGCTGCTCGCCGACCTCGTCGCCGAGCGCAATCCAGTGCTCCCGCGCGCGCCGCGCCCAGCGAGCGTAGAGCGCGTCCCGGCCGTGTGCGCTGCGGATGATCCGGTTTTCGTCACCCGACGTCGCGCGAGGATGCCCGGCGCCGTATTCGTCGATGAGCAGCGTCTGCCGGCCGCCGCGCTGTGCCCAGAGCGCCGTCCAGGCTCCCATCGTGCCCGCGCCGACGACGACCAGGTCCGGTCTGCGTTCGCTCATCGGCGCAGCGTAATCGGCCGGCCGCTGGCGGGTCAGGCGGGACTCAGGAGGGCAGGAGCGTCCCGATGCCGGCCCGTTCGGCCGTCGTGACGATGGCATCACCGAAGATCACGTCGGCGAGGCCGACGCCCAGGTGGCTGACCACCACTCGCCCATGCTCGGGACGAGCCGTCCCAGCGAGGATCGCCTCGCCGATCGTCGCCGTGGGGTCCGGGTAATCCTCGAACTCCCCGTCGTCGCGGTTCTTGAGGAATTGTCCGCGATCGTCAACGAGGAACAGCGCGGCATGACGCGCGACCTCGGCGTGGCAGAAGGTTGCGTAGTCGATGGGCACGACGAGGCTGTCAGGCGCCAGCCAGTCCTCGGTCATGACCTGGCGCACCGAGTGGAGCGACACGGCGCTGACCACCACGTCCGCGTCCGCCACCGCCCGCTCCGCCGTTTCCGCCACCGTGGCGCGTCCGATGCCCTGGGTAGCCCGCGCAACCCCGGCGAGGGCCCCGGCGCGGTCCGGGTGGCGGTCGTACAGGCGCAAGTCGACGTCGGGCAACAGGTGGCCGAGCACGGGCACGTGACTGTGGCCCTGCGTTCCTGCGCCGATGAGCGCGGCGCGGGCCGAACGCCCTGAGACGGCGGGTGCGAACCTGGCGATGGCCACACCCGAAACGGCGGCCGTCCGCTGGGCGGTGATCGGTCGCGCGTCCAGGATCGCGCGCGGTGCTCCCGTCGACGCGTCGCTCAGCAGGACCAACCCATGGATTGCCGGCAGCCCGAGCTGGTTGTTGGACGGGTAGCCCGTTACCCACTTCATCCCCAACAGAGCTGAGGGCCCGCCGCCGGCACGCAGCGCGGCCGGCATGGCGTGGGCGAACGAGCCGGGCGACTCCGGATGGACGCCGATCTTCGGCGGCAGCTCCGCATCGGCGACCAGCGCCGTCATCGTTCGCTCAGCGAGCCGGAGCCGCTCCGCCAGGGGCGGCATGGCGGCCTCCACGTCGGCCGCCGAGAGGTAGCGAATCGGCGATGACGCTCCCATCGCGAGCTGCGGCCCTCCAGCTTCGGAGGCCGAGTGTAGTCCGCCGGGCTTCCGACACCGGCGGGGTAGCATGGATTGGCTGGCGGCCTGCCCAATCGACCGTCGTTTGCGGGCGCGCAGGACAGGAAGGATCCAGTTGCCAACCGACACGAGGGAGAGCCTCGACAACCTGAAGCTCGAGCGCGACGCGATCGTGCTCTACGACGCCCTCGCCGGAATCGAGAAGGACGAGCGGCGTGCTTCCGCCTTCCGCACGATCGCGGGGAACGAGCGGCGGCACGCCGAGATCTGGGCGAAGAAGCTCCGCGAGCAGGGCGTCGAGGTCCCGCCCGCGGACGGCCCCCGACCTCGAGTTCGCCTGATCATCACGCTCGCACGGCTGTTCGGCACGCACGCCGTGTCGGAGCTCGTTCGTGCGCTGGAGGGTGACGAGGAAGACGCCTATGACGCGCAGTCGTCGCCCGAGGTCCAGGCGATCGCGGCGGACGAACGTAAGCACGCCGAGATCTGGCGTCACCTCGATGCCGAGCGAGCCCGCCGGCCCGCGGCGGAAGCGATCGCCGAACGGGACGGGGGCCCTGCGGCGATCATCGGAGTTCGCAGCGTCGGCGACATCGCGCGGCGCGAGCAGTGGCATCGCGCCGGTCAGTCCGGAACGTTGCGGGCGGTCATCTTCGGAGTCAGCGACGGGCTCGTGAGCAATCTCTCGCTCGTCATGGGCGTCGCCGGCGCGTCGACGCAGAGCAGCCTGATCATGCTCACCGGGATCGCCGGACTCCTGG
>VBFZ01000121.1:0-6516 GCA_005880805.1 Chloroflexota bacterium | reverse complement strand
GGAGCGCGCCGAGCTGGAAGCCGTGCCGGAGGAGGAGCAGGCCGAGCTTGCCGCGGTCTATCGCTCGAAGGGCTTCACCCAGGAAGAGGCCGCGCGCATCGCGGAGCGGATCTTCCGGAACCCCGAGGCCGCCCTGGAGACGCTGATCCGCGAAGAGCTGGGCCTGGATCCCGACGAGCTCGGATCGCCGTGGGGCGCCGCCAGCGGCTCGTTCACCGCGTTCGCGGTGGGCGCGGTGATCCCCGTCGTCCCGTACCTCCTCGCGTCAGGCACCGTCGCCTTCGCAGGCTCGATCATCCTGAGCGCCATCGCGCTCTTCGCGGTGGGCAGTGGCGTCAGCCTGCTGACCGGCCGAAGCGTCTGGTTCTCGGGCGCCCGTCAGGTCGCGATCGGGGCCGCAGCTGCTGCCGTGACGTTCGCCGTCGGCCACCTCATCGGCGTGGCCGTCGGGTAGGCCGCGCGCAGAGGCAGGCGAGCACGAGGTGCGATCCGCGGCCGGCGCGGTCCTGAGCGGGCTTTTCGTCCTGGTCCTCTTCACGGTCTGGCTTCGCTACCCGATCCAGCTGTCGCTCGCGATCGGGGCGGTGTTCGTCGTCCTGTTCCTGCTCGTGGCCGCGTCGATCCGCCCGACACGACCGCGGAGGCCTCCAGCGATCGGCACGAGCCGGACGGCGCATGACCGACGAGCGAACCGACCTCCTGCGGCGTCTGTCGAGCGAAGGCCTTCAGGCTTCTCCATGGTCGAACGGGCCGGGCGCCGAATACGCGGCTCACAGCCACACCTACGACAAGGTGCTCGTGGTCAGCCGCGGATCGATCACCTTCGGCGTGGCGAAGAGCGGTCACGCCTTCGGCATGCGGCTCGGCGACCGGCTCGACCTGCCGGCCGGGACGAGTCACGACGCCACGGTTGGCACTGACGGCGTCGAATGCTTCGAAGCGCATCTCCCCGCCGGGACATTGGCAACGGAGTCTCGCCTTCGAGCGGCGGGCAGCTGGTAGCGATTCGGGCCGAGCGGCCGGAGCCGAGGTAGGCTTCCGCCCGTGCTGCCCTGCCCGAAAACCGCGACCGGCCACGGAACGTAGTCGATGACGGAGGCTGGTAACGGCGCGCCTGACGACGCTGCTCTCGTCCGTGAGGTCGCGGCAGGGTCGGAGGATGCGCTGGGCCTCCTCTACGACCGCCACGTCAGCGCCGTCTTCGCCACTGCGAGCCGCCTGACCAGTGATCGGCAGATTGCGGAAGAAGTGGTTCAGGAGACCTTCCTCGCCTTGTGGAACCGGGCGGAGCTGTACGACGCCACGAGCGGGTCGCTCGCGGCGTGGCTGTACACGATTGCCCGGAACCGGGCGGTCGACCGACTGCGCGCCATCGGCCGTCGGCCGAAACTGATCGCGCTGTCGGACGCGCGAGGCGAGGACGAGCAGGACGCCGCTGCGCTCGAGCGAATCGCGTCAGCGGGCACGGTCCTTGGCGGGGCGCGGCCGTGGCTCGGTCCGGAAGCCTCGCTTGACGCGGCGGAGTTGCGGACCTCCTTGCGCGAGGCCCTCGACGAGATGCCCGAGGTCGAGCGCACGGTGATCCTCCTCGCCTATCGCGACGACCTCACCCAGTCGGAGATCGCCCAGCGCCTGGGTTGGCCGCTGGGCACGGTCAAGACCCGAACACGGCGCGCACTGCTCCACCTGCGCATGGCGATCGGAGATCGACCCGAACTGGAAACCGGGCTGGTCGCAATTTCCGTTCCCGCACAGGAGACCTGATCGATGAGGAGCCACCGCACCTGATGGAACACCGCGAAGCCCGCGAGCTGCTCGAGCTGGCCGCCGTCGAGCCCACCGGCCTCGACCGACTGGCGGCCGGCGACACGCCCGACGCCGGCGCGGTTGCCTCACACCTGGCGGGCTGCCCGGGCTGTACGGCCGAGTTCGAGCGGCTTCGCCGCACGGCGCCGTTGCTCCGGGAGCTCATCACGACCGAACCGCCGCCTGAGCTCAGGGAGCGAACGCTGGCGTTCGTGAAGGCCGTCGGGCGGGATCGGTCGAGCGAAAGCGCCATGGTCCCCTTCCCAGCCCCAGCCGGGCGTCAGTCACCCGCCGACACTGGTTCGGAGTCACGCCGCCGTGCCCGCGTGTCCCGGCGCGCAGCTCTGTGGGCGGCGAGCCTTGCCGCGGCCGTGGCCGTGTCGGTGCTCGGAACGAGCGTGGTGCTGAACAACGGCCGCACGGACGGCGTTGGCGGCGACGCCGCGGATCTCGTCCGGATCGTCGACTGGACGGCCGAGATCGAGCGCGCCCCGGATGCACGCGCAGTCTCGCTGGGTGGAACGGATCCCGCCGGCGGGAAGCTCGTCCTCTCCCCGAGCACGCGCGAGCTGGTCGTGTTCACGGGCAGCCTGGCCCGGCCACCGGCAGGGAAGGAGTACCGCTGCTGGCTGGAGGTCGGCGGGCAGCGGATGCGGATCGGGAACATGCAGTTCGGCGGCGGGCTCGCCTACTGGTTCGGAAGGGATGTTCCTGCGCTGGGCCACATTTCGGGGCCCGTGACCTTCGGAATCTCGCTCGTTGACCTCGCATCGGCGCCCGGAGAGGGTCAAACTGTACTGACCGCACCGCTCTGAGAGTGCCCGTAACCCGAGCTCGAGATCGATGACCCCTGCCGGCCCCCTGCAGACCATCGAAAAGACGGAAGCCCCGCGCGAACAGCCCGATACCGAGGACCTCCCCGCACAGCGAGCCGACTCCGAGGCCCGCGAGGGGAACCCCGTTCCGGAGGTCGATGTGGCCGCGATGTTCGACGACATCGCGCCCGTCTACGACCGCCTGAACACGTTGATGACGTTCGGCCTCGACGGCCGCTGGCGTCGCCACGCCGTCCGCGCCGCCGCTCTCTCGTCGGGCGCCTCCGCGATCGACGTGGCATGCGGGACCGGCAAGCTCGCGGCTGACCTTGCGGAACGCGTGGGCCCCTTCGGCCGGATCCTCGCGGTGGACCTCTCGCAGCGGATGATCGAGCGGGCGAGATCGACGTACGGGGACCTCATCCAGCTCGAGTTCTCGGTCGCCAACGCGCTCTCGCTGCCCGCCGCGCGGGGCGAGTTCGATGCCGCGACGATCGCCTTCGGCCTGCGCAACCTGGCCGACTTCGAGGCGGGCTTCCGGGAACTGCGGCGCGTGGTCCGCCCGGGCGGCAAGGTCGTCTGCCTGGAGCTGTCCGTTCCCAAGCCGAAGCTGTGGGGCCGGACGTATCACGCGGTGTTCCGGAGGATGGCTCCCGTGGCCGGGTCGATCTTCCATCGGGGGCCTGCCTACCGCTACCTGCCCGAATCGCTGGAGGGTTTCCCGGATGCGGAGTTGCTGGCAGGCACGATGCGTCGGGCCGGGCTGGAGGCTGTCTCCTATCGCCGCTTGGCGCTTGGCGCGGTGGCGCTCCACGTGGGTGAGGTGCCGGTCACGGGCTGAGAGCGTTCGCGGCCGGAGCTTTCGACCCCGCCGCCGGCCGATTGCTCACCAGCTCGCCTTTCGTCGAACGCAGGCGCCTGATTCGATCCCGTGGCGGCTTCCGAAGGCACCGGATCGCGCACCTCGTCCACGCCTTCGAGCGGGGCTTCGTCGGGAGGCAGGCTGCTGAGGTAGAGCTGGTGGAGCTCGAGCACCTGCTCGGCCGTCTCGGGATCGATCTTCCGGCCCCAGCCTCGCAGCGTCTCCGCGATCCACGACGCCTCGAACTGCCGCTCCGCCTTGCCCACCTCGTCCTCGCGCCGACGGACGTCAGCCAGGACCAGCCAGACCAGACCCGCGCCGATCCCGAGACCGACGATCAGCAGCCACCAGTTGAACTCGGCGTTCATGGGGCCCCGTCGCGCCCGCGCGCATCAGCATCCTGGTCTGCGGTCGGGCGATCCATCCGGCGGCCAGTATAGGGTTGGCCGTCGCGACGAGCCCCCGGGGGCGCGGGCTACACTCGCCTCGTGATCGACCTCACGCCCAGCCCGATTGCCGTTCAGATCGGCCCCATCGCCGTGCACTGGTATGGCATCGCCTACGCGCTCGGGCTCGCCGCCGCCTACTGGATCCTCCAGCGTGAGGCGCGCTTCCGCGGCCAGGACCCCAACCAGATCTTCAATGGGCTCGTTGTCGTCGCGGTCGCGGCGCTCATCGGCGGGCGGCTCTACCACGTCATCGACCAGTGGCAGCTCTACAAGGACAACCTCCCGGCCATCGTCCTGCCGCCCTACTCGGGGTTGGGCGTCTATGGCGGGCTCATAACCGGAACGGTCGCGGGCATCGCCTACGTCCGGTGGAAGAAGGCGTCCCTCGGCACGTGGGCGGACATCATCGCCCCGAGCCTGTTCGTCATGCAGGCCATCGGCCGCTGGGGGAACTTCTTCAACCAGGAGCTCTACGGATCGCCGACGAGCTTGCCGTGGGGCATCGCGATCCAGTGCGGCTACCGCACGCAGGGCTATGAGTGTCCGCCGGGGACCGATCCCACGGCCACGCTCGGGCAGCACTTCCAGCCGCTGTTCCTCTACGAGTCGATCTCCGGACTGCTCGGCGCGCTCTTCCTCATCTACCTGTCACGGCGCTTCGCGCACTGGCTGCGTCCAGGTGACCTGCTGCTCGTTTTCTTCATCTGGTACGGCGTCGTCCGATTCGGGCTCGAAAGCCTGAAGACCAACAACTGGCTCTTCTTCGGTGTCCCGACCGCCCAGGTCGTGGCGGCGGTCTCCGTGATCATCGCGCTGGCGATCCTCGTGGCACGGCATGCGGGTCCCCTGCGCGACATCCGGCGCCGAACGCCCGCTGAGCCTTCCGACCCGTCCGAAAAGCTGCCAAGGCCGGCGCCCGAGAACGGGTGACCGCCGAGGACGCTCCTCCACCTCCGCGCCGGCGCAAGCGACCGCCTCCGGGTCGGATCAGTCCCGAGGCGATGGCCGCCGCCCGAGGCGGCGCGCTGGAGGGCCTCGACTGGCTGAAGCGCACACCGGAGGCGAAGGCGTCGATCCTGTACCGCCTCGTTCGCGTCTTCGCACGGTTCGTGCTGTTCGGGCTCTTCCGGTTCCGAATCGACACCTCCGGCCAGGAGCACCTGCCGAGCGCCGGCTATTTCCTCGTTGCCGCGGCGCACCGCGGCTGGATGGACCCATTCGTCGTGATGCACGCCCTGCCGCTCGAGCCACGGGCCTGGTTCCTGGGCAGCGGCCCCTCGACCTTCACGTCCCGCTCGCGGGAGTTTCTCGTTCGCCGGCTGGGCGGGCTGCTCCCGGTCTGGCGCGGCGGGATCGGAGTGGAGGTCCACGTGGCATCGGCTCGGGCCGTGGTCGGCAACGGCGCCGTGTTCGTCCAGATGCCCGAGGGCACGGTCAGCGGGCCGCCGGGGACCCTGGGGCCGTTTCGCATTGGCGCCGGCCTGATCGCGCTGCGGGTTCGAGCTCCCATCGTTCCGCTCGCCATGGCGGGTACGGAGGAGCTGTACCTCGGCAAGAGGATGGCCTCGCGCGTCCTGCCGGCCACGTCCGTGGAGGAGCTGCTTGGGTCGGAGTGGGATGGCGTGGCGCCGCCGGAGGGTTCCCGGGCCGAGCTCGCCCTCGCGCGCCGCATTACCGACGCCCTGGCTGACCGACTGGTCCCGGTGGTCGAGGAGCTCCATCCGCAGACGGTCGATCTACAAGGACGACCCCGCCTCTTTCGCCGCCTGACCTGGCTGCTGCTCCCGCACGGCCGCCTCGACCGCGATTAGGGGCTCTTTGACGGCGCAAAGGGCTGCTGTCGGGCCGCCGACCCTCCGGGCTCCCGCTCGCTGACAGCCGCCGCCCGTGCCAACGGCGATAGTCCCCGGAGTGGCGCTCTTCGCCTCGGGGCGGGAGCGCCGCGCTCCATCTCCAGGGTGAAGCGCCGCGGCCCTGAGCCGTCCAGTGCCCGCCCGCGCCTATACTCGCCGCCGATGCAGTTCGCCGAGTCGATCCTCGACCTGGTCGGCCGCACACCCCTCGTCCGCCTGAGCCGGATTACGCGGGACCTTGGTCCGCCGGAGCGCCAGCCCCTGCTGCTCGCGAAGCTCGAGATGCTGAACCCGGGCGGCTCCGTGAAGGACCGCATCGGGCTGCCGATGATCGAGGCGGCCGAGCAATCGGGCGACCTGAAGCCCGGCGGCACGATCATCGAGCCGACGAGCGGCAACACGGGCCATGGCCTGGCGATTGCTGCCGCGCTGAAGGGCTATCGCTGCATCTTCGTGATGGCCGACAAGCAGTCCGCCGAGAAGCAGGCCCTCCTGCGCGCCTACGGGGCGGAGGTCGTGCTCTGCCCGACGAACGTCCCGCCCGACTCCCCGGAGAGCTACTACAGCGTCGCGGCCCGGCTGGCGCGTGACATTCCCGGCGCCTTCAAGCCGGATCAGTACTGGAACGCGGAGAACCCACGCGCCCACGAGGCGACGACAGGCCCCGAGATCTGGGAGCAGACCGAGGGGCGGATCACGCATTTCGTGTGCAGCGTGGGGACAGGCGGAAC
>VBFZ01000120.1 GCA_005880805.1 Chloroflexota bacterium | reverse complement strand
CGCTCGGCAAAGTCCCCGATGCCGACCACCCGGATCGTGGTCAGGTCGCGCGGCCGGCCCGCTTGGGCGAAGACGGCCGCCAGCTCGTCGATGAACCGCTGCGGGAGCGCATGCCCGGCTCCGGAGCCGCCGATGAGCAAGGTGCTGCCGTCGGGCACGAGCCCGACCGCCTCACGGACGTCGATCACCTTGCTCACGGCATGTAGCCGCCGGCATTCGGGTTGAGCGTCTGGCCCAGGAACAGCGCCGACGCGTCGGACAGCAGGAAGACGACCGCGTTCGCCACCTCGTCCGCCCGCCCGAACCGGCCGAGCGCGGTGTCTGCGAGCCGGCGGCTACCCTCCTCGCTCTCGAGCAGATCGGTGGTCATGTCGGTCACCGTGGGGCCCGGCGCGACGGCGTTGACGCGGATTCCGTGCGGCCCGAACTCTCGGGCCAGCGCCCGGGTCAGGCCGATGAGGCCGGCCTTGGCCGCACTGTAGGCGGCCGTGTCCGCCACGCCGATCTGGCCAAGACGCGACGCGACGTTGACGATCGTCCCGCTGCCACGCTCGAGCATGGATGGCAGCACGGCGCGGCAGGTGTAGAAGGCCGCGGTCAGGTCCATCCGGATGACCTCGTCCCATTCGGCGGGCTCGATCTCGAGGAACGGGCCGACCTGCGTGCGCCCGGCATTGTTGACGAGCGCGTCCACGCACCCGAAACGATCGATCACGCGCTCGATGAGCTGTTGTGACTGTCGGCCGTCGCGGATGTCTGCGGCAAAGCTCTCGGCCTCTGCGCCGGCGTTCCGTGCCCGCTCGAGCGTCCGCTGGGCACCATCGGCGGACGAGTGGTAGTGAACCGCCACGCGCGCCCCCTCGCCGGCCACCTTCACGGCCACCTCGGCGCCGATTCCGCGGCTGCTGCCGGTCACCAGCACGACCTGGCCGGCTAACGCCAACGCCCGCCCCATCAGACCGTCGCCGCCGAGACTCCGGCCAGGCCGGCGACGTTGGTGATCCGGGCCAATGCTGTCGGGATCAGTACGGGAACGGGAATGACTTTGGCTCGTCGCGCACGGTGACCCACTGCCACTGCGTGAACTCGTTCCAGTTGGCGGCACCACCGAACCGGCTGCCATTGCCCGACGCGCCCATCCCGCCGAAGGGGATCACCGCCTCGTCGTTCACGGTCTGGTCGTTGACGTGGACCATGCCGGCGCGGATGCGCTGGGCGAGCGCGAGGCCACGCGAGATCGATCGCGAGTAGACCGCGCCGGCGAGGCCGTAGTCGGTGTCGTTCGCGAGCGCGAGCGCCTCCTCATCCGTGTCGAACACGACGACCGGGGCGACGGGCCCGAAGATCTCGTCGGTCCACGCGGGCAGGTCGCGGGTGACGTCGGCGAGCACCGTCGGCCGGTAGAAAAGCCCATCGTGCGTGCCGCCAACCGCCAGGCGCGCGCCGCCGTCGATCGATCGCCGGAC
Organism: Chloroflexota bacterium; assembly: GCA_005880805.1. Lineage (GTDB taxonomy): Bacteria > Chloroflexota > Limnocylindria > Limnocylindrales > CSP1-4 > CF-16. Next base: position 1,796 of record VBFZ01000120.1, on the reverse strand, counting down.
AATGCCGTCGACCCGCGCGAGCTGCTTCTCGTTCACGATCGGCCCGAGGTCGACGTCCTCGCGGTACGGATCACCGAGCCGGAGCCGCCCGGCCTTCTCGACGAGGGCGTCCACATAGTCGCCCGCAATGGTTCGGTGGACGATGTGGCGGCCCGCGGCGAAGCAGACCTGGCCCTGGAACTGGAACGACGCATACGCACCTGCCGACGCCGCCGCATCGAGGTCGGCGTCGTCGAGCACGACGAAAGCGTTGTTGCCACCGAGCTCGAGAGAGACCTTCTTGAGCAGGCGCCCGGCCAGCTCGCCGACGCGCCGCCCCGCAGCGGTCGAGCCCGTAAACGAGACGACGTTCACGTTCGGGTCGGTGACGATCGCCTCGCCGACCTCGGCACCCCCGAGAACGACCTGGAGCAGCCCGTCGGGCAGCCCCGCCTCCTTGAACACCGCCGCGAACATCGCGCCGCCGCAGACCGGGGTCTGGGGGTCGGGCTTCAGGACCACGGCGTTACCGAGCGCGAGGGCCGGCGCCACGACGCGCATCCCGAGGACGCTCGGCGAGTTCCAGGGGGTGATCGCGCCAACGACACCGACCGGGATCCGGCGGACCATCGACAGGCGCTCGGGCTGGGCCGACGGGACGAGCTGGCCGTAGGGCTGGGACGGCATCGTCGCCGCTGCGTGGATCTCCTGAACCGCGAAGTTCTGCTCGTGGTGCATCTTGTTGCGATGGGCGCCGGTCTCGCGCTGCGTCCACGTCCCGAACTCGGGGCGGTGCGCCTCGTAGATCTCGGCGGCACGGCGGAGGATTCGGGCGCGCTCCTGATAGCTCGTCTCCGCCCACGCAGGCTGGGCGGCCGCGGCGGCGGCCGCCGCCCGGGCAACGTCGTCGGGCGTCGAGAGCGGAACCGTCAGCAGCGATCGGCCGGTCGCCGGCTCTCGAACCTGGCGCGGCTCACCCGTGCCCGGTCGCCACATCTCGAGGAACGGGTCGAGCCAGCCAGCAGCCGCCGGGATCGTCTCAGCTGTCGTCGTCGCCAAGGTGGCCTCCTTCCGCCGATCCCGCCGATGCCGCCCAGGCACGCTCGTCGTACACCCGCGGGGCGCCGCCCGCAACGGCTCTCCGACCCGTGGCGGGGTCCCGCCAGACGGGGCCGCGGGCGAGCACGGCGTCGATCAATCCTTCTTCGAGATAGGGCGGGTACTGCCAGGCCTTGACCTCGATCGCCAGCTGACCGGGATACCCGATCAGCTCGCGGACGCCTGGATCCGTGTAGTACGCCGCAACGATGACGAGCTGGAGCGCTCCGAGCTCGGCCGGCTCCTCGCGACCGAGCCTCTCGAGGCGCGCGGTCGTGTCGTCCCCGAGTTCGGCTCGAAGTGACGCCGCGAGCGGCGCGGCGAGGTCCGGACGCGCGGCCAGGACGAACCGCAGCCGGTCGTCGGTCAGGATTTCGGCCGCCGACGGCATGCCGTGCGCGGCCGGGATCAGGAGTTCGGCGATCGCGGCGAGCCGGGCGCGAGCTGGCTGATCCAGCGCCGGGAGGGGGTCGGACGCGACGGGGTCGGCCGCGACGGCCGGCGGAGCACCCGCGGACGACTCGGAGGTGGTCACGCCGGAACCTGCTGGTTGAAGCGTGTCTCGATCATGTGGTCGGCGGCGCGCAGGGCGACGGCCACGATCGTCGATGTCGGGTTGACCCCCGTGGAGGTGACGAAACAGCTCCCGTCGACGACGTACAGGTTCGGGACGTCGTGGGCGCGGTTCCATCGGTCGAGCACCGACGTCTTCGGGTCCT
>VBFZ01000262.1 GCA_005880805.1 Chloroflexota bacterium | reverse complement strand
GGCCGCACCCGCTCATCGCGGCGATCCCCACCGCCGCGATGACTGCCGCGACCGTCCGTCGAGACCCGCCGGGCACGGCCGTCAGCAGCCGGTGGACGGAGGCGCTGTTGCGACGCGGGGCGAAGCCTGGGACCGGGAGGTCGGCGCGGGACTGGCGGACGCCCGACTCCCCGACGCCGGACTGCCGGACACCGGACTGCCCGGCGCCGGACAACGAGCGATCACCTGGATACCAAACCAGCTCTCGTCTGTGCGCCCACCTTCCTCGATCTCGAGGGCGAATACGTAGCGGCCGGGCTGCCAGGATGTTTGCCCGGAAGAAGACGCCCTTACGCGGGCAAGCGGCGGGTTCAGGACCAGGCCCATGGCGGCGTCGCCCGGGCTGAACTCGGCTGCGACGTCCACGGCGAGTTGCGAAGCCACGTTGGAATCGACTCGCCAGATCCCGGCCAGCACGACGGTTCTTTTCGGGTGGGAGCGGAAGTCGGTGCAGTACCCGAGCACGGCGACGCGCTCGCCACCGAGTGGAATCGTCGGAATTGCGGCATCGGCTGGACCGCTCGCGGGCACCGGCTCCATCGCGATCCACATTCGAGACTTGAACCCGAAGTCGTGCACGAGTGCGAACACGCGCCAGCCGACACCTGCCTCGCAGGCGCTTCGGTCCGGGTCGAAGGTCAGCGTGCTGGACGGGGTGGCGATCCCTGGCGTCAGCCCACCCGAAGCTGTCGGCGGGACACTCACCATCCCCACCCCAGGCGGCGAGCCGCCCTCAGAGGGGCTGCTGGCGCCCCATGGCTTCCAGGCCGCGACCGCAAGACCGAGGGCCAGCAGTGCGACGACCAGACGAAACCCCGGCCCGGGTCGGCCGCGCAGCCGGGTCAGAACGACCTGCTCCCGAGGCGGGGCGGGCCCGCCTGCCGCAGGGCCGGTCACATCTCGCCGAGATAGACCTTTCGCACCATCGCATTCTCGCGCAGGTCGGCCGCCTGCCCGCCCAGGACGATCTGTCCCGTCTGGAGTACGTACCCGCGGTGGGCGATGTTCAGCGCCTGGAGCGCGTTCTGCTCCACCAGCAGCATGGTCGTGTTCTGGGCGTTGATCTCACGAATGATCGAGAAGATCTGCGCGACCAGGATCGGCGCGAGGCCGAGCGACGGCTCGTCGAGGAGCAACAGCCGGGGCCGCGACATGAGTGCCCGGCCGATGGCCAGCATCTGCTGCTCGCCGCCGGAAAGTGTCCCGGCCGCCTGGGAGCGTCGCTCGGCGAGCCGCGGAAACAGCTCGAAGACCCGGTCGAAGTCCCCTTTGAGGTTGCGGCGGTCCGGTCGGCTGAAGGCGCCCATCTGCAGGTTTTCCATCACGGTCATCCGGCTGAAGATCCGTCGGCCCTCGGGGGACTGCCCGATTCCCCGACGCACCAGCTCGTGGGGGGGCACGCGCGAGACGTCGTCGCCCTCGAATTCGACCTTTCCCTCGCGCGGGTGGAGGAGTCCACTGATGATCTTGAGGGTCGTGGTCTTGCCGGCCCCGTTCGAACCGAGCAAGGTCACGATCTCGCCCTCGCGCACCTCCAGCGAGACGCCCTGCAACGCGTGGATGTGGCCGTAGTACGTGTGCACGTCGGCCAGGCGGAGCACCATCTTGCCGTTTCGCTCGGCAGGCGACGGTGCCGGTGCCGCAGCGGTTGCCGTTGCAGGTGCAGCGGCCGCGACCCCGGACTGCGCGGGCCCGGTCGTCTGCTCCGGTTGATCGGGACCGTGCTCTGTCATCAGGTTGCGCCCGTGCCCAGGTAGGCCTCGATGACGCGCGGGTCGGCGCGCACCACGTCCGGGGACCCCTCGGCGATCTTCTCGCCATGATCGAGCACCGTTACCCGGTCGCTCACGCCCATGACCACGCGCATGTCGTGCTCGATCAGGAGCACGGTGATCCCCAGCTCCGTACGAATGCGCTCGAACAGCCCGGTCATCTGGCCGGTCTCCGAAGGGTTCATCCCGGCGGTCGGCTCGTCGAGCAGCAGCAGCTTGGGCTGACTCGCGAGCGCACGCGCGATCTCGAGACGCCTTTGGTCACCATACGGGAGGTTGCGGGCCAGCTCGTCGTCGCGGCCACGGAGCCCGACGTAGCCGAGCCAGCGGCGCGCCGTCTCGCGGACCTCCTTCTCTTCGGCCGTGTGGCGGGGCAGGCGGAGCGCCGCGTCGACCAATCCCGCGCGCATCCGGGAATGCTGGCCGACCATGACATTCTCGAGCGCGGTCATGTCCCGAAAGAGGCGGATGTTCTGGAACGTCCTGCCGATGCCCATTCTCACGATCTCGTTCGGCCGGGCGCTGCGAAAGATGCCGACCCGGTGGAGCACGCGGATGTACCACGGTGGCCGCACGACGGCGACGAGCAGCGACACCACGAGGAGCCCCAGGGCAACCAGCGCCAGGATCTGCCCAAGGATGGTTGCTCCCGAAGCGAGGAG
>VBFZ01000119.1:7184-10323 GCA_005880805.1 Chloroflexota bacterium | reverse complement strand
GGGGACTCTCGACCACCGGGACGACGATGACGCCGAGCTCGGCAAGTGCGGCGATCCCCTCAGACTCCGCCCCGCCCCCAACGGCGATGCACGCAACGCCGCTTCCCGTGGCGAGCTGTGCCACGCCGAGCGCGGTCTTGCCGTATGCCGTCTGGACGTCGATCCGGCCCTCGCCCGTGACGACGAGGTTCGAGCCCGCGAGCTTGCGCTCGAGCCCGGTTTCGGCTATGACCAGGCCCACGCCGGGCCGAAGCTCAAGCCGGGCGAACCGGTCGCAAATGGCCAGCAGGCCGAAGGCGGTGCCGCCCGCGGCGCCAGCTCCGCGCGTGTCATGTTCCTGTCGCCCGGCGGCCTCCTCCAGGGCGGCGGCGAAGCGTGCGAGCCGGGCATCCAGCTCGCGGACCTGGCTCGGGCTCGCGCCCTTCTGCGGACCGTACGTCGCGGCAAGGAGGTCCGTCTCCGCGAGGCGCGGATCGAGGCCGGACAGGTCCACGCCATCGGCCCCGACCCGGGCCCCGAGGGCTTCGAGGATGCCGGCTCCCCCGTCAGTGGTGGCGCTGCCCCCGATTCCCAGGACGATTTGCCTGACCCCCGCGTCGAGCACGGCGCAGAGCACCTCGCCCGTTCCGCGCGTCGAGGCCGCAAAAGGGTCACGCTGGTCCGGCGAGACGCGCGACAGCCCCGAGGCGGACGCCAGCTCGACCACCGCCCGCCGGCCATCCTGCGAGCGCAGCCATCGCGCGACCACCGGCCGCCCGAGCGGGTCGGTCGCCTCGACTTCCTGCGGCTCCCAGCCGCCCCCGGCCTCGATCGCCGCGAGCGTCCCTTCGCCGCCGTCGGCCATCGGCGCGAGGACGAGCTCGTCGTCCCCGCGGGCTCGACGCCAGCCTTTCGCAAGCGCCTCGGCGACCTCGACGGAAGTCAGGCTGCCCTTGAACGAGTCGGGGGCGAAGACGACCCGCCAAGGGGTCACCGAAGTGCGGACTCGACCGGGAGCAGTCCGACGCCGCGCCGGCGTTCGAGGTATTCGGGGATGCGGATCATCGGCGGCCGCTCCTGGTCGGCTAGCTCGATGACCTCCAGCGACAGGCGCCCCCGGCCGGAGCGCGGCAGCTTCATTGTCGAGCCGAGCTCCGCGAAGAGGCGGGCCTTCCGCCGTTCCTCGAGCCGCTTCATCACGGCCTGCAGGATCACGAACGACATTCGAGTGAGCCCCTCCAGCTCCTGGTTGCGGTGGACCCGCCGCTCGAGGTCGACCTGGCCCAGCCCCTCGAGGCCCACTCGCTCCGCGACGTCGATGAGGTGGCCGATCTCGACCGCGTAGCCGGTGAAGAACGGGATGCTCTCGAGGAGCGAGCGCCGGCCGGCGTACTCCCCGGACAGCGGCTGGATCAGGCCGGAGAGCTCGGGAAAGAAGAGGTTGATCAGCGGTCGTGCGACCAGCTCCGTGACCCGTCCCCCGCCGCCCTCCCGGAGGATGCCGCCCTCAACGATTGGCCGCTGGTAGTAGCCCTTGACGTACTGCAGCCGCGGCTCGTGCAGGAGCGGCCCGAGCGTTCCGTACACCATCCGCGGGTGCCAGTTCCGCACGTCCGTGTCGGCCCACACGATCAGGTCGCCGGACGTTTCGTAAAGCGACTTCCAGAGCGCCTCGCCCTTGCCCTTGAAGCTGCCGTAGCGGCTGAGGACCTCGGGGTGCTGGATGACCCGCGCTCCCTCCGCCTCGGCGACCTCACGCGTGCGGTCCGTCGACGCCGAGTCGACCACGACGATCTCGTCGAGGAGGGGCGCCCGACCCATGAGCTCGCGTATCGCTCTGCGCACGATCGGCCCGATCGTCTCCTCCTCGTCGAGCGTCGGCAGGACGAGGCTGATGGTCAGGTTCTGCTTCTCCTTGAGCTGAACCAGCCGCCGCAGCTCGGCGAACTCGGCATGGTGGAAGTTCGACTCGCCGAACCAGCGCTCGACGCGGGCAGGCACGGCGCGCGCTTCTTCGGCCGCCCGGTCGGCGGCGGCAAGGGTCTCGGCCTTCTGAGCGAGCTGCTCGAAGGTCCGATGACCGATCGATTCGCGCGTCTTGACGACGACCACCGTCGGGCGGGCGCGCGTGGCGATCGCCTCCGGCAAGGCCCCGAAGAGCGTCCCCTCCCCGTCCGTGCCGCCCGGCGCCGCCGAGGCGCCCATCACCACGAGGTCCGCGGTCTCGGCTTCGCGCAGGATGGCGTTCCGGACGTTGGCTGCCTCGCGCACGAGCGGCTCTGCCCGCCCGCCGATCTGCTGGCGGATGAACGCCGAGAGCGCACGTTCGGCCTGGGCCCGAACAGCAAGCGTGATCCCGGGCGGGACGAGGTGGAGGACGGCCAGCGTGGCGTCGTGACGGCGGGCCAGCGCGTCCGCGAACCGCAACGCCAGCTCCGCATGGGGACCGCCTCGGACCGGCACAAGGATGCGCCGGATCGCCGTTGAGCCGCGCTGCTTGACGACCGCGATGTCGCACGGTGACTCGCGGACGACCTCGTCGATGGTCGGGCTGAAGACGGTCGTGCGGGCCCCCGCAATCTGGCGGGTTGGGCCTCGTCCGGCCGCCGTCGGCTGTCCGTTGGCGCTGTTCATCGATGCGGCCTGGCCGCGGCCGTCGCCGCCTCGGCCGGTCGTCGGTGGCGTGCCCGGTGGCCCATGCGACTTGCCACCCCAGCCGAAGATGATCAGGTCCGCTTCCTGCTCGGCGGCTGCCTCGACGATTCCCTCCGCGGCGTGGCGACCGATACGGACGATCGGGTGGATCGTCGTGCCCTCGGGCGCGAAGTCGAGCACGCGCTGGAGCAGGCGCCGTGCGTGGCGCGCGCGTGTGGCGCCCTCGGACAGCGGCATGCCCTCGGGCACCTCGACGATGCCCAGCGCGGTCAGCTCGCCGGCCCGCCGGTCCAGGAGCGACGCCCCGAGGCGCACGAGCTCCTCAGCGGTCAGCGGATTCGCGACGGGAATCAGGATCCGGGCCGGCAGTGGCGAGCGCGTGGCCATCAGGAGCGATCGACCGTCGATGCCCCGGTTGGCAGCGGACCTCCGGTGCCGTCGCCACCGATCGCCGGTTCCGACGGAGTTTCTACGGCGGCGTTCCAGTGCTTGATCAGATACGGCT
>VBFZ01000119.1:0-7141 GCA_005880805.1 Chloroflexota bacterium | reverse complement strand
CCTGGTCGGTTGTCAGCCCGCGGTTCTCGATCACGAAGCTGCCGACGCGGCCGAAATAGATCGGCACCAGGGCGGCGACCAGGCGCTCGATCGGGGCGTCGGGGCGCGCGGCCGCAAGTACAAGGTCATAGATCGTGCGCGCCCAGGCATCGTCGGGAAAGTGGAAGCTGGCAAGCTCGGCCGACATCTCGTCGGTCGTCGGGTGGGCGTCGTTCGTCGACCCCCTGCCACCTGAGCCGTGGTCGGGCCCTCCACCCGGCAGGCCCAGCCGTTGCCTGGCGGTTTCCGCGAGCGGTCCGGCCTCGCTCGCGAGGGTCATCACGGTCTCGTACGCGGCAGGCGACAGCATTTCCTCCCACGTCGCCGCGCTCGTGATCGAGCCGAGGTGGAACTCGCTCAACAGGCGGATCGTGTTCACCTCGAGCGGCGGCGGGTCCTGGATCCGCTCGAAGCCATAGGCCGGGACGTCGTGCGAGCCCCGGATCGGCAGCCATGAGCGGGCGTGCTGCGTTGCGAGGCGGAGGATCGTCCCGACGACCTGGCGGAACATCGGCCCCAGGTCCGAGCCAGGGTCCTTCGGGTCGTGGACCTTGGCGCCGAGCCGCGCCTGGCAGACCGCGAAGCCACCCGTAAGGGCCGCCGTCGTCATCCAGATGTCGATGCCGAAGCGGCTGACATCGGATGTCCAGTCCTCCTGGGCGAGGTAGTGCTGCACGAGGTCGCCGCTGACCCCGAAGTCACCGCCGATCGGCTGCCGAATGCGGTGGCCGTAGAGGGCGCGTGTCAGCGGGTAGGTAACGGTGTTGGTGATCGTGCCGTCGTACTTGTAGCGGGCGTACAGCGGCGCCACGAAGTCGTAGCCACCCTTGAGGATCGGACCGGCCAGCAGCTCGATCCACTCGGGGATGATCGACCGCAGGTCCGAGTCGACGACGACGAGGGCCTGGGCCTCGAGGGCGGCCGCGATCTCGAAGATGGTCCGCAGAGCGGCGCCCTTGCCGCCGACCCCGTCGACCTCGGGATAGGTCAGGCTGACCCGCTCGAGACGGTTGGCCGGCCGGACGAGGAGGATCTTCTCGATGTAATCCGGCGGCTCGGTCTCCACGACGACCCTCTGCGTGCCGTCCGGCGATCCAGCGTCCGAATTGACGAGCACCGGGCGCAGATCCGGGAAGTACTGGACGAGGCCGGCCTGCGCCGCGCGGACCACGTAGCCGATGGTCGCTGCGTTCTTGAAGCTCGGTATGCCGACCATGATGTCGGCGCGACCGAGGCGGGCGATCTCGTCGCGGATGGCCGGCGTGAGCGAGGTCGCGGGCATCTGGGGGACCCTACCACCTCGCGCGCGCATCTACCTCGCGGACGGATCTGCCTCGCGGACGGATCTGCCTCGCGCGGTTGGTCGACCCCCGTGATCGATGGTCCGGGACTAGCGCGCGGGAATTTGCGCGGTCGACCAGGCGTCGTTGGTCCGGCCAGGCCGGTAGCGGCTGTTCGACGCCTTGAATGCCAGGGAGCCGAAGCCGAGCGCGCGCCAGGTCGCCAGCCAGCTGTCGATGGGCGGCCGGACGTAGGCGCCGACGCGCACGAGCTCGCTCTGTTCGAGGACGCTCTCGAGGATGCGCTTACGCTCGAGCAGGGGGGTGTCGAGGAGCGACTCGTCGTCGACGGCCAGGATGTCTACGGCGACGAAGGCGAGCGGTGCGTCCGGGGTGATCGGCAACTGTTCGTCGGCCACCTCCGGGCGACGCCGCTGGCCGATCAGGAACTGGGTCGCGAACTCGCCCGAGGTTGGCGCTTCGACGCCGAGGAATGCGGACTCCTGCGCGCGGGTAGCCTGGACGGTCAGATACCCGTCGAGGACGAGAGAGTCCGCGCGAATGGCCTCGGCCAGCGCAGCGATGACGTCGGCGACGAGGTCGGGGACGAACGGCTCCCCCTCTTCGTCGAGCAGCTCCACCCGATCGCGCTCTGCGTGCAGGATCGCCCGGTCGCCGATCCACAGCGGCTCGACGATCGGGTCGTCGATCTTGCTCGCGGCCCGGCGGCCAAACGCCTGCGGCCGCCAGCTGCGTGCCTCGTCCGCGGCAACCGTCGCTGGCATGGCGCGATTGTAGGACGCGGGTCTTGACTGGCTACTCGGCATATCCCTCGGGGTGGCGCCGCTGCCAGGCCCAGGCCGAATCGATCATGGCCTCCAGCGAATCCTGGCGCGCGGTCCACCCCAGAACCTCACGGGCTCGATCCGACGATGCGACGAGGACCGGCGGATCGCCGGCGCGACGCGGACCAACTCGCTGCGCGATGAGGCGCCCAATTGTTCGCTCCGCCGCGGTGAGAACCTCGCGCACGCTGTACCCGCGGCCGCTCCCAAGGTTGCAGACCAGGGCCGCCGCCGGCTCGGCTGGCTTACCCGTGCGTGGGTCGTCGGGCGCCGTTGCCTCGAGAGCGAGAAGATGCGCGCGGGCAAGGTCCAGCACATGGATGTAGTCGCGGATGCAGGTACCGTCGGGCGTCCGATAGTCGTCACCGAAGACCGTCACCTCGTCTCCGGCCATCGCGGCCCGAAGCACGATGGGGATGAGGTGGGTCTCGGGCCGGTGGTCTTCCCCCAGCGCTTCGGAGGCCCCGGCGGCGTTGAAGTACCTCAGCGAGACGCTTCGAAAACCGTAGGCCTCGGCGTACCAGGCGAGGGCGCCCTCGAACGTCCGCTTCGTTTCGCCGTAGGGGTTGATCGGGCGCAGGTCGGCGTCCTCTCGGATTGGCGTTTCGCGCGGGGTCCCATAGACAGACGCGGTGGAGCTGAAGACGAAGCGCTTGACCCCATGGCCCCGTGCCGCTTCAAGGAGTGCGATCCCACCGGCCACGTTGTCGCGGTAGTAGCGGGCCGGGTCGCGGACCGACTCGCCCACCAGCGAGCGGGCCGCGCAGTGGAGGATGGCGTCAAACGCTTGGCGGGCGAACAGGTCGTCGACAGCCGTCGTCTCGCCATAGCTCCCGACCTCGAGTGAGGCTCCCTCAGGAACCGCGGCCCGGTGGCCCGTCGACAGGTCGTCGAGCACCACGACGTCATGACCCTCCCGGAGCAGCACCTCTGCCGACACGGATCCGATGTAGCCGGCACCTCCGGTGACGAGCACGCGCATGAGGGCGGGGACTACCGGCGGCCGAGCAGGCGGGCGAGGAAGCCGGGAGGCGAGCGCGGAGCTGAGGTGGTCTTCTCGCGCTGCAGGGCCGCTGGTCCGGGAGCGGGCACCGTCTCTCCGGGAGCGGGCGGAACCGCCTCACCACGGGCGGCGAACACCTCGGCAAAGCGGGCGACCATCCGTTGCGCGGCGGCGTTCTGAGGATCGAGGGCCAGTGCCTCGGCGGCGAGGTCGTACGCCTTGCGCTCGTCCCCCCGCTCGAGTGCCACGCGCGCGAGACCGATCTGGGCGATTCCGTTCCGGGGATCCGCGGCGAGGACCTGGGCGAAGAGCCGCTCCGCGCTGTCGACCATGCCGACGTTGAGCTCCCGCTCGGCTTGGAGGAGCAGCTCGATCAACGACTCTCGTCCGTCAGCGTTTCGGTCCGGGCGATGTCGATCAGGGTCTCGCGGTCGTTCAATGCCGGGTCCGAGATCACTCGCTCGACGAGCCGATCGATGAGGCGGCCCAGTTCAGGACCGGGCGGCAGGCCGAGCTCTTTCATGAGGTCGTCTCCGTCGACCGCCAAGGCGTTCCGATCGAGCACGAGGCCTGCCTGGGTCTCCGTGCCGATCCGGCCCCGAAGCTCAGGCAGATCGCCGGCATCCCGGCTGAGCCCGCTGCCGACGTTGTCCGCCTCGCGAAGCGAGAGGAGATCGTCGATCGCCGGCAGCCTGACCTTGGCGATGAAGCGTCGAATCGCCGTGTCGGTCCACTCGGGTTCGTAGCGGAACATGTGCTGCCGCACGAGGTGCACGACCCGGTCGCTGACGGCGCGAGGCGTGTGGAGTCGCCGCAGGATGTCCTCGGCAACCTCGGCGCCGACGACCTCGTGCTGGTAGAAGTGACCGTCGGCTTGCGTCGGTGGCTTGCCCACGTCGTGCAGGAGTGCCGCGAGGCGGACCACCGGTCGATCCGCGGGCACAGCGTCCACGGTTCGCAGGGTGTGGTCCCAGAGATCTTCGCCCTCGATCTTGTTCTGGGGCACGCCGCGCTGGCTGGCGAGCTCCGGGAGGACCACAGCGAGCAGCCCGGAGCTGCCCATCAGGCGCAGTCCGATCGAAGGCCGGGCCGCATGCATGAGCTTGTCGAGCTCGGACGCCACGCGCTCGCCTGACAGATGTGCCGCGAGACCGGACGAGCCCCGGATCGCGGCGAAGGTCTCGTCATCGATCCGGAAGTCGAGGGTGGCGGCAAGCCGAACGGCCCGGATCATGCGCAGGGCGTCTTCCCGGAACCGGGCCTCGGGAGCGCCGACTGCCCGGAGGGTACGGGAGCGGAGGTCCGCCATCCCGCCGTGTGGGTCGACGAAGGCTGCATGGGCAAGCCCGCCACCGTCGACGGCCTCGGCGCCCCAGGCCAGCGCGTTGACGGTGAAGTCGCGCCTGGCGAGGTCGTCCTCGATCGACTCGCCGAACTCCACCCTCGTCGGTCGGCGGAAGTCGGCGTAGTCGACGTCCGTCCGGAAGGTCGTCACCTCGTAGGCGCGACCGTCGCGGCGGACCGTCACCGTTCCGAAGCGGTTCTCGTAGAGCGCATCGGGGAAGATTGCCTGGATCTGGTCCGGCCGCGCGTCCGTGGCCAGGTCCCAGTCCGCGGGCGGGCGCTCCAGGAGATCGTCCCGAAGCGAACCGCCCACGACGTACGCGCTGTGACCGGCCGACCAGAGGGCGTCCATCAGCTCCCGGACCGGCTCGGGAATCGTGAGCCGCGCTTCGAGGGTGTGCCCCAACCCCTCGCGGCCCGTGCTGGCCGGCGGTTCCCGCACGGCCGTCCCCGTCAGTTCCGACCCAGGAACAGGTACGACCGCCAGGCCTCGTTCCGATCGTCGGCCAGGTAGGGAGTGAAGAGCGAATACACGTCGCTGCGCGGCTCGAAGGGCGGACGGATCAGACGAAGACGCACCTCGTCGAGCGTCTTGCCACCCTTGCGATGGTTACAGGGCTTGCAGGCCGCGACCAGGTTGTCCCACGTGTGGCCACCGCCGCGGTGGCGGGGCTTGACGTGGTCGAGGGTCAGGTCATGCGACTGCCGGCCGCAGTACTGGCAGGTGTAGTGGTCGCGAACGAAGACCTCGCGACGCGTCAGCTTCACGCGCGGCCGCGGCCGCTTGACGTGGTGCCGCAGCCGGATGACGGACGGCGCGCGGAACTCCGTCCGCGGCGTCCGGATGACCTGGTGATCGAACTCGATCACTTCCGCCTTCTCGCCGAACAGGAGGCGGAAGGCTCGCGGCAGGTTGCAGACGTTGAGCGGCTCGTAAGTCTGGTTCAGTACGAGCACGATTCCGTCCATGGTGGTCGGGAGAATAGCAGTCCTCGCTCCGCTGACGTAACGAGGCTGACGAGGGCCCTCTCCGGTTCAGATTCGGCCGGTTGGCTGGCCTGTTTTGGGGTCCCAGCCGCCGGCCTGGCCGACCTTCGTGGACAGGGGCTTGCCGAGCGCCGCCGTGATGAAGCGAGCGGCGTCAAGGACCGCCTCCAGTCGGACACCATGCTCGTACCCGAGCCCGTCGAGGAGGTAGACCAGGTCCTCGGTCGCCAGATTGCCGGCGGCTCCGGGCGCGTAGGGGCAGCCGCCGGTTCCACCCGTCGCAGCGTCGAAGCACCGAACTCCGCCTCCGAGACCAGCCATCACATTCGCGAGGGCGGTTCCGCGCGTGTCGTGGAAGTGGTAGGCGAGCCGGTCGAGCGCGATTCCATCCGCGACCGCGAGACCGGTCAGCTCGCTGACCTGCCGCGGGACGGCCACGCCGATCGTGTCCCCGAACGACACCTCGTTCACCCCGAGGTCCAGCAGACGGCGGCCGACGTCGGCCGCCCGGCTCGGTTCGACCCGGCCGGTGTACGGGCACCCGAAGGCGGTCGAGACGTAGCCGCGCACCCACCAGCCCTTGTCCTTGGCGCGCGCGACGATCGGCCCGAATGTCGCCAGTGATTCGTCCACGGTCATGCCGATGTTCGCCTTCGTGAACGCATCGGAGGCCGCCGTGAACACCGCGATCGCATCGACGCCGCTGGCCTCAGCGCGTGCCATCCCTCGCTCGTTCGGGACGAGCACGGGGTATCGGACATCCGGGGCGCGGTCGAGGCGATCCATGAGTTCGTCAGCGTCGGCCAGCTGGGGGATCGCCTTCGGACTGACGAAGCTCGTGGCCTCGATTTCGCGCAAGCCCGCGTTCGCCAGGCGGGCCAGGAATTCGAGCTTCTGCTCGATCGCGATCGACCCGGCCTCGTTCTGGAGGCCGTCGCGAGGCCCGACCTCGTAGATCCGGACGTGGCCGGCCGCGGGTGCAGGTGGGTCGCCCGATGGGTCGGCAGCGGCCATCGTCAGCCGAGCGGCGGTTCCATCGCTCGCTCGGCCCTGGCGATCTGGACCTCGATTCGGCCGACTTCCTCCGCCGCGTCGATGTACTCCTTGCTGTCCAGCGGCGCGCGGTCCCGCCGAGCGCGGGCGGCCCGGTGAAGCTGGAGCAGCTCCTCCCGCGTTGCCGGCAGCGGTGCGTCCGTGCTCGCCGTCGTGCCCGGCGGTCCGGCCTTGGGGTTCATCGGTCTCCCTTGTCTCCTTCGCGTGGGTGCTCCTCGGAGCGTAGCGCTTCAACTGCCGACCCCACCACGCCGAGAAGCTGGCCGCGCGTGACCTGGTCGCCCGGCTGCACGAGCAGCTCGGTCACCGTGCCCGCCATCGGTGCCGGCACGACGTGCTCCATCTTCATCGCCTCGAGGGTCACGAGCGGGTCGCCACCTTCGACGGCGTCGCCGGGCGAAACATGGACAGCGAGCACCGCGCCGGGCATCGCGGCCGTGACATCCACTGCACTCGTTCCGGCGTGGCCAGCCGCCGCTCGTGCGGCTCGATCGACGTCGGGCGGTGACGCGATCCGGAACGGAACGCTGCGGCCAGCGAGATCCAGGTGGACGATGTTGCCGGCGCGCGCAAAGGCGACGTCGGGGACG
>VBFZ01000041.1:19475-37998 GCA_005880805.1 Chloroflexota bacterium | reverse complement strand
GTCGAGAGCACGTTGTAGTTGAGGACCATGCCGCTGTCGTTGACGTTCCAGTAGGGCAGGAAGCCGAACACCTGGCGGCGGAGCGCGGAGCTCGCGGCCATACCCTCGCCCGCGAGAGGGCTCGTCGTCGACAGCGAGGCTGTGTCGGCGGGGAGCGGGTTCGCGCTCGACTGGTCGACGTCAGCATTCCGCGGGGCCACCGGGTCCGTCTCGCCTGTCGGACTGCGAGCGATCTCCAGGCCACTTCTGCGACCTGCCGGCAGGCTGCGTGGCGCCTTGCCATCGACCGGCCAGCTATCGTCCAGTCTTGGGCGAAACGGGACGCCGACGCGACCGCCCGGCGTGAACCTGATGTGGTCGCCGGCGTGCGCCTCCGCCTCCTCGTACTGAATGCCCGGCGCCAGCCCGGCGGCATCGCCGGGATTGTTCGCTGTGGGCGCCTGGGTCGAGGAGCTCACGTCGCGGATCGGCGTGAATCGCGCCGGGACGGACGTCGTCTCGCCGCCCGCGGCGACAGCGGGTGCCGAAGTGTCAGAGGAGGCTGAGCGGGAAGCGGTGGCTGTGCGACCGGCTGCAGCGGGGATGGCGGTCGCCGGCGTGGCGAGGACGGCGGCGAGGGCGGTGATCGTCATGGCGCTCGCGATCCGCCGGCCGAGGCGTCGGGAGGTGGCGGGCGCAACAGAGCGGGGGACGAACGAGTGCAAAGGGCTTCCCTCTCACGACGGAAATTGCCTCCCCCGCCCGGACTCGGCGAAGGCAGCGCGGCAGCGAGGGCACCGTAGACCGGGCCCGGTGGCTGAACAATCCCGACGATGGTCCGTTCCGGGGCCGGTACCGTCCGGTCTGGTGTGGAGGCGTACGGATCGGCCACGTCGCTCCGGTGGGTGCCGGGCCGATAGCGGTCAGCTCAGTGGAGCGGGAAGGTGACGGTGCTCCACTGGAAATGGCCCGCCGCGTCGTAACCGTTCACGCGAATTCGCAGCGTCCCCGCGGTGCCGGCGCTGCTCAGCCGAACCGTGACGCGATAGGACGTCGTACTCACCTTGGTCATCGTGACCGTGCGCGTCGTGACGCCCGGCTGGTACACGAGCAGCTTCGGACTTGCCTTGAGCGACTCGGCCGTGGTCGCCGTGAAGGTCAGGGACTGACCGCGTCCTGGTGTGGTGTCGCTTGACGAGATCTTGAACGCGTCGGCGCGGACTGACGCGCGCGTGACCGAGGCGAGAACCCCGTTCGTGGCCGCGACGGTGGAGGTGTATACACCTCGTGGCACGTATGCGCCGGCCTGGTTCCTGCCGCTCCAGTTGAAGGCATAGCTCCCGGCGGCCAGCGGGGCGTCCGTGAGCCGCGTGTAGACGACCTGCCCGGCGGCATCGCGGATCGTCCACGTCACGCTCGCCGGGGAGCGGAGCGTGAAGCCGAGGCGGGTCCTGGTCGAAACGCTGTCGCCGTCCTGTGGGAAGAACAGGGTTGGCGAGCCCTGGACGAAGGCGACCGCACTGTAGACGTCGACGACTGACGTGCGGCCGCTTCCGACGTTGCCGGCGAGATCGCGCGGTCGGAGCACGATCGTGTACGTCCCGTCCGCAACGATCGCCCCGCCGTCGTCGTCGCCGAGCCAGGTCACGGTCCCGCCACCGGCCTGGGTGCTCGTGGCGAACGAGCGGATGGTCGTCGAGCCGGCGTTCCGGACGTCCGCGTCGATGAAGCCCGCCTCGCTCGTATCGAAGCCGACACTGATCGAATCGGCGTTCCCGTCACCGTTTGGCGAGAAGGTCGGCGTCGTGGCAGCGGCGGCGGGGGCGCTCAGGCTGGGCGCGACCGTGTCCACCGTGATCGTGTCGCTCTTCGAACCGGTCGGGTTGCCCCACGCGTCATCGGCGCGCACGACGACCCGGTAGCTGCCGTCCGCCACCGGCGCGCCGCCGATCTTGCCGTCCCAGCTCACTGAATAGGTGTCGCCGCTGCCGCTCACCGTGCGCAGCACCGTCCCGTCGGTCTGCTCGAATCGGGTGCTCCAGTTCACGGGCTCGCTGAAGCGGCCAGAGACCGTCAGGCTGTCCTGCCGACCGTCGCCGTTCGGTGAGAAGGCGCCGGTCCCGTCATCGAGCGTCCAGACGTTCGGCCCAACGCTGTCGCGCGGCCGCAGGTCGCCGCCGGACATGTACCCCGAGCGGGCTCCGTCGAGCGTGTGCAGCGCGAGGATCGGTCGGCCGTCGGGTGCCGTCCCCGCCTGGCTGTCGACGCGGACGGCCGTCCCCAGGGCGAGCGTCGCCGGCGGCAAGCCGGTCCCTTGGGTGTTCGTCAGGGTGGCGTCTGGATAGAGGCCCGCGCCATCGCGGCTCACGGAGGCGGCGCCGGGAACGACGAACGTCGATGGGTCCCCGCCGGTGTAGGCGTACCGCGCGCCCGTGATGTCGGCCGTCTGCAGGTTCAGGTCGCCGACGAGGGAGCGGCGGAACGGGCCGGTTCGTGTCTCGGGGTCCGACTCGGCCGTAGCCCAGGAAGTCCGGACGCTCGGGAAGCTGACCACGTTGCCGTTGGCATCGGACATGTTCCGCCACAGCTGGTCGATCGTCTGGTGGGTCGTGAACAGGGCGCGGACCTCTTCGACCGCGCCGTGGTACGCCTCCGCGATGACGGCTCGCGCACCGGTCTGCAGCCACCCGGCGGCGAAGTTGTCGAGTCGCTGGTGGGCGACGCTGATCGTGGGTTCCGGATGGCCCGGCTCGCTGTTCCCGGCGGAGTAGCAAAGGTGGTTCAGCAGCACGACGGCGTTGGGTGCCAGGCGGATGTCGCGCGCGAGGTAAAACTCGCCCCAGTACTGCGTGGTCGCGTTGTCCGAGGAAGTGTCCTTCGGGTTCAGGCCGAGGCCGTTCTTCGTGTATGGCTGGTAGGGCGCATAAGGACTGGGCCAGCCGTTGCCGTGGCCCATGTTGATCACGACGGAAGCGCCCTGAAGCGCGGTCTTGACCCTCGCCCACGTCGCATGGGGCGTATAGATCTTGACGACGTTGTTCGTGTACTTGAGGGCCTCGGCGGCGGCGGCATTGGCGTCCGACCAGTAGTAGCTCGTCATGCTGGCCACCGGGCCGACGATGATCACGACCTTGGGATTGGCCGGCGGCGTCGCGGTCGCAGCACCGACGGACGGGACCCCCAGGCCGACGAGCAGGACGAGGCCGATCGAGGCGGCCAGAACGAGCTTCCGCATGAACCCTCCCCGGACCGCTCGAACGAGCGGCGGGATGACGCGCGATGAGTACGCGAGGAGGGTGTCCTGACCGGTCGGCAGCGCTCAATCGCGGGATGGTCACGTGCGCCATGGGCCCATCGGGGCGACGCGGGTGCGGAAGATGGAGGAGCGGTGGGGTCGAGTGGCGCCCGGGACACTGGGGCCGTCGCACGTTGCGGTGCGCGGTCGCACCGGTGAGACCGGCGGCCCGCGGCTGCAAGTTCAGACGCCGGCGTCCTCGGCGGCGATTCGGCGGAGCAGCTCGGCGAGGGGTGGATTCGTGCGATCGCGGTCGGAGAGGATCGGGATGCCAGGCCCGGGGCCGGCGGTCGGCCACGGGACCCCGACCGCCGGATCGTCCCACGCGAACCCCAGCTCGTCGGAGCCGTCGTACTCCGCGGTGACGAGATAGCACACCTCGAGCTCGTCGAGCGCCAGGAAGCCGTGGGCGACGCCGGTGGGGATCACGAGCCAATCGTCGGCCGCCAGCTCGTGCGTCTCGACGATCGGGCGCGAGCCGTCGCCTGACAACACGGGTCGCACGTCGACGAGCGCGACGAACACGCGGCCGCGCGTCACGACCCAGTAGTCGAGCTGGTGCCGGTGGTAATGGAGGCCACGGAGAACCCCGGCTGCGGAGGTCGAGAGATTGGCCTGCACGAACCGTGCGTCCGGCCCTCCCGTCAGGCGGGGCTCGATGTCGGCGAAGGCGCTCGAGCGCCAGAGCTCGCGAAACACGCCTCGCACGTCGGCGTGCCGCTGGAGCCGCCCAGTGCGAACGCCTTCTAGGGCGGAAGCGCGCGGCGTGTCGGCGTCCGTGCTCATCGGTGGCAGATGCCGCCGGTCATCCGGCCGCCGGCGCCGCCGCTTGCCTGAAGGTGGCGAGGTACTCCGCCAGCGCGACGGACCACGGCCGGAGCGGCACGTCGGAAGCGAGCACCGCCCAGGCCGGCGGGGTCGAAGCGCGCGGCCAGGCTCTGGAGGCGATGTCTTCGACGTCCTCGTCGACGCCTGCCTGGCGCAGGATCTCGCGTGCCCAGTCCGCGCGCGACACCGCACCCGCGTTCACCACGTGCAGCACCCCGGAGGCGCGTCCGTTCGCGAGCAGCCCTGCGATTGCCCGCGCCAGGTCCGGAGCGAACGTCGGGCTGCCGATCTCGTCCGACACGACGCGCAGGGGCTCGTGGGTGCGCGACGCGCGTTCGGCAGCCGCCAGGATCTTCGTCGGGAAGTCGTCGCCCGGGGGCCCGTAGAGCCAGGCGGTACGGATGATGGCGAGCTGCTCGCGGTGGCTCGCACGGTTGAACGCGTCCCGGGCCGCACGCTCGCCCGCCAGCTTGCTGTCGCCATAGGCGTTGAGCGGCCCGACCCGATCGTCGGGCGTGTAGCCCCGACCGTCCGCTCGGCGGCCGTCGAACACCTCGTTCGTCGAGATGAGCACGAGCCGGCTGCCCGCGCCGAGACAGGCCCGTGCCAGTGCCTCGGTGGCATCGGTGTTGCGCCGCTTCGCCAGGTCGGGGTGACGAGCGCACCCGTCGACGTCCGTCCACGCCGCGGCGTGGACGATCACCTCCGGTCGGTCCCGCCGGACCAGCCGATCCGCGGCCTTCAGATCGTCGAGGTCGTAGTCGGGTCGGCTCCACGTGGACACGACCTCCCAGGGGTGCTCCGGCGCCTCGGCGTGGTCACCGGGCGGGGCCGAGAAGGCCTCGACCAGCGCGCGGCCCAGCCTCCCGCGTGCACCGGTGATCGCGACGCGCATCAGCGGGAAGACACGTCGTCGCCGGCGGCGAGCTCGGCGACCAGCAACCCGTTCGCGAGCCGGGAGCCGTACTGGCGGTCGTAGTAGGCGGTCCAGTCGCCGGACTTGCAGGCTCGCCACCACGGCTCGTTGTCCCGGAACCAGGCGACCGTCGAGGCGAGGCCCTCCCGGAAGTCCGTGCGATTTCGCCAGCCAAGTGCCTGGAGCCTCGCGCCGTCCATCGCGTACCGCCAATCGTGGCCGGGGCGATCCTCGACCTGCCGAACAAGCGACCAGGGCTTGCCGAGCTCCTCGAGGAGCAGCCCGACGACCTCCCGGTTCGTGCGCTCCGTGTCGCCCGGGATGTTGTAGATCTCGCCCGCCGCGCCGTGGATGAGCACGTGCTCCACGGCGAGCGCGTGGTCGGCGACGTACAGCCAGTCGCGGCGCTGGAGGCCGTCCCCGTACAGCGGCAGCGGCTGGTCGTCGAGGGCGTTCGTAAGGAAGAGCGGGATGAGCTTCTCGGGATGCTGGAATGGCCCGTAGGTGTTGGACCCGCGAGTGATCACCACGTCCAGCCCGAAGGTCGCGAAATAGCTCCCGACCAGGAGGTCGCCCGCCGCCTTGGCCGCCGAGTACGGCGAGCGCGGTGCGAGAGGATCCGTCTCGCGGGCATGGCCGTTGGCCACCGAGCCGTACACCTCGTCCGTGGACACCTGCACGAGCCGCGGGGCCGGCCGAAGCCCTCCGTCGGCAGCCTCGGCGCGACACGCCTCGAGCAGCACGTGGACGCCAACGACACCCGTCGCAAGAAACGCCTCGGGCTCCAGGATGGAGCGATCGACGTGCGTCTCGGCCGCGAAGTTCACGACCGCGTCGGCTTCGGCGACGAGTGGGCCCACGACGTCGGGGGCTGCGATGTCTCCGTGGACGAACCGGAACCGCGAGGCCTGCTCGGGATCCGTTTCGATCGCCGCCAGGTTTGCCCGGTTCCCGGCGTACGTCAGCTTGTCGAGCACTGTGACACGGGTTCCGTCGCGTCGCCCGAGAATCTCGCGCACGAAGCAGCTGCCGATGAAGCCCGCCCCGCCCGTCACGAGCAGACGGCGGCCGGGCCCCGCGACCGGCGAGTCTCTCATGCCAGCGGGACGCGGACCGGGGCCGCAGCTCCGTCGCCGGAGGCGTCGGAGGCGGTCGCCTCGACCGGTCGCTGTGCCGGAGGTTGCAGATCACCTGCGGCGTCCGCCCGAGCGGCCAGTTCGGTCGCGCGGACCAGCGAGGCGACCGTTCCCGCGTCGGTCCAGTCGCCCTGGTAGACGCGCGTGTAGAGCCCGCCGTTGGGGATGTAGTGGTTCAGCACGTCGGTGATCTCGAACTCGCCGCGACCCGATGGGGCGAGGTGCTCGATCACGTCGAACGCGTCGGGGCGGAGGAAGTAGACCCCGATCGGAATGAGGTCGCTCTTCGGCTGGGCGGGCTTCTCCTCGAAGCGGACGACGTTGCCGGAGGCATCCAGCTCGGCGACCCCGAAGCGCTTCGGGTCGGGGACGCGATGCAGCAGCGTGCCCGCACCCCACGCGCCCGCGTCGAACTCTCGCGCGATGTCGGCGAGGGGCGGGCCGTGGAGGATGTTGTCGCCGAGGACGCAGCAGAACGAGTCGTCGCCGACGAAGCTCCGCGCCAGGCCGATTGCGTGCGCGATCCCGAGGGCCCCGTGCTGGTAGCGATATGTGAGGTCGAGGCCGAAGTGCGACCCGTCGGCCAGCAGCTCGACGACGTCGCCGACGCTCTTCCCGCCGACGATGACGAGCACCTCCTGGATGCCCATCCCGGCCAGGGTCTCGATCGGGTAGTAGATCATCGGCCGGTCGTAGATCGGCAGGAGATGCTTGTTGGTCACGATCGTGAGCGGGTAGAGCCGGGTCGCCGTCCCCCCGGCAAGCACGATCCCCTTCACGAGCCGCGCCCGTTCATGGCGCCACAGCGTAACAGCCGCTGAAGCGGTGAACGGGGAGGTCGAGGGGGCGGTCGCGAGTCAGGGTTTGGGCGTCGCGCTGTGGTTCGGTGCCGCCGTCGGCGTGGCAACGCTGCACGGCTGCTCTCCGGCCGGGAGCGTGACACCGGTCGGCGCGCAGCCGCCCGGCGACTGGCCGGGAACGGGCAGGCCGCCCTCGTAATTCGTGATGACCAGCACGTATTCGAGCTTGCTCAGGTCGATCGCGGGCTTCACGAACGCGGTCTGGACGACGGCGTTGGGGTTGTGCTGGACATCGAGCACCTGGCCGATCAGGAGTCCCTTGGGAAACGGGGATCTGACCCCGTTCTTGAGCTCGATCCCGGCGGTCAGGACCGCCTCGCCGTCGTTGACCGTCTCGGTCGCGTCGATGTTCTGCATCGCCAGGACCCCGCCGAGCTGGCCCGCTACTTCGCCGGTCGCCGAGCTGCCGCTGAGCTGGCCGATCACGACGGAGTTCACCGAGTTGATCAGCAGGACGTGGGCCGAGGCGGGGTTCGCGTCTGTCACCCGCCCAACCACCGCCCCGCCGCCAGCTACCACGACGTCGCCCGCGTTCAGCCCGGCGTCCGTGCCTCGGTCGATCGTGATGGTCATCTCGATGTTGGGGTCCTCGCGCGCGATGACCGACGCCGGCACCGTCTTGAAGTCGATGTTGCTGCGCAGCTGGAGCAGGTCACTCAAAAGCTTGTTCTGTCGCTCGATCTCGACGGCCCGTGTGTTCTCGCTCGCGAGGCGCTGATTCTCGCGCTCGAGCTCCTCGTTGCGGGCGCGCAGTCGGTCCAGCTCGACGAATGCCCCGACCACCGAGCCCACGCCGTTGGCCACGCCCGATACGGCCGACTGCAGTGGCTTGAACGCGAAGCCGAACGCCTTCTGCAGCTCGGTGACGGGCGGCGTGCCGGAGATGCCCATCGCGGCCACGGAGAGCGAGAGGAGAACGGCGTAGGCAATCGTGCGGCGCCGAGCCGTCCTCGAGGCGAGCAGTCGACTGGTTGCCATGGTGCCCGCCTGAGACTAGCGCAGGGCCGTCAGCGGGGCGGGCGCGCGTAGGTGTCGGCGACGAGAACCCTGTCCATCTGCGGGTTGCCAAGCTCCTCGAGCACGAGGCCCGTCCCACGCGCGACGCACGTCAACGGATCGTCCGCGATGTGGACCGGCATCTGGGTCGCCTCCGCGACGCGGCGGTCGAGGCCCACGAGCAGCGCCCCTCCGCCGGCCAGCACGATGCCCTGGTCCATGATGTCGGCGACCAGCTCGGGCGGGGTCTCCTCGATCGTGTCCTTGATCGTGTCGACGATCTGCTGGACCGTCGGCTCGATCGCGTCCCGGATCTGCTCCGCGCCGACCTCCACGCTCCGCGGAAGTCCCGTCAGCAGGTCGCGGCCGCGGAGCGTCACGCGCTGCGAGTCCCATTCGCCCGGCGATGCCGACCCGATGGCGATCTTGATGTCCTCCGACGTCCGCTCGCCGAGGAACAGGTTGTACTCGCGGCGGGCGAAGGCGACGATGTCCTGGTCCATCTCGTCGCCGCCCATGCGGATGCTGCGGCTGACGACGATGCCCCCGAGGCTGATGACCGCGACCTCGGTCGTGCCGCCACCGATGTCCGCGACCAGGCTGCCCGACGCCTCGCTGACTGGCAGGCCGGCCCCGATCGCGGCGGCCATCGGCTCCTCGATCAACCGCGCCCAGCGCGCTCCCGCGTTGACGGCGGCATCACGAACGGCGCGCTTCTCGACCTCCGTCACGCCCGAGGGAATGCCCAGGAGCATGCGCGGTCGAGCGATGAGGCCGACACGGTCGTGCACCTTGTCTACGAAGTACTTGATCATCTGCTCGGTCACGTCGAAGTCGCTGATGACTCCGTCGCGCAGCGGCCGCACGGCCTGGATGCTTGCCGGGGTCCGGCCGACCATCCGCTTCGCCTCCGCCCCGATCGCCAGGACCCGCTTGGTCTTCGTGTCGATCGCGACGACCGACGGCTCGCTCATCACGATGCCCCGGTCCTTCACGTGGACGAGCGTGTTCGCGGTGCCCAGGTCGATCCCGATGTCCCGCGAGAACAGGCCGAGCAGACGGTCGAACATGATCGAGCGCAGATCCTTCGTGGTGGTGGCCGGAGGCGTCCAGGGTGGGCACGCGGCTCCCGGCGGTGGGGCGAGCCCTGAGGTCGCTCGCGGGAAAGCCCGTGCAGTATAACCGCCTGCCCCAGCCCGTCCGGAGCAGTCCGGCGATGTCAGCCCCGGCCCGCCCGATCGAAGGCCACCCCTCGATCGCGCAGCGACACGTACGCGTCATGGCCGATCACGAGGTGGTCGAGCAGGTCGATGTCGAGCAGGCGGCCGGCAGCGAGCGCCTCGGCCGTCAGGTGCAGGTCGTCGGCCGAGGGCGTCGGGTCGCCCGATGGATGGTTGTGGACGAGGATCGCTCCCGTCGCGTTGAGCCGGACCGCGTCGCGATAGAGCTCGCCGACGCGTACCAGCGACGACGACACGTTGCCCTGGTAGACGGTCACGACACGGAGCACGACGTTCTTCGTGTTGAGCAGGACGACCCGCAGCTCCTCATGCTCGAGACGGCCCATCTGCAGCACGAGTCGGTCCGCCACGTCGTTCGGAGCGCGGATCGTCCAACGTCCGGCAGGCCAGTCGGCCATCAGCCGCCGACCGAGCTCGAAGGCGGCCGCCAGCTGCGCGGCCTTGGCTCGACCGACGCCCGGGATCGCCTGCAGCTCGAGCTCGGTCGCACGCGCCAGGCCCGTTAGGCCGTCATGGCGGCCGAGGGCCGTTTCGGCGAGCTCGACGGCGCTGGCGCCCCGCGGGCCCGAACCCCACAGGAGCGCGATGAGCTCGGCGGATTGGAGGCCGCCGGCACCGCGTAGCGCCAGTCGCTCGCGAGGTCGCTCGTCGGGCGGCAGCTCGCGGATCGCCCGTTGGCCCATCCGATCACTGACCTCAAGGCGGGCGGTGGCAGGGCCAGGACGCGGAGTGGCCGCGAGGCGTCCCCGGACCCGGACGACAGGAGCCCGCCGATTCCCCCTGCCATCCGGATCCCAGGGACGGTCGCGACTTTAGCGAGTGCCCCTCACCGCGGGCTCACCGGCGCCTTACTGGCGGCTTTACCGGGTGCAGCCGGCTGACGGCAGCCCGGATCGCGGAGAATCAGGGGAGCTGGCTCAGCAGCAGCGCGATCGCGTTGAACGCTGAATGGAGCCCGAACGAGGCGTAGATCGAGCGTCGACCGAGGAACAGCCAGCCCAGCGCCAGGGCCACCGGGACTCGCGCGCCAAAGGCGATCAGTGCCTGACGACTGCCCTCCGAGAAGTCGACCGTATTGACTGTCAGGACGTGCGCGAGCGCGAAGACCAGGCCGCCCTGCACGATCGCCCGCGTCACGCCATAGGTGCGCGCCCAGGCCGTCGTCGCGAAAGCCCGGAAGAAGACTTCCTCCCCGATTGGCGCGACGACCGCCGCCGAGACCAGGTTGAGAAGCAGATCGACAGTGTTCGAGGCCGGCGGCAATGGCGACTCCGGGCGGGTCCCGAGGAGCGCGACGAGCAGCGCCGCGACGAGGACGGTCGCGAAAAGCACAGGCAGCGCCAGGACGGCGCCCCGGGCGATGTCCAGCGGAATCTCCCCGGCCCGGCGGCGAAGACCCATCTCTGACCAGCGCAGTGCCCCGGGGCCGATCACGAGCAGTCGGACGACGGCGATATAGACCAGAGCCTGGATCGTGATGCCGATCAGGGTCGCGAGGGGAGCGTCGGCGCGAAGCCCGAGCGCGACGAGCGGCCGGAAAACGATCAGGGCGGCCAGGAACGTCAGCGGGATGACGGCGGCAAAGGCGAGGAACGGCGATGGCCCCGTGTAGGCCTCTCCGCGCGCCCGTCGGTCGAGTGCCTGGGAACCGGCGCCCGCGACCAGCCCGATCGCGAGCAGTGCCAGCCCGATGGCGAAGACGAGCGTCTTGACGGGTCCGGGGTCGGCGAGCCCACCGACAATGACCAGCCCGAAGCCCATGATCGTGCACAGCCAGCCGACGAGGAACAGGCCTGGGGCGGCCCGGCCTTCGAGGGTGAACGTCCGAAGCCCGGGACGCCCGGGACGCCCGGGACGCCCGGGAGGCTCGGATGTCGGTGGAGGTCCGGTGTCCACAGATGGCTCGGGCGACGCGGGTGGCTGGGGAGGCTCCTCCCCCTGGAGCCCGCCGCCGGAAGGGTGTCCGCCCCCGCTCAACGCTCCGGAAGCGGGTCTGTCGTCGGGCGGGGAGGCATCGCACGGCTGCCGCCCCGCGACCCTGTTCCGCGAAGCGAGGTTCGTCCTGCGGATGCCACCGCCGTCGCTTCCGCGGGAAGGGGCTCGCGGACGGCGTCACGTCCTCCCGGAATCTGCGCCAGCCCGGCCGCCGCGACCTCGCGCCGCTCGAAGTCCTTGCCGCACCAAGCGCAAAGCGACCAGTCAAGCCCGACGAGACGGCTGCAGTTCGGGCACACGCGATTCAACCGCGTCCGGCAGGTCGGGCAGATGATCCATTCGTCGTGCACGCGGCGTGCGCACGTGGGACACGTCTTGACCGCCTCTACCTCGGCGAGGAGTGCCTCCTCGGCCAGTGTCCGCTCGTACACCTCGCCAACCTTCTCCTGGGGTCGAACGATCCGGTACACGAACACCGCGGCTGGAAACAGGAGCGGGGTCGAAACGATGATGAATCTCGCCGCGAGATAGGGGACGAGGGGGTTCTCCGCCCGCAGCTGCATGTCGCGGAAGGCCCAGTACGCGGCCGCCAGCCAGAGGACGACGAAGTAGACCGCGATCGCCTCCGCCGCCAGCTGAACGTATGGGTTGTTGACCACATCGCCGAAGGCTTTGCCGATCGTCTGGAGGATCTGGTCCATGCGCCCTGTGCGGAGCCTCCTGGTTCGGGGCTGAGCAAGTGGCTCGCCCCGTATGATGGGCGGGGCCGGCGCGACGTCCGGCGCAGTGTATCAGGGGCGAACGGGCCGCTAGACGCCTGACTGCGGTGGCTCGTGACGCCGCGGACGGACTTCCAGGACGCCACCGGCGACGAGGAATCCCGCTCCAAGGAGCAGGGCAGAGAGGCCGACGCCGCCGCCGAACGCGCTCGACGCGCTGGCATAGGTCCACGCGATTCCAGCGAACAAACCGCCACCCAGAATCGGCAGGATGCCGCAGGCGATCCAGCGCGGGATCCGGTTCGGCCAGACGGCGAGCGCGAACAGAGCCAGCGCGAGACCCACGAGCAGCACGGACGTGGGCACCGCCAGGCCCCAGCTGTCGATATAGCCGGGGTTCAGCTCGAGCGTCGTGTCGCCGATCAACGTGCGGCCCCGAGCCGCCCATGGCAGCAGGAAGCTGAACGCCGCGATCGCGCCACCAATGGCGACGAACCAGCCGGGGAGATCGTTCGGAGCGTCGAGCGGGAGATCGGCCCACAAGGAGGCCTTGCCGGGTTTCGGTCCGGCACTGGCCGGGCCACCGGTCGGGGCGTTCAACGCCCCGGGGGCGGGCGCCCCGTTGCCCGCCATGGCATCTCCGGCGCCGACCGCGGCAAACGGAACGCCAGGCTCGAACGTTGCAGAAGCGGGCATCGGAGGGCCGGCCGGCGGCAGCGCGGACCAGCCTCTGAGCACCGGCAGCGGCGGCGCGACGAAAACGGCGCCATCCGCAGGCGCAAGACCCGCGGGCAGGCCGGCTCGCTGCGAGGCAGCCCCGGATGCCGTAGCCGCGCCCATGGCCGGCAACGGCCCGCCGTTGCGGGCTCCCGCCCGTGGTGTCCTCGCTGCTCGTTCCGGAGGTTTCGGGGCTGCGCGCTGGCGACGCGGCTCGCCGCTCGGAGCGAGGCCGGAGGTACGAGCAGTGGACGGGACCGCGGGAAGATCCCGGGGCGGCGTCGGTCGCCGAGCCTGAGGACGGGCATCGACCACCGCGGCGAGGAGCGAACCGCACTCCTGACACGACAGCCGGCCTGCGGTGACTTCGACCCCGCACGCCGGGCAGAGCAGTGGCTTCGCCATTGAGCTTTTCCTCAGACCTCTCCGCCTCGACCGGTTCCAGCCGGCATCGCAAGGCGCGGCGCTGGAAGGTACAGCTTGGCAGCGGGGGGTCGGGGCTACCTATCCCCCGATCGGGCGATGTCGAACCGGGCCATCTCTCCCGTCCAGACAGCACTTCTCCATGCCGCCAGGACCCCCGCGACGAGCAGGCCCCCGAGCCAGACGGCGAGGAAGCCGACCAGCGCCAGGACCACGGTCGGCGGCCGCCCGTCCTCGAGAAGCGCGGTCCGGAGAGCCGACCAACTGGCGCTCAGCGCAAAGGCCACGGGCACGAGTCCAAGGACGCTGACGAGCACCGACAGGAGGGTCGTCCCGAGCGTCGATGCCGGGTGTCGAAGGAGGTGACGCAGGGCGTCGCGGAGCGCCGCGAGCAGCCCGGACCCATCGATCACCGACCTCCGGACGGCCATCGCGGCGACGGTCTCGCACACGACCCAGATGACTCCCAGGACGGCAACGGCATCGGCCGCGCGCAGCAGGACCCGTACGACAAGTGCCGTCGACAGGTTCGACGGCAGAATCAGCTCCTGGTACGCGGCCTCCACGACCCGGCCGCTCGCCCACGCGACCGCGAACGCCAGCGGCATGAGCAGCGCGAGGCGAATCACGACAAGATCGACGAGCCGGCCCGACGCGCCCTCGCTGACCGACGACCCCATCGCCTGGAGGTGGGCGCCGATCATCGCCCGATCGACCACGGAGCCGACGACGACCGCCAGCGCGAGCCACGCGGCCGCACCGACGGCAGCCACGGCGAACAGCGCGACGAGCCTCGCCGCAGGGCCGGCAGCGGTCACGGACGTCGGCCCGAAGAAGTTGGCGATGCCGACGGCACTCGGCAGCACGACGATCGGGAGGGCGAAGACGATCACGCCGCCGCGCGCGAGGAAGCCCGCCAAACCCATGAGCCACAGCCTCGGCTGCTCGAGCACGACGACAGTCAGGCCTTCGACGACCAGCCGCCAGCCCCGGACGGGCCGGCCTTCGAAACCGGACGTATGCATCGCGGGATTGGCGGTGGTCACGGGCTCGGGCTGGCGCCGGACGGCGAGGGGCTGCGCACCAGCGTGTCGAGCTGGCGCAGCGCGTCCTGGACGAGCTTGATTTCCTGGCCGTAGGTCGCGAAGTCGCCGTTTCGCAGCGCCTCCTGGGCCCGGTTGAAGTGGACGTTGGCGTAGGCGATGAGTGCGGCAACGTCACCGGGCGGTGGCGTCGCGCCGACGCTCGGCGACGGCTGAGCAGGACTCGGCGAGGGACTGGCACCGGGTGAGCCGGCCGGGCTGGGGGAGGGCAGCGGCGCACCGCTGGTGAGCAGGCTCAGAGCTTCGGCCAGCGTGTCGCCCCACACGACACGCGTCGGGGACGCCACGACGATCTTCTTGAACTCCGGGAACTTCGCCCCCGTCGACTGGAGGTAGATCGGCTCGAGGTAGATCAACGCGTCCTGAACCGGCACAACGATCAGGTTCCCGAAGATCACCTGCGAACCGGACTGGTTCCAGAGCGTGATCTGGGAGCTGATCGTGGAGTCCTGGTCGATCCGCGCCTGGATCTGGCCCGGCCCGAAGATCGTGGTGTCCCGCGGGAACTGGTAGACCCGGATCTGCCCGCGGTTCGGGCTGTCCTGGCGGGCGGCGACCCACGCGATCATGTTCTGCCGGCTCGACGGGACAAGGGGCCGCAACAAGAGGAACTCCGGGTTCTGCTCACCGGGCAGCCGCATGACGACGTAGTAGGCCTCTTCCGGGAGCTGGCCGACGTCGCGACGCGCGATGG
Organism: Chloroflexota bacterium; assembly: GCA_005880805.1. GTDB lineage: Bacteria > Chloroflexota > Limnocylindria > Limnocylindrales > CSP1-4 > CF-16. Next base: position 23,156 of record VBFZ01000041.1, on the reverse strand, counting down.
TCGGCACCTCCCAGCGGTCGCTGCCCTGGAAGAAGATCGATGGGTCCTGGACGTGGTAGGTCCCGAACATCCGGGTCTGCACGTCGAACAGCTCCTCGGGGACGCGCAGGTGCGCCTGGAGGTCGGCGGGCATCTGGTCGAGCGGCTTGAACAGCTGGGGGAACACCCGCTCGTACGCGCGCAGGATCGGGTCGGAGGGATCCGCGGCGTAGAACGTCGTTGTGCCGTCATAGGCATCGACGACGACCTTCACGCTGTTGCGGATGTAGTCGAAGTCGTCGTCCGCCAGGCCGGAACCGTCGGGCAGCTTGCTGCGATCGAACACGTTGGCGTTCGGGAAGCGGTCGCTGATCGTGTACGCGTCCTGGATGTACGCGAGTCGGCCATCGGCCCGCACCACAATGTACGGGTCCTTGTCGTAGCGCAGGAACGGCGCAATGCGCGGCAGGCGGTCGGACAGGGAGCGATGGAAGAGCAGCTGGCTGGAGCTCGTGACCTGGTCGCTGATGAACATGTCCAGGTCGCGGAACCGCAGCGCGAACAGCAGCCGCGCGAGCGTCGTGTCGAGCTTGATGCCGCTGGTTCCGGTCCACGTCGTCGTGCTCGACGAGCTGCCCGAGGACTCCGCACCCCCAACCGGATAGTCGAACTCGGGCTGACGCGCGCCGGTGATCACGTACGTGCTCGGCCGCTCCCCGAAGTAGATCCGCGGCTGGCTGATCGTGGGCGCTCCGGCGACGGACACGGGCGGCAGGTTCGAGATGAACAGCTGCGGCTGGCCCTCGGTCGTCGCCTCGTTGACGGGCACCATCGCGACGCCGATCCCGTGCGTGTAGGTGATCCGCAGGTTCACCCACTGGCCGGCCGAGGAGGCGCGCTCCTGCACGAGCTCGCGCGCCGACAGCATCACCTGTCGCAGCTGCTGGTCGATCATGTAGCGGTCGGTGTCGACGTCCGTGAAGTCGTAGTACTGGCGGATCGTCTGGATCTGGTCCAGCGTCGAGCCGAGCGGGCGGTAGTCCCACAGCCGGGCGTTCTGGAACGTCGCCTGCTCGTTAGCGATCTGCTGCTGGGTCAGCGTTCCTTCGCCCCGATAGTCGATCCCCGTCCAGGTGTTGAGGCCGTACGCCAGGCGCGTCATGGCGATGTTGTTCGTGATGTATGGCGACTCCTGGGCGAGCTGGTTCGGCGCGACCGTGAAGCGCTGGATCAGCTCGGGATAGAGCGTGCCGAGCACGATCGAGGCGCTGAACCAGCCGATCAGCACGATCCCCAGCGGCCACGTCCAGCGGGTAAACGCACCGGCAACCAGCAACGCAGCCGCGAGCCCGGCGATGAACGTGAGGACGTCGAGAGCGAGGAATTGAGCGTGCGCGTCGGTGTAGGCGACGCCCGTGATTCCCGGGCCGCGGTTGCCGTACACCAGCTCCAGCTTGTCGAGCTGGTAGCCGCCGGCGACGCTCAGGAGGAAGAGGCCGAAGAGGACGGCCAGGTGCACGCGCATCGACGTGGTGAACGCGCCACCCGCGGCGAGCGCGAGGGCGTAGCGCACCCCGGCGACCAGGAGGGCCGCAAAGACGAGGCCGTTGGCGAATGACTGGAAGAGTCGCAGCACGGGAAGCTGGAACAGGTAGAAGCCGATGTCACGGTTGAACACCGGGTCCGTGACGGCACCTTCGCCGCTCGGGCTGAAGGGCACCTGGTTCAGCCACAGCTGGATCGTCTCCCACCGCCCGGCGATGGCGCCGGCGGTACCCAGCGCGATCAGAACGGCGATGACCACGATCACCAGCCGCGCGATCGGCGTGATGTCCGGGATTTCTGGTGGCTGGATTGTCAGGCCCGGTCGGCGACGCGTCGGCCGACCGAAGGGATCCGTCCGAAAGCCCCCGAGCAGGCCGTCGTCCTCGTACCGGTCGCCGAGGCCGGGACCTTCGGCGAGCCGCTCGAAGAAGGCGGAAATCGGGTTGGGCCGGTTCGGATCTGGCGGGGGCGAGAGCCGGCCGGCGAGCCACAGGTTGCCCAGCAGGATCACGAGCACGATCACGAGGGTCAGGGCGAACAGCCCGGCCTGCGTACCGACGCGCGTCCAGAACACCGAGTCGTAGCCGACGCTCTTGTACCAGATGGCGTCGGTCCAGAAGTCGAGGACGAAGCCACCAAGGGCGAGCAGGAGGAAGATCGCGAGGAGGACGAGCGCCACGCCGAACCGACGGAAACCGAACGACGGGACCCCGACACGGCGCCTCTGCCGGGGTGGCCCCGCACGTCGCGGACCGACTGGTTCCCGGGGGCCATCTGCGTCGCCGTTGCCGTCCGGCTGATCGCCGTCCCCCGGCGCTGAGGGCTCCGGCTCGCCTCGCGCGGCCGCCTGTCGGCGGCGCAGCTCGTCGCGGATCTCGTCGAACAGGTCAGGCATGACGGTTGCCTGAGTCTACAAGCGTGTCGCGTCGGCCGCCCCCGGAGCCGTCATCGGGAGTTACGGCCTGGTGAGCCCCTCGACCGACCGACCGAACCCGTCCAGGACCTGATCTGCGAGCTCGTTGGCGCTCATCGCGGCGATGCGCACGGGATCCCAGCGGAACGCGGCACGGATGGCGAGCGGGGCAAGCCACGGGCGGGCTTCGTCATCCGGCGCCGAGACCACGTTCAGGCGCATCGCAAGCCGTCCGTTCTCTTCGAGGATCATGCCCGAGAGTGATCCCGCGAACGAAGGGCCGAGGCGCAACAACGGCGGCCCGGCTGGCGGCCCTGCGAGCGGGGCGACCTCCCGGAAGCTGATCACCTCATCGTCATCGATCACCCACAGCACGGTCAGCCACCAGCCGTCATCCGTGCTGGTCGGCCGTGCCATTCCGGCCCGGAAGGATCGATCCCGCACGCGGACGGCACGTTCACGGGCGAACGACGGGCCGGGACGGGAAAGGCGCTCGGGCACAGGCGTGAGCATACGGTCGGGGCTGGAGGGTGGCTTCGCGCGACCGGCCGCGGCATTGGCGGCCGGCAGGGGCCGTTAGGAGTCTGCTTTGTCCTCGTCCGCGGCGATGGCTTCGTCTTCGGGAACCGCAACGGCCTCGGCGGCCCCGGGCTCCGCGTCGTTCTCCTCGGAAGCCCCGCCGTCCCCGGCGGCGACCGGCGGCGTGCCGTTGGTGAGCTGCTCCTCGGCGGCGATTGCCGCGGCCTCGGCTTCCAGGCGCTGGCGCTCGGCTTCGATCTCCAGGCGGAGCATCTCCCGCCGGACGTCGACCGCGCTGCCGGGCCGGCTCGCGGCCGCTGCGGAGCATCGCCTCGACGTCGATCGCGGTGACACCGGGTACCGCGGCGTCGGCGGTCGAGACCAGCGTCGCCAGGCAGGACGGGCACTCCGTCACGTCCGGCGAGGGAAGTTCGGCGGAGCACCAGGGGCAGCGCGCGGCGTTCGATTCAGGGGCTGGCGCCGCGTCCTGCGGGATCGCTTCCTCGGCCATCGCGGTCACTCTAGCGTGTCGAGGTGCCGAACTGCACCCCCGAATGGTCCTAGGTTCGTTACTCCCACTCGATGGTCGCGGGCGGCTTGGACGAGATGTCGTAGACGACGCGATTCACGCCCGGGACCTCGTTGACGATGCGCGACGAGATGCGGGCAAGGACCTCGTAGGGCAGCTTCGCCCAGTCCGCCGTCATCCCGTCCTCCGACGACAC
>VBFZ01000041.1:18651-19396 GCA_005880805.1 Chloroflexota bacterium | reverse complement strand
TCGATGACGATCCAGTCGGCCTCGCGCAGGGTCTCCAACCGCTCGGCGGTGACCTCGCCGATGATCCGGATCGCGAGACCCGGCCCGGGGAAGGGTTGGCGGAGCACCATCGCCTCGGGCAGCCCGAGCTCCTGCCCCACCGTGCGCACCTCGTCCTTGAACAGGTAGCGCAGCGGCTCGATGAGCGAGAAACGGAGGTCCGCCGGGAGGCCACCAACGTTATGGTGGGTCTTGATCTTCTGGGCGGCCTTCGTCTCTGCCGTCGCGCTCTCGATGACGTCGGGATAGAGCGTGCCCTGGGTCAGGAAGTCGATGCGGCCGATGGCGGCGGCCTCCTCCTCGAACACGCGGATGAACTCGTCGCCGATGATTCGCCGCTTCTGCTCCGGGTCCTCGACGCCGGCGAGCCTCCGGAGAAAGCGATCGCGCGCGTCAACCATCAGCAGCCGCATGCCGAGGTTCTTGTCGAACGTCTGCCGCAGCAGCTCCGATTCCTTCTTGCGCATGAGGCCGTGGTCGACATAGATGCAGGTCAGCCGGTCGCCGACCGCGCGATGGACGAGCGTCGCCGCAACCGCGGAATCGACGCCGCCCGACAGTGCGCAGATGACCTTGCCCTCCGAGCCCGTTGCCGCGGCGTGCGCATCGACCCGGGCACGAATCTCGGCGACGGTCGCCTCGATGAAGTTCGCCGCGGTCCAGGTCGGCCGCGCGCCCGCGATCCCGATCACGAAGTTGCGCAGGA
>VBFZ01000041.1:0-18629 GCA_005880805.1 Chloroflexota bacterium | reverse complement strand
TGGAACTGGATGCCGTACAGGCCGCGCTCCGGATCGGCGAGTCCGGCAAATGGCGTCGACGCCGTCTGGGCCGTCGGATGGAACCCCTCGGGCGGCCGGACGATCGAGTCGCCGTGGCTCATCCATACGGCCTGCTCACGGTCGATCCCACGGAACAGCCCGTCGTCGCCGGTGATCGTGACGTTCGCGGGGCCGTATTCGCGTTTGGTGGCGGGGATGACGTCCCCACCCAGATCGCGCGCCATGAGGTGCAGCCCGTAGCAAATGCCGAGGACGGGGATCTGTCCCGACCACAGGCCCGGGTCCGCGCGCGGCGCACCTTCGTCGTAGACAGAGGCAGGACCGCCAGAGAGGATGATGGCCTTGGGATTGCGGCGGGCGATCTCTGCCCACGGCGTGTCGTGCGGGATGAGCTCCGAGTAGACGTTCAGCTCCCGGACCCGCCGAGCGATGAGCTGGGCGTACTGGCTGCCGAAGTCCAGGACGAACACGGTATCGGGCTCGGCGACGGCGGGATGGTCGGACGGGGTCCGCGCGGGTGCCGGGGCCTTGAGCGCGGTCTCGAGGTAGGCCTCGACCTCGGCGTCGTCCGGGGCCAGCACGCGGTGACCCGCGTTGGCCGGGTCGCCGTGGACCGTCTTGCCGCGCAGCGGCGCCTTGCTCGCCGGCGCATCAGGGTCTACAGATTCCCCCGATCGCGCCTGGCGCTCCTCGTCCGTCTCGATCAATCGACCCTCCCGGGGTGTCCGGAAAGTTTAGCCGCAGCGACCCTCGAGAAACGGAGCAGCGGCGCCCTTGGAAGAGCGCCGCCGGGGAGGAGGGGCGACCGGAGGGGAGGAGGGAACTCCGAGGGCCCGGTTTCGGTTGTCGTCCGGTTGACCCCCGAACTATCCGGGATCCTTCCTGTCGTTCCGGTTACGAGCGCCACTATTACCCCGAAGCAGTCGACCCGCTTTCGAGCCGTGCCCGCAGATTGGCGAAGTCGACGCTGGCCGACTTGACGATCTCGCGCTTGATCATCGGCTGCAGGAGCCGGTAGAGCAGGTTCGGCGGCTGCATCTCCACCGCCCAGTGCAGGTTCGTGCCATCGGAGGTGGGCGTCAGCGTCGTGCGGAAGTCGCCGGCGAAGCCGTCCGAGTCCATCGACCGGAAGTCGAACTCGCGCCCGGGCTCCAGGACGGTCACGCGACAATCGATCGCCGCCGTCCGTCCGCGTGACTGGCGCTCCATCCGGACGCTCGATCCGACCGCGAGCGGGACGGCCATGTCCCGCGTGACCTTCTTGACGCCTGCCTGGCTCTGCCACTCGGGGATGCGTTCGACCTGGGTGATGTAGTCGAACACCTCCTGCGGGTTGCGCCCGATCGCGACGTCATAGTCGACCTTGACCATCGCCGACTCTCCTCTCCGTCAAATCGCGCTCTTGCTACCGCTACGACGAACGGCACCTTTGCGGTTCGACAGTCAGCGTCGCTGCCAGGATTTTCCTTCGGTGACAACTGCGGGCGCGTACACCATCTCGACCGCCTGCATCTCGCGGATCGACGAGGCGCCGAGCGCCGCCATCGACTGCCGCAGCGCCCCCACGAGGTTCTCCGACCCGTCGGTGACGTGTGCCGGTCCGAGCAGGATCCGCTCCAGGGTGCCGCTCGTCCCGACCTTGATGCGCATGCCGCGCGGGAGGGTCGGTGACGGCGCGGCCATGCCCCAGTTGGTGCCCCGGCCGGGAGCCTCGGCGGCGCGAGCAAGCGGCGACCCGAGCATCAGGACGTCGGCGCCTGCCGCGATCGCCTTCGCCAGCTCGCCACCACGTCGCATGCCTCCGTCGGCCACGATCGGGACGTAGCGGCCCGTCTCCGCGAAGTAGGCGTCACGGGCGCCCGCGACGTCGCTCACCGCGGTGACCTGCGGCACGCCGATGCCCAGGACCTCGCGTGTCGTGCATGCGGCGCCAGGCCCGACGCCGACGAAGACGGCCGCAGCGCCCTGCTCCATGAGCTGGAACGCCGCTTCCGCGTTCGTCGTGTTGCCGACCGCGACCGGGATCGGCATGAAGCGCGTGAACTCCTCGAGCGAAAGGGGGTCGTAGCCGCTGGCCAGGTGCCGCGCACTGCTCACCTGGCTCTGGACCAGGAAGAGATCCGCGCCGTGCTCGGCGCAGAACGGGCCGAGTCGACGCGCCGCTGCCGGCGTCGCCGCGACGGCGGCCGGCGAGCCGGCCCCGTGGATCTCGTCGATCCGCCGTGCGATGAGGTCGTCGCGGATCGGCGCGGCGTAGGCCTCGGCGAGGAGGTCCTGGACCTCGTCATCGGACGCGGCCGCGATTCGAGCCAGGACGGCGTCCGCGTCCTCGTAGCGCGTCTGCACGCCCTCGAGGTTGAGTACCGCCAGCCCGCCCAGGCTCGCCAGTGCGCCGGAGAAGCGGGCATCGACGACCGCGTCCATCGCCGCGGCGAGGATCGGGATTCCGAGGTCGAGACCCCAGAAGATCTGCGAAAGCTCGACTTCGCTGGGCTCGACGGTGCGGGTTCCGGGCGCGAGCGAGACGTCCTCGAAGCCGTAGGTGGTGCGCAGGTCGTCGGCCTTCGAACGGAAGACGCGGCGCCTGGCCGGCGCTTCCGCGGTCGCCGTGGCCGTCGTCTCGCGGGAATCCGGGCTGTCGAGCAACGGAGCCTCCTGGGGTGCGGCCAGTCTACCGGGCGAGTCGGCGGCCCTGCCGGTCCACCTCGAACCACCGCGCGAGATCCGGGTCCAGCAGGTGCCGCCGGATCCGGCGGATCGACTCGTCGTAGGCCGGCCAGACAGTCAGTCGCAGGGCCTCCTCGGGTGGCGCCCAGCGCAGCCCATCGTGCTCGCTGGACAGCCGGGGCGTCGCGTCGGGACGGGCCCGGGCTGCGAAGATGCAGCTCGACACGAGCTCGTCCCGCTCCGGCCAGTAGAAATGCTCGACCTGGTCGAGGTCGTAGAACGCCTCCAGCGCGCCCTCGCCCAGCCCGGTCTCCTCTTCGATCTCGCGAAGGGCGGCCAGCGGAACCGTCTCCTCGGGCTCAATGCCACCGCTGACGCATTGCCACAGGCCGGGGAAGATCCGGTCCGCCGCGCGGCGGATGAGGAGGAGCTCGACCTGATCCGGCGCCGGGACCCGGAACACCCAGCATTCCACGAGGTCGGGTCGAAAGCTCAAAGCCTGACCGCAGCCTCGGCTACAGCCGCTCCGTGCGCTCGATCGGCAGGACGAAGACGGTCGCGCCGCCGACCTCGACCTCGAGCGGGTAGGGCATGAAGAACTCGCCGGGTTCCATGATCGGCGGCATGGGGTTGACCACCTGCGTCCGTGAGGTGCAGTTGGCGCGGATGATGTCGAGCACCTCTTCGACCCTGTCGTCGTCGATGCCGACCAGGATCGTGGCGTTCGACTGCTTGAGGAAGCCGCCCGAGCTGTGGAGCCGGGTCGCCCGATGCTCGCGCTCGAGGAGGGAGTCGACGAGGGCCCCAGCGTCCTCGTTGTGGACGACCGCGACCACCAGCTTCACCGGCCGAGTATAGGCGAGGCATTCGCCCGTTCCGGGAGGGCTCAGGCTCAGGTTGACGTCCGCAGGTCCGTCCTTGCGAGCCCCTACAATGCCGCTCATCCCAGCCGCAGGAGGAAGCCGTGGCAGACGCGCGAGCCAACGATTCGTCGCGCTCGTCCCGCTCGTCCCGCTCGTCCCCGGATCGCGGAGACCTGGCGGCCGCGATCGCGGTCGTGGCCGGCGGGGACGAGCTCGATCCGACGCTCGGCGCCCTGTTGTCCGCGGTTGCGCGAGGGATGGCAGCGCCGGTCGCGGCCCTCTACCTGAGCGATCCCGACGGGACGGGCATTCAACTAGCCGTCACGCTTGGCCTTGACGAAGCCACCCGGGCCGCGGCGGCAAGCGCGCTGGGCGGCGTCGATGATCCCGTTATCGCCGCGGCTCGCGACCAGATCGCGATCGACGTTGCCGGTCGGCGGGAGTCGGGTTCCCACGAGGCGCTGCGCGGGGGGCTCGTGACCGCCGCAGCGCTCGAAGCCCTCGTCGCTCGACCGTTGAGGGTTCGCCGAGGAGGGATCGACCAGCCGGCCGGCGTGCTGGCCCTCGGCTGGCGGACCGATCACCAGCTCGCGGGTGGCGACCCGGAGCTGCTGCAGGCCTACGTCGACCTGATGGCCATCGCCGTCGACCGGGCCCGGCTGGGGTCCCTTGCGACCGAGCGCTCGGAGTGGTTCGAGCGGATGGCGCACACCGATCCGCTGACCGGCCTGGCGAACCAGCGAACGTTCGCCCGCATCCTCGAGCTGGAGCTGGCGCGTGCCGGGCGGCAGGGCGGCGAGCTTTCGCTCGCGATCTTCGACGTGGACGGCCTGGCCGAGACCAACGCCACTGCCGGTCACGAGGCGGGCGACGACGTGCTCCGTGCGGTCGCGTCTGTCCTCTCCGAGTCGGTTCGGCTGGTCGACACGGTCGCCCGGTTCGGGGGCGACGAGTTCGTCGTCGTTGCCCCTGGCTCTGCCGGGATCACCGTCGCGCGACGAGTGCTCGATGGTGTTGCGGCTCTGCCCCTGGGCGATCGTGGGCTGATCTCCGTCTCGGCCGGGGTCGCTCGCTTCCCGGCCGACGGGGCGAGCGCGGAGGAGCTGATGGCGGCCGCGCAGGCTGCCCTCGGGAACGCCCGCGATCGAGGCCGGGGCTCCATCACGGCGGCGCCCGAGGAGGCCGCAGAGCGAGCCAGCGGCTAGCCGGAGGGGACTACCTGAGGCTCAGGACGGGGCCGAGGAGAGTACGCCGGAGGACAGGATCGGCGGCGTGGGCTGGGTCGCCCCGGGTCCAGGTTCCTTCGTGAAGGCGACCGTGGCACCGGCTCCGACCTGGCCGACGTTGGTCGCGAGGTACCCGACTCCGTCGCTGTAAGCCAGCGCGCCGACGGGCACGGGCGCGTTCGAGCCGACGATGACCCACGCCTCGTACACCTGCGAACCCGTCGTCGGCGGCAGGCCGCGCAGGACGATGGCGGCGGTGCCGTCCGTGGCCACCGCGGCGAGGCCGGTGTTCTGGCCCCCTTGGCCGCCCGACAGGATCGCGACCGTGCTGCCCGGCTGGCGGGCGATCGCCAGGACCTGGTCGACCCGGTCCCGATATGCCTGGGCGACCGCGAGGTCTCCCTGCAGCCGGATGTTCCAGACGCCGAGCGCCGCGATCACGATCGCGGCGGCAGCCGCAAGCGCCCAGGCCGGCCGAGCAAAGATGAACCGCTGGCGACGGCGGGCGGCCTCACGTTCGACCCCGGGAGCAGTCGGCGCTTCGGGCTGTGCTCCCACAGCCTCGGCCCGGCCAGCGGTACGGGCTTCGAGATCGCGGGCCGCGGCGGCCATGATCCGGTCCCGCAGGTGCGCCGGCGGGTCGACCTGCCTGACCGACTCCGCGAGCAGCGGGACGAGTGAGCCAAGCTCCTCGAACTCGGGATGCGGCAGGTCGCAGGTCGCGAGATGTTCGCGGACCGCCTGCTCCTCGTCGGGCCCGAGCGCGCCGAGGACGAACGGCGCCGCGAGCTCGAGCGCTTCTTCGTGCGTCATGCGTCCGCTCCCGGCCGTGGCTCCGGCCCGGATGCACCGTCCGGCAGCGAGGAGGCATCCACCTCCACGGTCGTTTCGCCAAGCAGGTTCCGGCGCATCGCGAGGAGCCCAAGTCGCATCCGGCTCTTTACCGTCCCAAGCGGTATTCCCGTCCGAGCTGCGATCTCCTGCTGCGTCAGCCCGCCGAAATAGGCGAGCTCGATCGCTTCCCGCTGGACATCGGGAATGGCACGGAGCGCGCCCTGGACCGTGTCGCGGTCGAGGGCGGCCGACACTTCCGGCCAGACGTCGGGCAGTGTGAGCGGCGGAGGCGGGACCGCCTCGCGGTCGGGCAGCTCGGTGGTCGGGCGGCGGCGGCGAACCGCATCGACTGCGCGGTGGTGGACGATCGAGAGCAGCCACGTCTTGACGCTGCCTCGGCCCTTGGCGTAGCGGGCGGCGTTGCGCCATGCACCGAGGAAGGCGTCCTGGACGACGTCCTCGGCGAGGGCCGCGTCGGCCGTGATGCGGAGAGCGATCGAGTAGGCCATGGTTTGGTAGCGCTCGTACAGTTCCTCGAGGGCGTCCAGCTGACCGCCGGCGATGCGCGCCAGCGTCGCCTGGTCCGCGTCATCGGCAGGAGCTGCCGACCGGAAACGGCTGCTGCCGGCCGGGTCCATCACCGCTGGATGCGCACCTTCCGCGCTTCCGGTTCACTCGGGGTGTGCGCGACCGCACCGCGTCGACCCTTCTCGACGGGTGGCACGAGCTCCAGGTCTGGCAGTCGGCCGGTGGCTGCGAGGACGTCCGCGAAGACCTCATCAGCTGAGCGCGTCGCATCGATGACTGCGAACCGCGCGGGTTCCTCACGAGCCAGGGCCAGGAAGCCGTTCCGGACGCGGCGGTGGAACTCGAGATCGAAGCTCGACTCGAAGCGATTGTGCTCGCGCCGGGCCTTGCGCCCGAGGCCGACTTCGGGCGGGAGGTCGAGCAGGATCGTCAGGTCGGGCTTGCGTCCGGACGTCGCGAATCGCTCGAGGGCTCGCAGCTCGTCCAGCGGCAAACCCTCGCCATGACCCTGGTACGCGAGGGTCGAGTCCGCGAAACGCGTCGCGATCACGAGACGGCCGCTCGAGAGGGCCGGCTCCACGACCTCGGCGACGAGCTGTGCGCGAGCGGCGTTGAACAGCAGCGCGTCCGTCCTGGCGTCGATCGGCCGTGTCGGCTGCGCTGTAACGCCGGGTATGTGCAGTGGCAGGAGGATTTCGCGGATCCGCTCTCCGAGGACCGTGCCGCCCGGCTCGCGTGTGAGGACGACGTCGACCCCGGCCTCGAGCGCCGAGTCCCGGAGCCTGGTCGCCTGGCTGGTCTTGCCGGCGCCTTCCGGGCCCTCCAAGGTGATGAACCAGCCTCGCCGCGGATGCCGCCGGAGGCTCGTCACGCGCTCATTCTCAGCACGGTCGCGAGTCTATCCGACGGGAAATCAGCCGAGTTCGCAGGCGGCCGGCCCCGCGTCCGTGTGGCGCGTGATCCGGGGCCCCGCCCGCCGCGAATCACCGGCGAGTGTCGCATCGTCTTGCGCGACCGTGGAGGATCGGGACGCCGTGCTTGCCTACCATTGCAACCGCCGATGGCCGTGACCCGCCGGATCCCCTTCCGCTTTGCGGCCGCCGCTGCGGTGGCTTCAACGTTTGCCGTTGCGGTGATGGCGACTGCGCCAACTCCCGCGGCCGCGCATCCGCTCGGCAACTTCACGATCAACCACTACGCCGGGATCCGGGTCAGCTCGGGCCGGATCGCGCTCGACGTGGTGATCGATCGTGCCGAGATCCCGACGTTCCAGGAGCGGCAGCGCATCGACACCGATGGCGACGGCCAGGTCTCGGACGAGGAGATCGAATCTGAGCGGCAGACTGCCTGCGGCCGGCTCGCCGGCCAGCTTTCCTTGACCGAAGCCGGTCAACCGCTGCCGCTCGCCGTTCAGGGCGCCGGCCTCTCATTCCCGCCGGGCGCCGCGGGCCTGCAGACCATGCGGCTTACGTGCGAGTACGAAGGTGAGCTGACGGCACTCCCCGCGCCAGGGACGAGCTTCAGTTTTGACGATCGCTCGGATGCGGGCCGGATCGGCTGGCGCGAGATCATCGTGCTGGGCGATGGGACGACCATCAGCGGTTCGGTTCGGTCGACAGGCGTCTCCAACCGACTGACGGCCTATCCGACCGCCCTCCTCAGCCTGCCGCTCGACGACCGCTCGGTGGCCTTTAGCGCCACTCCCGGTGGGCCGGCGCTTCCTGCCCTTTGCGTGGCGGAGGCGCATCCCCTTGTCTCAGACGGGTCGAGCACAGGGATCGGCTGCGCGGTAGTGGCCGAGCCCCAGCCCGGGGTGAACCCTGCGCTCGACGTCTCCGGTCGGTCCGGGACGTCCGCACTCGCTCCTGCCGCGGTACCGGGCGGCGTTGGCAACGAGATCTCCGATCTGCTCGCGACGCGGGACCTCACGCCGCTGGTCCTGATGCTGTCCCTGCTTGCGGCGGCGGCCCTCGGTGGTTTTCATGCCCTCACTCCGGGGCACGGTAAGACGGTGTTGGCGGCGTACCTGGTTGGGACTCGCGGGACCGTCCGCCACGCTCTTGGGCTCGGGCTGTCGGTCACGGTCTCCCACACGCTCGGGGTCGCGCTACTGGCGGTCCTGATCGTGGCGGCCGGGAACGTGATTCCGGCGGACCAGTACCAGCACCTCGTCGCGCTGCTGTCGGGTCTGATGATCGTGGCCATCGGAACGTGGCTGCTGGCCGGGCGCGTTGGGAAGTTCAGGGGCCGGAAGCCCGACCACGACCACGACCATGGTGGCCAGAGCCACGACCAGGCTCACGACCGCCACCATCACGGCGACGACCACTGCCATGACCACAGCCATGGCCACAGCCACCTTCCACCTTCCGGTCGTGACCTGAGCTGGCGGGCGTTGTTCGCGCTCGGACTGTCGGGCGGGATCGTGCCCTCGACCAGCGCGCTGATCATCCTCCTGGCCACCGTCACGAGCGGACGTGCGGCCTACGGCCTCGTGCTCGTCATCGCCTTTGGCATCGGCATGGCGGCAGTGCTGTCGGGAATCGGCCTGGCCCTCGTCTACGCGCGGGGCATCGTCGAGCGCGTTCCGCGACGGCGATCCTTCGACCGCCTGACGGCCGCCCTGCCTGTGCTCACGGCGGTCGTCGTATTTGGCGTCGGGGTCATCCTCACCGGAAGCGCGCTCCTCGGCCGATCCCTCACCGGCTGAAGGCTGATCGACCGTCTGCCGTCGCGGCGCCCCGTCGGCGGACCAGGTTCTGTTAGTCTGGCGGCTCCCATGCGTGAGATGACTGACCGCGCGCTGGACACGGCCGCCCAAGGCGGCGCCACCTACGCCGACGTCCGGATCGTGCGCCGCACCGAAGAGTCGATCTCCATCAAGTCGGGCAGGCTCGAAGGCGTGTCCTCGGGCGAGACCGAGGGCTTCGGCGTCCGCGTGCTCGTCGATGGCGCGTGGGGCTTCGCGAGCTCGCACCTGCTGGAAACCGCCGAGATCGACCGCGTCGCTGCGGAAGCGGTCCGCATCGCGCGGGCATCCGCGACCGCCCTCCGGCGCGCCGTCAACCTCGACGACCGGCCATCCGCCCACGGGACATACGAAACGCCGATCACCGAGGACCCCTTCGCGGTCTCGCTCGAGACGAAGATCGACGAGCTGACCGCCGCCGACGCCGCCGCCTTTGGTGTCAAGGGCATCACCTTCACCGAGACGAGCTACGCGGCGCAGCGCGAGCACAAGGTCTTCGCCGCGTCCGACGGCAGCTACACGGACCAGACGATCACGCACGTCGGCGCAGGCGTGGAGGCGAACACAGTCGAGGGCGACGAGCACCAGCGCAGGAGCTACCCCGACGCCGGCGGCGGATGGCAGGCAGCCGGCTACGAGTTCGTGCGGGGCCTTGACCTCGTCGGCCACGCCGGAGCCTATGCTGAGGAAGCCGTCGCGCTTCTCTCGGCGCCACAATGCCCCTCCGGCAAGGCCACGATCATCCTCGACCCCTCACAGCTCTATCTCCAGATCCACGAGTCCTGCGGCCATCCGACGGAGCTCGACCGGGTGTTCGGCACGGAGGCCAGCTACGCGGGCACGAGCTTTCTGACGACGGACAAGCTCGACAGCCATTTCCGCTACGGCTCGGATCTCGTGACGATCGTCGCGGACGCGACGGCGCCCGGTGGTATGGGCACGTTCGGCTGGGACGACGAGGGCGTGGCCGGGCAGGCCGTGCCGCTCGTTCAGGACGGGATCTTCGTCGGCTACCTCAGCAGTCGCGAGACGGCGCCGCGCATCGAGCGCAGGAGCGGCGGCGCGATGCGGGCCGACGGCTGGAACCGGATCCCGCTCATCCGGATGACCAACATCAACCTGCTGCCACGACCGGGCATGAGCCTGGCCGAGATCGTCGAAGACACCGACGACGGCCTGTACCTGGCCTCCAACCGCAGCTGGTCGATCGACGACCGCCGGCTCAATTTCCAGTTCGCGACCGAAGTCGCTTACGAGGTCAAGGGCGGCAAGAAAGGCAGGCTGTTCAAGAACCCGACCTACACCGGCATCACCTACGAGTTCTGGCGGTCGTGCGACGCGGTCGGTGACGAACGCAGCTACGTGATGCTGGGCACCCCGAACTGCGGCAAGGGCGAGCCGGGCCAGGTCGGCCACGTGGGCCACGCCGTGCCGGGAGCGCGCTTCCGGAACGTCCAGATCGGGGTGGGCAAGTGGTAGCCCGCCGCGGGGCGGAGTGGCTGCCGCTGGCCGAGAAGGTCCTGGCGCACGCCAAAGCCGAAGGTGCATCGGAGGCCGAGGTGCTCGTCAGCGGCGACGACGCTCAGCTGACGCGCTTCGCCAATAGCGAGATTCACCAGAACGTCGCCGAGACGAACGCGCAGGTCAACCTCCGGTTCGTGTCGGGCAAGCGGATCGGAGTGGCCTCGAGCGGTCGGCTCGACGACGATGGCCTGCGGCGCCTTGCAGAACAGGCCGCGGCGATCGCCCGCAACGTGGAGGAGCTGCCCGACTGGGCGGGCCTGCCGGAGCCAACGCCGATCACCGACGTTCCGGCAGGTTTCTCGGACGCCACCGCGGCCGCGACCCCCGAGATGCGAGCGGAGGCGGCCAGGGACGTCATCGCCGCAGCCGACGAGGCCGGCGTCACCGCATACGGTTCGTTCGCAACTTCGACCGAATCGCTCGCGGTGGCCAACTCACGAGGGGTGCGGGCCGCGCAGGAACGCACCTCCTCCCAGCTCATCACGGTCTCCATGGGCCCGGATGGCGGAACCGGCTACGCGGAGCAGGCGGCGATCGACGCGACCGTGATCGACGCCATCAAGCTCGGTCGAGAGGCCGCCGAGAAGGCGCGCTCGACGGCAAACGCCCGCGCGATCGAGCCCGGCGACTACGCGGTCGTCCTGGAGGAGTACGCCGTCGTCGACCTGCTCGACATGCTCGGCTACCTGGGCTTCAGTGCGCTCGCCGTCCAGGAGGAGCGCTCGTTCGTCGAAATCGGTCGCAAGGTGGGGAGCGATCTCGTCACCATCTGGGACGATGGCTCGGATCCGGCCGGCCTTCCGATGGCCTTCGACTACGAGGGGGTCGCCAAGCAGCGCGTCCCGCTGCTCGACGGCGGTGTCTGCCAGGGCGTGGTGTACGACACGCAGACCGGAGCCCGCGACCACCGGACGTCGACCGGGCACGGCCTCCCTGCCCCCAACCCGTACGGACCGTTTCCTCTGAACATGCTCATGGCCGCGGGCTCCGTTTCGCGCGACGAGCTAATCGGCGGGATCGAGCGTGGGCTCCTCGTCACGCGCTTCCACTACACCAACCCGGTCCATCCCAAGCTCGTGATCATCACCGGCATGACGCGCGACGGCACCTTCCTCGTGGAAGACGGCCGGATCGTCGGGCCGGTCAGGAACCTGCGCTTCACGCAGAGCTACCTGAAGGCGCTGGAGGGGGTCAGCGGCGTCAGCCGCGAGCGCAAGTGCCTTCGCGGCTTCCTGGGCGGCGTCGTTGTGCCCGCCCTGCGCGTCGACTCCTTCACCTTCACGGGCGCCACGGAGCACTGACCATGGCCGGCGAGCCAACCGAGTGGCTGTGCACGGAGTGCCTGTCGCTGAACGGCAAGCGCGCGGATCGCTGCTACCGCTGCCGAACGCCACGCTTCGCCGCCGAGGCGATCGAAGGCGTACGAGAACCCAAGCCGGTCACACCTGAAACCAGCCAGTCCTCGGGCGCCTCCGGCGACCTCGGAGCATTCCACGCAGTCAAGGGTGCCCCTCCCTACCGGACTGCGCGGCCCTATGCGAATGCCGCGATGGCCCTCATCGTCGCGGCGACCGCGGCCACGCTGATCCACTTTGGCCTGGCGGCCCTCGCCGCGCGGGCGACGCTGTCAACTCCCGAGGTCCAGCGCGTGACGCCCCCACCCGTGTACGTCTATGACGAATTCGGCAACGTCTTCGAGCTCGAGCCGAGCCCGGCGCCCGAGCCCTCGCCGGCCGTCCCGCCCGCCCAGCTCACCGATTTCAGCGCCTCGCCGCTGGGCATCCTGACGAGCGCGATCACGATCGATCCCAACAGCGCCAACGCGCCGATTGCCCTGACCCGTCTCCTGCAGGCCGGCTTGGTGGGAGCGGCCATTGTCGTGTGGGCGGCGTGGCTCGCCCGCGCGGTCGAGAACGTTCCCGCGCTCGGAGGTGGCTGGCCCTCGCTGACCCCGGCCTGGGCGTTCTTCCTGTGCCTGATCCCGGGCGTCAACCTCGTCCGGCCGGCGGGCATGGTGCGCGAGCTGTTCGAACGAATTCCCGGTCCAAACGGACCAGGTACGGGCCTCGTCAGTGTCTGGTGGATCGCGTTGTTCGCCGGGGCCGTGCTGCAAGTGCCGCGGCTTGGCACGGCGATCCTCCAGCGCGTGATCGGAATTGTCCTGTTCGTGACGTCAGGCTCCGAGCACGACCGGCTGCGCATCGAGCTCATCCTGAACGGCTTCGGCGTCGTCCTGTCTGTGATCGCCGCGGTCCTCGCGGTTCGGGTCGTCAGCACGATGCAGACTCGGCTCGAGGAACGCGCAGCCACCCTCGGCGAAGCAACGCTTCAGGCCGCGCAGCCGGTGTGACGTCGCGGCGGGCCGCCTGACCCGTGGCGGGCCGAGCGTCCGCGAACGCCTCCGCTGGGAGCTGACGCCCGAGCAATACCGTCGAATCCGGCGGCTGTGGATTCGACACGCCCTCGCCGAGGATCGTCGCGACATCGATGCACTTGTCGCCACCCTGGCACCGGACTGTGCCTACGAGATCGTCCCGACCGCCCAGCGCTGGACCGGGCACGGCGGTGCCCGCGCGTTCTACCGCGAGCTGTTCGAGGCGTTCCCGGATAACGCCTTCGCACTAACGGACATCGTGATCGGCCCCCAGGGCGTGTTCGAGGTCGCGACCCTCACTGCCACGAACCTCGGACCGTGGGCCCGGATGCCCGCCTCGGGGCTACCCGTTCGGATTGAGGTGCTGATCCACTTCCCGTGGGACCGCGACGCAGGTCTGTTTACCGGGGAGCGGATCTGGCTGGGTGGCAGTCCCTAGCGCCAGGCGCTCTTTGCCGGGTCCGGGTAGAGGCGTACCCGGCGATATGGTTCGCGGCCACGTGAGCGTGAGACGAGGTTCGCGCGCTCGGCCATCTGGTGCTGGAGCCTGCGGATAT
Organism: Chloroflexota bacterium; assembly: GCA_005880805.1. Classification (GTDB taxonomy): domain Bacteria; phylum Chloroflexota; class Limnocylindria; order Limnocylindrales; family CSP1-4; genus CF-16. The sequence goes on along the minus strand of VBFZ01000041.1, from coordinate 5,286 downwards.
AGGCGTTCTGGGGCGAGAGCTCGACTGGCTCGGCCCGCTTGATGACCAGGCCGATCGCCTCCTCGGTCTCCCGCATCGCCGCCTCGCGGGGATCCACCTCGAGGGCGAAGATCGAGGTGAGACTGGCCTGCATCTGGATGACCGTGTTCGACTTGAGGACGTAGATCGGCATCGCGCGCTCTTCGGCCTCGCGCAGCATCGGCGTCTTCTGGCGGTACTCGTTCTTGAGCGTCATCACGACGTCCGCCTCGTCCACTTCGCGGGCGATGATCACCGGCAACTGCAGCTCCCGAACGGATTGTTCGAGCCGCTTCCGGCTGATCCCGACCGGCAGCACTCGCAGCGTCGGTAGGCCCGCTCCTTCTTCGATCCGCAGCGCCTCGCCATCCGCGTCCTCGGCCTGGGCGAGCGCGCGATCGGCGAGGGCTTCGTCGTCGGCCTCCAGATCCTCCGCGTTTACGGGACCGGTGCCCTCCTCGGCCTTCAACGCGGTGAGGGCACGAGAGGCCTGGTCGCGCCAGGCGCGCTGACGCTCGAGCTCGCGCGCGTCCCGCGCTCGAGGCTCGGCCACGGGAGCGTTCGCGCCCGCCCCGCGCTCGAGTGGGCCACGGTCGGCGATGTCGCCCGCCACGAACGGCTCGTCCGCCGCGCGTCCTCCGCCGGCCGGGCCCGCGTCACCGGCGCGCGTTCGAGGCGGGTTGGCGAATCGCTCGCCGGGCATGGTCGCTCGGCTCGAATCGGCCGCCGTAGAGCCTCCACCCGAGGCCCGAGCCGTCTCGCGCGTCGACTCCCGCGAGGACGACGAGCGCGTCTGTCGCCAGCCACCCGAGGCCCCGGGCCGGTAGCCGGATCGGAAGCCGGGTCCGGTGCCCGAGCCGGCATCCCCGAACCCACCGCGGTACGTGCTCTGGCTACGCCAGCCGGGCTCCATTCGCCACGGCTGTCCCGAGCCGACCAGGCCGGCGAAGCGCTCCGAGCCGAGCTGCTCGCGGGGCGACGGGCGCGGGCGCGCCTGCGATCGATGGACGCCTTCCTCGTCGCGCCACCGCAGCTCGGGCGCCACTGGATCGCCGCGCAGCATCGCGTCGACGGTCTCGGCCACGTCGGGGTGGACCATCACCCGATCGCGATCCTGGATCTCGATCACGACGTCGAACGTTGGCGGGGCCTTGCGCTCGAGGACGCTCTTCTGCGACCGCCGGCGGCGGGCCTCCTCGTCGCCCAGCGTGACGCTCTGGATGCCACCGATCAGGTCGGACAGCGTCGGGTTGAGCATGAGGTTGTCGAGCGTGTTGCCATGCGCGGTCCCGATCAGCTGGACGCCGCGCTCGGCGATCGTGCGGGCGGCCTGGGCCTCGAGCTCCGTGCCGATCTCGTCGATGACGATGACCTGCGGCATGTGGTTCTCGACGGCCTCGATCATCACCTCGTGCTGTAACGAGGGGGTGCGGACCTGCATCCGGCGAGCCTTGCCGATGGCCGGATGGGGAATGTCGCCGTCGCCCGCAATCTCGTTCGACGTGTCCACGACGACGACGCGCATGTTGAAGTTGTCGGCGAGCACCCGCGCGGCCTCGCGCAGCATGGTCGTCTTGCCGATGCCGGGCCGGCCCATGATCAGGATCGAGGTACCCGTCTCGACGAAGTCCTCGATGATCTCGATCGTGCCGTAGACCGCACGCCCGATGCGGCAGGTCAGGCCGACGATCTTGCCGCTCCGGTTACGAATCGCGCTGATGCGGTGGAGCGTGCGCTCGATGCCGGCGCGGTTGTCGTCGCCGAAGGTCCCGATGTGATCGACCACGTACGCGATGTCGCTCTCGTCGATCTCGCGGTCGAGGAGGGTCACCTCGCTGTTCGGAAAGCGCGCCTCCGGTCGCCGTCCGAGGTCGAGGACGACCTCGATCAGGGCTTCCTTGTAGGGCAGCGCGTGAACGGCATCGACGATCTCCGGTGGCAGGGCCGCCAACAGCACGTCGAGGTCGTCGATCGACTCACGCCGCGGGGCCGGTCGGGTGACTGTCTCCTCAGGGCGTGGAGCTTCGCTGGGTTCCATCGTCACTTCCTAACGAACGCCGGCTGGCACGAGGGCGGGCTCCGCTACCCGCACCAGAGTTTCCTTCATCAGCAGCGTCACCGTCGCAATCGACTGGAAGCTCGAGTCTTCCAACGCACGGTCGATCGGATGCTCGTACGTCCTGACCGGTGAGATCACGCCGTGATCGTGGGTGTGCCCGTTTTCGCGGCCCATCCTGGCCGCGATCACCCCCAGCCCGAACCGGACCAGGGGATCGGCAGGGACGGCCGGACGGGCAAGCACCTTGAGGTAATGCGGCTGATCCTCCTTGGCGACGCCGACCTGGACGAAGCCGTCAAGCTGGGTGCCATCGGCCCCGCCATCGGAGGCCTCCTGGACGAATGCCTCGACATCGGCGAAGCGAAGGATCGGCGCCAGGCTGCTGCGGGGTACTCGCCAGTTCGTTCCCTGCCGCTCCCAGTCGCCCATCCGGAGCGCCTCCAGTCGCTGAACGGGGTGCGGTGTCGCGGCCGCGTACAGCCTGCTGAGCGCCACCGCATCGATCTGGCTGGCAGGTCGGATGCCCGCGGCGCGGGCCGCGCTGTCGGTCCACGGCTCAGGCAGCGGCTCGTCAGGCGGCCGGAAGAGCAGGATCTCGTCCCCGTAGCGAGCGAAGCCGGCCTGCATGAACAGCTCGACGTTGCCCGCCGTGTCGGCGCACGCCACGTGGAAGCGGACCGCCCCGCGCCGGCTGCCGTCGCGGACCAGGTGCTGGACGAGCTTGTAGCGGATATCGCCGGCGTCGGATGCACCGATCCCGTCGAGCTCCACGATCGTCCACTCGTCGCGGAAGCTGTCGCGCTCCACGCGCAGCAGGCCCGAGAGCCGGCCTGCCTCCTCGTAGACGTACAACAGGTCGTGTGGCCTGAAGGCTCCCAGCGGCAGGCGGAACAGGCTGAACATCCCGATCGGGGGCCCGCTGATCGGCAGCCCAAGCGATCGCGCATCGACGCCCTCGGTCTGGCACAGCCGCGACAGCTCGCCGAGCGCCGCGAGGTCGGTCAGGCGCGCCGCGCGGACCTTCGCCGTGCGCCCGCCGCGCCGGTCACCTGACCCGTCGCCGCGATCAGCCATTGGCGGCATTCGTCCGTCGGATGGGGTGAGGCCGGCGGCCGGCGCCCTCACCGGGGTCGTCGTGCTCGGACGCCATGGCCGCAACCAGGCGGTGAAAGCGGGTCTCGCCCGCGAGTTCCGGATGGAACGCCGTAGCCAGGATGTTCTTCTCCCGGACCGCGACGACGCGGCCGTCCTCCAGCCTCGCGAGGACGTCGACGTCGGGCCCGGTCCGCTCGACAACCGGCGCCCGGATGAACACGCCGTGAACAGGCTGGTCGCCCAGGACCGGAACCTGCAGGTCCGCTTCGAAGGAGTCGAGCTGGCGGCCGAACGCGTTGCGCGCGACACTGATGTCCAGGAGCGGCAGCACAGGAGCCTCATCGCCTTCGATCTCGCGCGAGAGGACGATCATCCCGGCGCACGTCCCAAACAGCGGGGCCCCACGTCGTGCCAGGTCGAGGATCGGCTCGCGCAGGCCCCAGCGCTCGATCAACCGTCGGATGGCCGTGCTTTCGCCGCCGGGCAGGATCAGCCCGCTGACGTCCGAGAGCTGCTCGGGACGCCGTACCTCCACTCCCTCGACGCCGATGGCGCCAAGGGTATCGAGGTGTTCCCGGAAGTCGCCTTGAAGGGCAAGAACGCCGATCTTCATTCTCGTCGTCCGCCCGGCTGCGGCGACCGCACTACCAACCGCGAACGGCCAGTCGCTCCGCTTCGGGGATCGCTTCGAGGGCGATGCCGCGCATCGGGGCGCCCAGGCCCTTGCTGACATCGGCGATGACCTTCGGGTCGTCGAAATGAGTGGTGGCCTGCACGATGGCGTTCGCCGTCCGAGCCGGATCCTCGCTCTTGAAGATCCCGGAGCCGACGAACACGCCTTCCGCCCCGAGCTGCATGGCCAGCGCAGCGTCGGCCGGCGTCGCGATGCCACCGGCGACGAAGTTGACCACCGGTAGCTTGCCGTCGCGGGCGACGCCTCGAACGAGCTCGAGCGGAGCCTGCAGCTCCTTGGCCGCGACGAACAGCTCGTCCTCTCGCATGCCGACCAGCCTCCGGATCCCGGAATGAACGGCCCGGATGTGGCGCACCGCCTCGACGATGTTGCCGGTGCCGGCCTCGCCCTTGGTGCGGATCATCGCGGCGCCCTCGCTGATCCGGCGGAGTGCCTCGCCCAGGTCACGCGCTCCGCAGACGAAGGGAACCTTGAACTGGTGCTTGTCGATGTGGTTGGCCTCGTCGGCCGGCGTGAGCACCTCGGACTCGTCGACGTAGTCGACCCCGAGCGCCTCGAGGACCTGGGCTTCGACGAAATGCCCGATGCGCGCCTTGGCCATGACCGGGATCGTGACCGCGCTCATGATCCCCTCGATCATGGTTGGGTCGCTCATGCGGGCGACGCCACCCGCCGCGCGAATGTCTGCCGGGACGCGCTCGAGCGCCATCACGGCAACCGCACCGGCTTCTTCCGCGATCTTCGCCTGCTCGGGCGTGACGACGTCCATGATGACGCCGCCCTTGAGCATCCGGGCGAGGCCCTTCTTGGTCGCCCAGGTCGATGTTTCCGTGGTCATCGTCGTGCTGGATTCCTCTGGTCGGATGCCGTCCTGCCGGTCTCGACTTGCCCCGGGTCGCCTGCCCGTTCGAGTCGAGTGGGCTGGCAGAAGGCCGTTGGATTATCGCACGCGTCCTGCGAGCCCCCTCAAGGGGGCCATCGGGCGGTCCTGAAGCCTCGACGCCCGAACCCTTTTCGACGCTGCGCCTCGACCGCGCGCGTCGCCGTCGGGGTGTCATTCACCCGGCGGAGGGTAGCGTGACGATCGGCGCGAATTCGATCGATGCCTACGGCGCGATGGGCAAGCTCAGCTGGTCGGAGCACAGCAACGGCTGACGTGGCACCGAAACCCAGGAAACGGCCCTTTCTCGGGGCCGTTTCTTGTTTCGAGGACTCAGCGGCTGAGCGCCCGCAAGGCGCCTGACATGAGCTTCGTCGCGCGCCGCGCGCCATCCGGCGAAAGCCGGCTGACGCTGTTGATCAGCGGCAGCACGTCCTCATTCGGAAGGGCAGTCAGGAGGCGGACGAGTCGCAAAAGGGTGTCGTCCGGCACCTCGGCCAGGAGGTTCAACGCGCGCTCGAGCTGACGGGGCTCGAGATC
>VBFZ01000118.1 GCA_005880805.1 Chloroflexota bacterium | reverse complement strand
GCCGCAAGCCGCCAATCCCTGCCGTCAACGTGGCGCGCTACGATCCGATGTAGCTCCTGAATTCCGGAGTCGCCGATCGCAGCCCGCAAACGCGCGGCGAGGAAGTCCCGGACTAGAGGGTGGTAGCGATGCAGCAGATCGCTGGACTCACCCCGCCTAGTCAAAAGTCCGAGCAGCTCTATCGACTGGATTAGCCGACCAGCGTCCTCAATCGAGGTATTCGCCGCAAGGCTCGCAAGCTCGGGCTCGACGGTCTCCAAGATGGAGATCCGCATCAGGAACCGCTGAGTTGTCTCATCCAGGTCGCCAACGACCTCCTCTGCGAGGTAGTCGTGAAGATCTCCTTGCGCGCCACTGAGGCCTCGAATGAATGTGCGGACCTCGGAGGCGGAGCGGTCGCGGAGAGCTGACTGGACGAGTTGCAGTGAGGCTGCCCAGCCTTCTGTTCTCTGCGAGAGGTCGGCGAGGACATCGGCCTCGAGCGGCCGCCCGTAGCTCTCCCGGAACAGCCGTTCCGTTTCGTCCGCATCGAAACGAAGGTCGCCGGTGGAAAGCTCCGCTACTTCACCCTGAGCGCGCAGCCGCGCGACGGGAATCGTCGGCTCGCGCCGAGTGACGAACACCAGGGTCAGGCGCTCGGGTGCCCGGGCGATCAGGTCTCGAATGACGGCTCGGACGTCGGGGACATCGTCGACGAGGTGGTAGTCGTCGAGGATGAGAACCGCCCCCGGCGCGAGTTGCTGGAAGTCGCGGAGGAGGGTCTCGACGATCGTCCCTCGACTCGGCCCGCTGGTTCCCATCTCGCGAAGCAGTCCGGCGGTCGCCGAGGCGAAGTCCGGATCGATCTGTCGTCCGGCGGCGACGAGATAGTTGACGAAGCTGACCCAATTCCGATCGTCTTCGTCGAGGCGATACCACAGGGTCGGCAACCGGCTGCGTCGCGCGAAGTCCGCGAGGAGCGTGGTCTTTCCGTAGCCCGCGTCCGCGGTGACGAAGACGATGCGATGGTGGATCTTGACCGTCAGCCACTCGAGCAGCCTGTCCCGGCGCAGCGTCTCCGCGCGCAGAGGAGGTCGCTGCACCTTTGTGGTCTGAATCGGAAAGGCGTCCTGGCCGACCACGCTGGATGCCGCCGCCGAACGCCCCGGGGTGCCGCCCGCGCCACTCTGCGGCGCTGCGAGCGCATGCCCAGCGGTGGTCAGGGGCTCGTCGCTCGCCGACGAATGCCGGTTGCTCACGGCAGCCTCAGATCTCGGCCGGGCCACCGCGTCCGCGGCGACGGCGGATCCGGACTTAGGCAAGGGCATCGCGGGGATCTTGACCGACTCCTCTCACCGGGCGCTTAGCTGCGCGTTCGAAGCTCTTCATCTCGCGCAGGCTCAGACGACTTGCTCGCGACCGAGCTCAGCCCTCGTACTCGAAGCCGATCTTCAGGTCGACCCGGTACTCGACGATCTCGCCCCCCGAGACCTCGGCGGTGGACTTCACGACCTCGATCGTGCGGATGTTTCGTACCGTCCTGCTGGCGGTCGCGACGGCTTGTCGAGCGGCGTCGCTCCACGAGCGAGGGCTCGTGCCGACCATCTCGCGAATGATGATGACCCCCATCGCGGGCCTCCTCCGGAAGGGTTGTCGCCGGCGCCAGGGCGTCGCCGGAAGGGCCCAAGTTTAGGGTTTCGTCGTGGCGGCCGAACGTCGACGAAGGACCACTGGAACTTGACGCCAGGAATCAAACGAAGCCGACCCTGGACGGTCGGCCTCGGTCGATTCGCGAGCCCTCGTGCCGCTCTCCCGCGCCCCCTGATGGCGCCTCCCCCGCGGCCGAGGGTCGGTGGTCAGACGGGTGTTGCCGTGGTGGCCGTAGCCGCCCGAACCTTGTCGAAGCAGGAGCTGCAATAAACCGGTCGGTCATTCCGCGGCGCGAATGGCACCGTAGCCTGCCCCCCGCACATATGGCAGACCGCCGTGTGGAACTCCCGTGGCCCGCCCGCTGCGCGGGCGCGTTTGGCCGCTGCCCGACACGAGGGACAGCGTTGTGGGTCGTTCACCAGACCCTTGCTCGCATAAAAGGCCTGCTCGCCGCCCGAGAAGATGAACTCCTCGTGGCAATCTCGGCAGGTCAAAGTACGGTCCTGATACACGACCGGTCTCCTCGCGATGCCGTCCGACGGGGACGCCGAGATGGGCACTCACGACTTCGGGGCAACGAAGTCGATAGACGCGAGAATATGCACGCAGTCAATAGCTGGGGAGAGGGCAATTCACGCAGCCGCATTGTCCGGCTATTCCTTTGGTCGAGTTAGCGACTCAACAGGGGGCTTTGGTTAGCTCGCGATGTCCGCGTAGCGCTCGCCGGCGTAGCTCAAGAATCGCGTCTGGCTGCGCTTGAACCAGAGCTTGATCTCCCCGGTTGGGCCATTGCGATGCTTGGCGAGCTTGAGGTTGATGACCTCACCGTCGAGGTCGACGTCCTCTCCCGTTCGCTCCTTTTCGCGCCACAAGAAGACCACAAGGTCGGAATCCTGCTCCAACGCTCCCGATTCCCTCAGATCCGAGAGGCGCGGTTCCTTCGATTCGCGCATCTCAGGTTGTCGTGAAAGCTGGGAAAGGGCGACAACCGGCACCTTCAGCTCGCGCGCGAGCGCCTTCAGGCCCCGCGAGATCTCGGAGACTTCCTGGACCCGGTTGGCGTCGCGCGAGATCGTGGTTGCCTGCATCAGCTGCAGGTAGTCGACGATGATCAGGTCGAGGCTCGCCTCGGCCTGCAGCCGGCGGGCCTTCGTGCGCAACTCCATCGTGGAGATGCTCGGCGTGTCGTCTATGTAGATCGGCGCCTCCGACAAAGCGTTCATCGCCGGCGCGAGCCGCGTGAAGTCCATCTCCTCGAGAAAGCCGGTCCGCAACCGCTGCGAGTCGACGTTTGCGACCGAGGAAAGCAGCCTCAGCACGAGCTGTTCCTTGCCCATCTCGAGGCTGAAGATGCCGACGCTCTTCTTTTCCCGCACCGCAGCGTGCTCGGCCACGTTCAGCGCGAAGCTCGTCTTGCCGACGGACGGCCGCGCGGCAACGAGGATCAGGTCGCTGTCCTGGAGGCCCGTCGTCAGCGCATCGAGGTCGGCGAACCCGGTCCGGATTCCGCTGACCTCGCCCCGATGGGCGTGGAGGTAGTCCAACCGGTCATACGCCGAGACCAGCAGCTCGCGCAGCTTCGAAAAGCCCGCCTCGGCGCGTCGCTGACTGACCGAGAACAGCTCGCTCTCCGCTCGGTCGATGGCCTCCTGGATCTCGGACGGGTCCTCGTAGCCGATCCCCGCGATCTTCCCGGCAGCCGAGATGAGGTTCCGCAGGACCGCCTTGCGCTCGACGATGCGCGCGTACGGCACGGCGTGGACAGCCGTAGGGGTCTTGTTCGCGAGGGAGGAGAGGTACGTCCGGCCGCCGACGACGTCCAGGTCACCAACCCGTTCCAGTGCCTCCGCCACCGTGACGATGTCGACGGGCTCGCGCCGCTCGTAAAGATCGAGCATCGCCCGGTAGATGGAGCCGTTGGCCGCCCGATAGAAGTCGTCCGGTGTGAGGATGGGCGCGATCTCGATGATCGCGTCGCGGTCGATGAGGATCGACCCGAGGACCGACTCCTCGGCTTCCAGGCTCTGCGGTGGCAAACGGTCGATCATGGCTCCCGACGCTCGACGAATCTGGTGACAGCTCTACTGTCACCGCGGCGAGCCTTCGGCGGGAAGGCGGTTATCCGCGAAGTTCGTCCACCAATTTCAGGCGCCATGTGGACGGTGTTGACGAAGGCTCGAAGCCTGATCGGCGTTCAGGCGTGCTCAGGCCAAGGCGGCGCCGAGCGCCAGAGCGAGCGCACTCCGATGTGCGTGAGCGAAGGCGCGGAGGTCCCAACGCAGGCATGAGCCGCATCAACGCCGATCAGTCCAGGCGACGAATGACTCCGATCAACTTCCCCTGAATCCGGACGTCGTCGAAGTACATCGGGGGATAGGCGGGGTTGGCCGGCTGCAGCCTGACCCGGTCCTTCTCCTTGAAAAAGCGTTTGAGGGTGACGGAGTTCTCGTCTACCTGGGCGACCACGATGTCGCCGTTGCGGGCTGTTGCCTGGGGACGGATGAGAACAAAGTCGCCGTCCGTGATGTGGGCGTCGATCATCGAGTCGCCCCGAACCTTGAGGACGTAGGCATCCCCGCTGGGGGCCAGCAGCTCCGGGATGGCCAGGGTTTCGGAGGCATCCTGGTAGGCCTCGATCGGGCCGCCCGCGGCGATCTCGCCGATGATCGGGACGACGTGCGATTCGCCAACGCTCGACTGGGGCACGAGCTCGCTCGAGAGGCCCAGCCGCAGGGCCGCGGTGGGTGTCAGCCGGATCGCGCGCGACTGAGCCGCGCCACGCTCGAGGAAGCCTTCGCGCTCCAGGATCTGCAGGTGATGGTGGACGGCCGAGGTCGAGGCCAGGCCGACCGCACGGGCGATCTCCCGCACCGACGGCGGGTAGCCGCGCGCCCGAAGCGTTGCCGCGATGTAGTCGAGGATCTTGACCTTTCGTTCGGCGTCGTGCCTGGTCACGGGCGCCTCCTTTCGGGCGATCATCATACCGAACAGGTGTTCTATGTCAAGTCGTTGCGCGACGCCCTTCCGACGTGCGGCCGTCAGCGCGCTCGCTGATAGACTCGGCGCTCAGTCGCAGGCGAGGCGTGTAGGCGAAAGAGATGGCAACGAAGCATCCGGGTGCACTGGTCCGCCGAGGCTCGAGCAGCGCGATACGCCGCGCGCTTGGCTTCCTGGCGTTCTTGCCGATCGCCAGTCGCGCTCCCCTCTACACCCGCCTGATGTGGGAGCTCGTCCGGGACGAACGAACGCCCGCGAGCCGGAAGGCCCTCCTCGCGGGTGCGCTCGGCTATCTGGTCCTCGGCCGCGACGTCATCCCGGACGACATCCCGGTCCTCGGCGGCCTCGACGACCTGGTGGTGGTCATCGTCGCGGTCGACCTGTTCCTCGAGGGCGTGCCGGCAGAGGTCCTGCACGAGAAGCTGCAGGCGCTCGGCATCGACCGCTCGGCCTTCGAACAGGACATCGCCCAGATCCGCCGCCTGACGCCCGGGCCGGTGAGACGCCTGGTTCGACGCGCGCCGCAGGCCCTCGGGGTCGTCGATCGGGCGATCAAGTCGTCGGGCGTGGCGCCTCGGATCCGCGGCTACATCTCCAAGGCAAATGACACCATTTCGAAGGAGGGTTCCAGCGCGTGAAGGTGATCCTGACGGCCGACGTGGAGAAGCTCGGCAAGAGCGGCGAGCTCAAGGCCGTCGCCGATGGCTATGCCCAGAACTTCCTGATCCCGCGCAAGCTCGCGGTGCCCGCCGCAGGCGGTGCGTACCGAGCCTGGCAGCACGATATCGCGAGCCGGGAGGACAAGCGCAAGCGGGAGCGCGAGGACGCCGAGATCATCGCGAACCGCATCGCGAGCACGACGCTGACGATGGGCGTCAAGGTCGGCGAGGGCGGCAAGCTCTACGGCTCGATCACGGCCAAGGAGATCGCCGACGCGCTGGGCCGGCGCGGGATCGACGTCGATCGGCACAAGGTCGATCTGGAGGAGCCCCTGAAGTCGCTCGGCACCTACAAGGTCGCGGTCAAGGTCCTCACGGGGATGACGCCCGAGGTGA
>VBFZ01000117.1 GCA_005880805.1 Chloroflexota bacterium | reverse complement strand
CCAGTACAAATCGCTCCCGTCACGGGGGGCGCGCCCGCCGATCCATCGGGTGACCACTAGGCACACGACTTGCCTTCGCTCAGACCCGAGAGTGTCCCTAGAGGGCGCCGGCTAGGGTGGCGCTATTCGTCCCGATCCGGCTTAGGGCAGCCTGCGCCCCAACTGCGTTCGCGACGACACATCGAGCTTCCGGAACGCCTTTCGCAGGTGGTATTCGACAGTGCTCGGGCTGATGAACAGCTGCGCCGCGATTTCCCGGTTCGTGTTGCCGAGCGCGGCGAGCCGTTTTATTTGCGCCTCCTGCGGGGTGAGTTGCTCGAGCGTGTCGACCGTTCGCTTCCGGGCATGCTCGCCGGTCGCTTCGAGCTCGGTACGCGCGCGCTCCGCGAACGCATCCATCCCGAAGTCCGCGAACATCTCGTGGGCAACCCGCAGCTCCAGCCGGGCGTCCACTCGTCGCCGCTCGCGCCGGAGCCACTCGCCGTACAGGAGATGGGAACGCGCCAGATCCAGCTGAAGTCGGGTCGGCTCCAGGCGTTCGATCGCCTGGCGATACAGGGCCTCCGCTGCGTCGCCGTCCTGGAGGAGCGCCCGCGATCGCGCTTCGACCCCCAGTGCCCACGGCGTGCCGCTCGCATCCGTCGATTCGAGCAGGACCCCCAGGGCTTCTGCCGCCTGCCGAGTGCGACCGCTTCGGCTGGCTGCCTCGATCAGCTCGAACAGGCCGAACGACGAGAACCAGAGCTCACGAGGGTTCTGGGTCGCCTCGCTGGCAGCCGTGAAGGCCTCGCCGTAGCGGCCGAAGCCGTTGTGCATGGCCGCGGTCACCCACTGCGCCAGCGTGAGTCCCAGCCCCTCGCCGCGGGCAATGAAGTCGGCGGTGCTGGTTCGAAGCATCTCCAGGAGGTCATGCTCCCGGCCGCGAAACGCTGTGACCGAGAGACGTCCGTACGGCGGCACGACCCGGCTGTCGATCGCCGATGCGAGGACATCCGACTCGTCGACGAGGGCCGCCGCCGCGCGCAGGTCACCCCCGAAGATCTTGACTCCGACGCGGGTTGAGAGCGCCAACGGCAGCTCGGCGATGGCGCCGACCTCTCGCGCCGCGCGAACCTGCTTCGCGGTGAGCGAGTCCCAGCTTTCGTAGTCCCAGATGAAGCCGGCTGTCCGCCCGGCAACCCACAACCATCTGAGCGGATCCTCGCTGCCGATCCGATCCCCCTGAAAGGCGTCTACAGCCCGTCGCAGGATGGGCTTCCCGGCGGCGTGGCCGTCTGTGATCAGCACTGCCAGGCCCTCGAGAAGCAGGTCCACGGGCCGGGCCGCCGTCGACGCCGGCGGCGCATCACGGACCGCCCGGGCCACTCGACGCGCGTCGTAGTCGCCAGCCAGCCGGCCGGCGAACAGGGCGGCAGTCAGGGCATCGAGGTAGACCTCGCGCGCACGCCCCGGATCGAGGGATTCGAGTCGTTTCGCGGCGGCCAGCAATAGCACCGGCGCGTCGCGGCCTCGCTCGGACGCAAAGAGGATCCGAGCCTTGAGAACCTCCGCTTGAGCTCGCTGGAACGTGTCGAGCGGTCCCGCTTCAGCGCTGGCCACCAGCGTGAGCGCGTCATCGAGCCCACCCGCCTGTTGTCGAGCATGTGCTGCGGCGAGCGCGCGCCCGGCTCGACGCGCCGGATCGGGCGTCAACGCCGACGAGCGTTCCAGGAACGCCGCGGCCGCGGCAACGCCGCCCCGCGCCTGCGCCCGCGTGGCGGACCGCTCGAGGTCGCTGGCGACATCCTCGTCGGGCATCGTCGCACCCTGGGACCGGTGCCAGGCCCGCCGATCCGGATCGACGCTCGGATCAATCGACACGGCGATTGCGCGATGCGCCTCGCTCCGCTCGTCGGCTCCAGCCACGCGGTACACCGCCGAGCGCACAAGCGGATGCCGGAACGTGATCGCCTCGGAGAAGACAACGAGGCCTTCCGACTCGGCAGCGAGCGCCGCGGGCTCCCCGATCCCGAGGTGCTCCGCGGCTCGCCAGATGAGCGCCGCATCGCCCGTTGGATCGGCGGCCGCGAGCAGCACCAAGCGACGAGCGTCGGTCGGCAGGGCCGCGAACCACCGGATGAAGCGCTCCTCGATGCTTGCGTGCAGCGGCACCGCCGCCGGCAACCCGAAGCCGCCGGCGAGTTGCGCCGGCGACAGTCCCCGGGGCAGTTCGAGCAGCGCCAGCGGGTTGCCGCCAGTCTCGACGACCACCCGATCGAGCACCTGCCCATCCACCGGCGCCGACAGGACGGTCTCGAGGAGCGTCCGTGCCTCGGTCCGACCGAGACCGCGGACGGTGAGCTCGGGCAGACCGGCAAACGTTGCCCCGAGCTCCCGCGCGGCGACGAGGAGCACGACGTTCTCGGCGGTCAGTCGACGGGCGACGATCGAGAGTGCGGCCGCCGAGGCACGATCGAGCCACTGCGCATCGTCGACCACGCAGAGCAGGGGTCGGTCAGTCGCCGCTTCGGCAAGCAGACCGAGGATCGCGAGGCCAACCAGGAAGGCATTCGGCGCCGGTCCATCCGCGAGGCCGAACGCGACTTCGAGTGCGAGTCGCTGCGGCGCGGGAAGGCCTTGGCGCCGCTCGAGGATCGGCGCGCATAGCTGCTGTGTCGCCGCAAACGGCAGCTCCACCTCGCTTTCGATGCCGGTCGTGCGCACGGTGCGGAAGCGGGCAGCCGCCTCGATCGCGAAGTCCAGCAACGCCGTCTTGCCGACTCCCGGCTCACCCAGGACCACCAGGACCCCGCTTTCGCCGCTGGCGGCTGACTGAAGAAGCCGCTCGAGTACCTCGCGCTCGCGGCGGCGGCCCACCAGCGACGCGCCCGAAGAGCGGCCGAGCGCTCCTGGCGGCCGTGCGCTGTAGCTGACCTTTTCGAGCATCGTCCAGACGTTACTCGGGTCGACGACTACGGGTTTGCGGGATGTGAGCTGCCACCAGGTGCGACCAGCATCGATCTCAACTCAAGCGCAGGGCAAGGAGCAACCGATGATTGAGCTGCGGGTATCTACTGAAGCGAGCCCGACCCTTCCCGACTATGCCCCGGTGCCGAACACCGCGTTCGGCCCGACGCTCAACGAGCAGGGCTACTACGTCGGCCGAGTCGAGCGAAACCTCTACTGGGTCACCGACGGGGTCTACCAGGCGGCGTTCCTGACGACGTCCGACGGCGTCGTCCTGTTCGACGCGCCGCCAACGATCGGCCACAACCTCCAGCGGGCAATCGACGAGATCGCCCGGGCGAATGGGGTCGGCAGCACAGTCAGGTATCTCGTCCACACACATCATCACGCCGACCATGTCGGCGCGTCATCGCTGTTCGGCAAGGAGGTTGTTCGCATCGGGCAGGAGGAAACCCGGCGGCTCCTCCTCCGCGACGACGACCCGGCCCGGCCCCCGCTGGATGAGACGTTTTCAGACCGACGCAGGTTGGAGATCGGCGACGAGCGGATCGAGCTGGCCTGGCACGGCCCCAACCACACGCCGGACAACAGCGTCATTCACTTCCCGGAGCACAACGCCTTGATGATGGTCGACATCGTCAACGCGGGCTGGGTGCCGGTCTCGGTCGTCAACCTGTCCGAAGACATTCGGGGCTACGTGGCGATGCCGGGGGTCGCCCTGACCTACCCGTGGAAGACCCTCGTCAGCGGACACCTGGGCAGGCTCGCGACGCGCGACGACGTCGTCACCCATCAGCAGTACATGGCCGACCTGGACGCCAGCATCCGTACCGCGTGGGCGACCTTCGACCCCACGCCGATCTTCGTGACCTACGGCCCGAACATCTGGGCCGGCGTCAAGCACTATCTCGACGCCGTGAGTCGCGCTGCGGCCCAACCGGTGATCGAGAAGTACACCGGCGTCCTGGCCGCAGCTGATGTCTACACGGCTGATGTGTCGTTCTGGCTGATGGAGTCGATCCGACTCGATCTGGGCTACGGGTCCCAGGTCCACGCGTGACCATTCCGATCGGTCGACTGGGGTCGGACTGTGGAGTTCCGGGATGCGAGCGGCCACCGGCGGGGCCGACGATTGCGTACGCAACCACCAGCCTGAAGGAGATGCATACGTGATCCAGGTGTTATCGACCGAGCAGCGAATCGCCGTCGCGCGTGACTACGTGAAGCGTGTGTTCGTCGGCCGCGACGCGGAGGCCGCCCGCGATTTCTTCACGGCCGACGTCGCGTGGCACGGCGGCGCCCTGGGCACCGTGAACGGCCTCGACAACATCGTGCCGGTCCTCGCAGGGTTCGTCGGAGCGCTCGAGAACATCAATTCAGAAGTGCAGGACGTCATCGCGAGCGACGATCTCGTTGCCCTGCGCCTGATCGTCACCGCGACCCACACCGGGAACCTGCTCGGGATCCCGTCGACGGGCCGGCCGGTTCGCTGGGACGCGGTGGATATCTACCGCGTGACCGACGACGGCAAGATCAGCGAGCAGTGGGCCTTCGAGGACATGGCCGCCATCCTCAGCCAGCTCGGGGCGGCGAAGCTACCGTGGGCGGGCTGAACGCCCGGTGAATCGCAAGGTTCGAGAACCCGCTGGGCCGTGCCGGCGGGTTCTCGTTCATGCCGTCAGGGCTTTCCTTTCGATTGAAGCTCGGCGATCTGGGCCCGCCGGCCCCTGCATCACGAAGTAGGCCGGCACGGCCGGTCGTCGATCGATGGTGGTCGTGGCGTGATCGAGGGAGGCGCGATCGTTCTGGCCGCTTGTCCGCTTAGGGGCATCGCCTCGGGCCTGACTAGCCGCTCCACCGGACGCCCCCACCCGATCAGCCATCACATGGATCCGGTTCGCCGTCGGTGGTTCGCGTGTCCGTGGTGTCTCGCACAGCACGGAATTCGCGCGTCCGTCGACGCGTGCGGCCAGCTACAGGTCGACCTGGACCTCGCCGTTGGCGACGTGGACGGGGTAGCTGCGCACAGGGTCCTCTGCCGGACCGCGCACGACTGCACCGCTCGTGACGTCGAAGCGGCTTCCGTGGCAGGCACACTGGACCGTGGACTCGTCGAGCTTCCCATCACCCAGCGAGCAACCCCTGTGGGTGCACGTGTCGTCGATGGCGAAGAGCGTCCCTGCCACGTTCGCAAGGGTGATCCGCGTTCCCCTGGAGCGGCCGGGCCCGATCGTCCTTAGGAGCGGGATCCGGCTCTTACCGACCGCTTTGGCGCCCTGCTCACGGATCTCGAACGCCCGCACGTGCCCCGGAGCGACGTCGGTCGTGCGCGCGATGGTTCTCAGCATCTCCGAACCTCCTCGAAGGACCACTTCGACCTATCGCCAGGTGACACGTCCAGGGGGCCTCAGTTCCCGACAATGCCCGCGCGAGCGGAAGGCGTCAAATCCTGCGCAGTGCTGTTGGGACCCGCGAGGACGTACCGAATTTCGCATCCAGCGACGGTGCGCGGTGCGTCGGGGCACCGGCTAGCCTCAGGCCGATCCCGCGGGTCCCGAGATGCACAACCACCCCGCCGTCTACAAGGTGCGAGATGACGGCACGGATCACCCTCGGCGAGCGCGTGCGGCCGGATCACCGCGCCATTCCGGACGCGATGTACGCGGATCCGCCCGCGGCTGGTGTCGGGCTCCAGCTCGACGAGGCGATCGAGCGCGGCCACGACGCGTTCGAGGGGACGACCAACTACCCCACCAGCGCGCCCGGCTTGGAGACCCGCCGGCAAAGGGCTGATAGGCGTGGCTGCCGGGCGTTCCTGGCGTCGTG
>VBFZ01000116.1:514-6511 GCA_005880805.1 Chloroflexota bacterium | reverse complement strand
GACATCAGCGGCTGGGAGCGCAAGGTCGATGAGGAGCTCGGCGCGCCTGTCGGTCTCCAGGGCGGGAAGGCTCACCTCTGCCAGTGTCAGGAGTCGCTGCCGGAGTGGCTCCCAGTTCCGGGGCGTCACCTCGAAGCCGGCAGCACCCGGATGGCCGCCGTATCTCAGCAGCAGGTCGGAGCACGACTCCAGTGCGGCAGCCAGGTCGAAGCCTCGCGCACTCCGGCACGAAGCGCGGATCACCTCTCCAACGGTCGTTCCCACGACTGCCGGCCGGCCGCGATCCTCCGCGAACTTGGAAGCCATGAGCCCCACGATGCCGACCGGCCAGCTGCCTCGAATGATCGTGGCGGGTTCGTCGGGCATCGCCTCGACGACCGCCAATGCCTCGCTCATGGCGTCCGCCGTCATGTCACGCCGGGTCGCGTTCGCGTGCTCGAGCGTGGCGGCCAATCGTTCGGCTTCCGCCAGGTCGTCGGTGAGCAGCAGGCGCGCCGCCTCCATCGCCTCCCCCACCCTGCCGGCTGCGTTGAGCCGCGGCGCGATGTGGTAGGCGACCGTCTCGAGGTCCACGGTCTCCAGCGGGATCGAGGCACCGGCCAGGAGCGCGGCAAGTCCCGCACGCGGAGAGGTGCGCAGGCGTTCGAGGCCCAGTCGCGCGATGGCCCGGTTCTCGCCCAGGACGGGGGCAACGTCCGCCACTGTCCCGATCATCGCGAGCTGGCTGAGGTCGTCGGCGGTCCACGCCGTCTGACTCGTGTGGCCCGGTTGTCCATCTCGCGCCAGGAGCTGGGCCAGCTTGAATGCGACCCCGCTGCCCGCCAGCCGCCGATCCGGGTACTGGCTGTCGGCGCGATGCGCGTTCACGAGCGCGCGGGCGGGAGGCAGGACCTCCGGCAGCCGGTGATGGTCGGTGACCAGGACGTCGATGCCAGCATCGGCGGCGGCGCGGATCTCGGTCCCGCTCGTCGAGCCGCAGTCGACCGTGACGATGACACCGGCCTTGCCTTGCACGGCCGCTTGGACGGCGCGGAGCGAGAGACCGTGACCCTCTTCCAGCCGGCTCGGCACGTATGGCTCCACGTTCAGGCCGAATCGCCGCAGCGCGGTGGTCATGATCGCCAACCCGGTCAGTCCGTCCGCGTCGAAATCACCGAACACGAGGATCGTCTCCCCGCGCTCCCGTGCCGTGACGCAGCGCTCGAGGAAGAGCGACGCATCGGGGAGGAGCAACGGATCGTGCAGCCCGTCCGCGGGCGCGGCGGCGAAGGCCACGAGCTCCGGCGCGGTGGTCAGGCCTCGGGCGTGGAGGATGGCGACCAGCCGGGGCGACAACCCAACGCGATCCCCCGCCTCGAGGAGCTCCGGAGCGACGATTGTGCCGGCCGGGAAACGCCAGCGATAGGCCGGCTGGATCATGTCGCGGAGGATGCCACGCCTGCCTTCACCGCGAGTTGCGTCCGCGTCAGGCGGGTCGACACCGGGCCGGTCGGCGGGTTGGATCAGGTCGCGGCGCGTCTGGGCGAGCGGCCGGCGAGCGTCTTCTCCCTGCGGCGCTGCTCCCACTCGTGCCAGGTCACGAGGATCGGGCTGGCGTTGAAGATCGACGAGTAGGTTCCGGACACGATCCCGATCAGCAGAGCCAGCACGAACGGGCGCACCTCCGACGACTGGATGAACAGCAGGAGGGCGGCGAGGGTCAGAACCACGGTCAGGCTCGTGTTGATCGACCGCCCGAACGTCTGCAGGATCGAGTGGTTGACGATGGCTGCGAACGACTCGCCAGAGTGGCGTGCGCGGTTCTCGCGGATCCGGTCGAAGACCACGATCGTGTCGTGAACGCTGAAGCCGATGACGGTCAGCATCGCGGTCACGAACAGCCCGTTGATCTCGAGGCCGATGAACGTCCCGAGGATCGCAAAGGTCCCGACCACGACGATGACGTCGTGGAGCATGGCCACGAGCGCCGCAACGCCGAACTTGAAGTCCCGGAACCGGAACCAGATCCAGACCAGGATGCCGAGCGAACCGACGAGGATCAGCACGACCGCCTGCTGGATCAGGTCCGCGCTGACGACCGGGCCGACCGTGGTCAATTGCGGCTGAGCCACG
The DNA here is from genome assembly GCA_005880805.1 of Chloroflexota bacterium. Taxonomy (GTDB): domain Bacteria; phylum Chloroflexota; class Limnocylindria; order Limnocylindrales; family CSP1-4; genus CF-16. The sequence goes on along the minus strand of VBFZ01000116.1, from coordinate 4,399 downwards.
ATCTTGCCGAACTTGTCCTGGAGTGCCGTCGCGATGCCGCCGATCTCCCCGCTCGTCGGGACAACCGAGACCGGCGTCGGCGACGGGCTGGGACTCGGCGACGGGCTGGGACTCGGCGACGGGGACGGCGAAGGCGAGGGGGATGGCGAGGGCGACGGGCTTGGGCTCGGCGAGGCTTTCGGAGATGCGCTGGGGCTCGGCGAACTCGCGGGCGAAGCGGAGCCCGAGGCACTCGCGGAGGCCGACACGCTCGGGCTCGGTGTCGGACTGGGCGAGGGCGGGGGTGACGGAAGGCCGATCGGCCGCGTTCGGATGAGGATCGCACCGTCTCGCGTCGACTCGACCGTCGAATCGGCCAGACCGTGGTCGGCGAGGACCTGGTGGACCTGCGCGGGGGTCACGTTCGGGTCGGCGAAACGGACCTGCCAGATCGTCCCGCCGGTGTAGTCGATCGAGAACTTCAAGCCCGCCTGGCCGTTCGAGGCGAATGTCAGGAGGATGAAGATGAGGCCGGGGATCGTGATGAGGGCCGAGAACAGGTAGAACCAGCGGCGCCGACCGATGACGTCAAACACGCCCGCGGGCCTCTCCTCGTACCGGTCGACCCATCGGGCGCGTCTCGAACTCGTCCTCGCCCACCCCGAACAGCCACGCACGGCGCACGGCGTCCTGTCGGACGACGAATCGCAGGATGGTGCGGGTCACCGTGATCGCCGTGAACATCGAGATCAGCACGCCGACGATCAGCACGAGGGCGAAGCCGCGGATCGTCGACGAGCCGAACTGGTACAGGATCGTCGCGGTGATGAGGCTCGACACGTTCGAGTCGAAGATCGAGTTCCAGGCCCGTGCGAAGCCCGCCTCGATCGCCGTGGGCAGGCTCTTGCCCAGGCGCAGCTCTTCCTTGCTTCGCTCGAAGATCAGGATGTTGGCGTCGACCGCCATGCCAACCGACAGCACGAAACCCGCGATGCCCGCCAGGGTCAGGGTCACCGGGATGAGCCGGAAGATCGCGTAGACGACGAGTGCGTAGTAGACCAACGCTCCGTCGGCGATCAGCCCCGGCAGCCGGTAGTAAATCAGCATGAACGCAAAGACCAGGAAGATGCCGATGCCGCCCGCAACGAGGGCCTGCCGCAGGAATTCCGAGCCGAGCGTGGGATTGATGACCTGGTCCTGGACGACCTTGATCGGGAACGGCAGCGACCCGTAGCGCAGGACCGTCACGACCCGGTTGACCTCCGACGACGGGAAGCCACCCACCGTGCCGCTGCGGATGATGCCGGAGCCGCTCGTGATGGGCTCGTCGATGCTGGGCGCCGAAACGACGACGCCGTCGAGGACGATCGCGAAGAACTCACCGCGGTGCTGGCTCGTGTAGGTCCCGAAGGCCTTGGAGCCCTTGTCCTGGAGCGCGAAGCCGATCGCCCGGCCGCCGTTCTGGTCGGTCGTCGGGTTGGCGCTTCTGACCTGGTCGCCGCCGAACAGCGCGGTCACGCCTTCGGTGTACGGGAGGGCCTGGCCCTCGGTGGCCGTGTACTGGCCCGGCGAGGTGGCCGTGCCGTACTGAGCGACCGGCAGCGGAATGAACTCGAGCTGGCCGGTCGATCCGACGAGCTGCTCCACCGCTTCCTTGTCGGTCTCACCGGGAAGCTCGACCACGACGCGATCCGTGCCCTGGGTCTGGACGAGCGGCTCGGTCACACCGGTGGAGTTCACGCGGCGTTCGATGATGTTGCGGATGACGTCCATATCGGCCGGGCCCGGCGCCTTGTTGCCGACCGGCTGCGCCTGGTATTCGACGCTCACGCCGCCAGCGAGGTCGAGGCCCAGCTTGGTCGCGATCGTGCGCGTCGTCGGGAGGTCGCTGTTCGAGTCGGCGAACGTGGGGATCTTGAAGTTCGGCGCGAAGTCCACGACGAGCGCGGCAAGGCCAACCAGGATGATGATCACGGGGATTGCTCGGCGCATCGAGGCGGGATGATATCAGGGGTTCGGTCGCCGGCCGGGTGCTTCACGGGGGCGGTCTCGCCGTCGCGCCGACGTTGCGAAATCGCATAGCGCGCGGGCTGTCTTTCCGCGCGGACGTGCCACTGCGAAATCGGATTACGAAATCGGACGGTCGACGCGGGTGGGGGATCGTGTTTCGAGCGATGTGCGAAATCGCAATGAGCAAGCGTCGGGCCTCGATTCCTGACCCGGAACGTGCAGACTAAGGGGGTGATCTGCCCAAGTTGCGGCAAGGAAAACCCGGACGACGCCCGGTTCTGCCTCAACTGCGGGACCGCTCTCGCCGACGGCGCGCGCGCAGCTCCGCGCATCCGCGAAGAGCGACGGATCGTCACGGTTCTGTTTGCGGACATCGTCGGCTTCACATCGCAGGCCGAGCGCATGGACCCGGAAGAGGTTCGGGGCCTCCTCCAGCCCTACCACGAGCGGGTTCGGGCGGACCTCATCCGGTGGGGCGGGACTGTCGAGAAATTCATCGGCGATGCGGTCATGGCCTTGTTTGGTGCGCCGGTCGCGCACGAGGACGATGCGGAGCGGGCCGTTCGGGCCGCGCTGACGATCCGCGACGGGCTCACGGCGGAAGGCCGACTGAACGTGAGGATCGGGGTCACGACCGGCGAGGCGCTGGTGGCCCTGGACGCCCGACCGGAGGCCGGCGAGGGCATGGCCGCCGGTGACGTCGTCAATACGGCGGCTCGGCTGCAGGCAGCAGCGCCGGTAGACGGGATCCTCGTCGACGAGGCCACCTACCGGGCGACCTCGCGGCGGATCGAATACCGCGAGCACGAGCCGGTGGCGGTGAAAGGCAAGGCAGAGCCCGTCCCCGTGCGCGAGGCGGTCGCGGCCCGCTCGCAGTTCGGCGTAGACGTCCGCCAGCTGGGCCAGGCTCCCCTGGTCGGGCGACTGCGTGAGATCGACCTGTTGGCGGGGGCCCTCGAACGCGTGAAGAGCGAACGCGAGCCGCAGCTCGTGACGCTCGTCGGCGTGCCCGGGATCGGCAAGAGCCGGCTGGTCTGGGAGCTGTTCCAGCAGACCGACGCCGCCAGCGATCTCGTCGCCTGGCGCCAGGGTCGCTCGCTGCCGTACGGGGACGCGATCTCGTTCTGGGCGCTGGGCGAGATCGTGAAGGCCGAGGGCGGAATCCTCGAGACCGATACGACCGCCGATGCGGAGGCCAAGCTTGGCCGGGCGCTGTCAGCCCTTTCGCTCGAACGAGCTGACGCCGAGTGGATCGGCCGGCACCTTCGCCCCCTGGTGGGCCTCGAAGCCCCAACCGAGCTGCACGGCGATCGACGCGGAGAGGCATTCGCCGCATGGCGCCGGTTCCTCGAGGCGCTCGCCGACCAGCGGCCGCTCGTGCTCGTTTTCGAGGACCTCCAGTGGGCCGACGACGGCCTGCTCGACTTCCTCGAGTACCTGCTCGACTGGTCGCGAGGCCATCCGCTGTTCGTGCTGGCGCTCGCCCGGCCCGAGTTCGCCGACAAGCGGCCGAGCTGGGGCGCCGCCAAGAGGAGCTTCAGCTCGCACTACCTCGAGCCGCTGTCCAGCCAGGCGATGGGCGAGCTCCTGGACGGCCTCGTCCCCGGCCTTCCCGACGACCTCCGCGATCGGATCCTGGATCGCGCGGAGGGCGTGCCCCTGTACGCGGTCGAAACCGTCCGGATGCTGCTCGACCGAGGCCTGCTGACCCGCGCAGGCAACGTGTATCGGGCGACGGGGGCGATCGAGAGCCTGGAGGTTCCCGAGACGCTGCACGCGTTGGTGGCATCGCGGCTCGACTCGCTCCAGCCCGAGGAACGGCGCCTGGTCGAGTGCGGCGCCGTCCTCGGCAAGACGTTCACTAAGCCGGGTCTGGCCGCGGTGAGCGGCGTCTCA
>VBFZ01000116.1:0-497 GCA_005880805.1 Chloroflexota bacterium | reverse complement strand
CTGGGCAAGGAGATCATCTCGGTGCAGGCCGACCCACGGTCACCCGAGCGCGGGCAGTACTCGTTCCTCCAGGACATCGTGCGGCGCGTCGCCTACGAGACGATCTCCAGGCGGGAGCGCAAGGCCAAGCACCTCGCGGCCGCGCAGTTCCTCGCGTCCGCCTGGAGCACCGAGGACGACGAGATCTCCGAGGTCGTCGCGGCGCATTACCTCGACGCCTACGACGCCGCGCCGGATGCGCAGGACGCGCGGGACATCCGCGACAAGGCGAGGGAGATGCTCGTTCGAGCGGCCGACCGCGCGGCGTCGCTCGCCGCGAATGCCGAGGCCGAGCGCGCCTACGTGCGGGCGGCCGAGCTCGCCGACGACCCGCTGCTGCAGGCAGAGCTCCTGGAGCGAGCCGGGATGATGGCCTACGCAGGCGCCCGCTTCGACCAGGCCGCCGGGCACTTCGAAGGTGCGATGGAGCGCTTTCAGGCGGCCGACGCGACGCATCC
>VBFZ01000096.1 GCA_005880805.1 Chloroflexota bacterium | reverse complement strand
CAACGTCCTGATCATCGCCGGCGCGCTGGTTGGGGCCTCGGGCGCGATCCTGACCAAGCTCATGGCCGACGCCATGAACCGATCCGTCGTGAACATCATCGCGGGTGGGTTCGGCGGCGGCGAGGGGACGGTCGGCGCGGTTGGCGCGGCTGGGGGCGGCAGCGTCCGCGAGGTCTCGCCGGACGACGTCGCGATCCAGCTCGCCTACGCGAACAAGGTGATCGTCGTGCCGGGCTACGGCCTGGCCGTCGCCCAGGCCCAGCACCAGGTCCGCGAGCTGGCCGAGCTCCTGGAATCGCGGGGCGTCAACGTCGAGTACGCGATCCACCCGGTTGCCGGGCGAATGCCGGGCCACATGAACGTCCTGCTCGCGGAGGCCAACGTCCCGTATCCGCAGCTTCGCGAGATGGAGGAGATCAACCCCGAGTTCCCGCGTGCCGACGTGGCCCTCGTCGTTGGGGCGAACGACGTCACTAATCCGGCCGCCCGATCCAACCCCGGCAGCCCCATCTACGGGATGCCGATCCTCGACGTCGACCAGGCCAAGTCGGTCGTGGTCATCAAACGGTCGATGGGCCGCGGCTACGCGGGCATCGACAACGAGCTGTACACGAACCCCAAGACGGGAATGCTGTTCGCGGACGCCAAGGAAGGCCTCGCCTCGCTCGTCTCGGCGGTGAAGGCCGTCTAGCGCCTTCCCGGCCTCGGCTGCCCCCCGTCAGTCGGGCGGGCTGGTCTCCAGGATCTCGACGCCTGGCAATCTGCCGATCGCCTGAAGTGCGTCGGCAAGGTCAGCGCCCGACCGCACGAGGACCTCGAGCTCGATCTCGTAACCCGTGCCGACCCGGTTCGTTGCGACCCCCGTGGTCTCGATCCGACGAGAGCTCAGCTCGCGGGTGACCGAGCCCAGCAGGTCGATCCCGCGCAGCTGCAGGCGGAGCCTGACGGACGGCGCCCGGCCGGCGGCCCGGACACGGTCGGCCAGCATGTTCAGCGGCCACAGCGAGAACAGCACGATGGCCGTCCCGACCGCGCCGACCGCGTACTGGCCCGCCCCGATCCCCATGCCCACCGCAGCGCTCGCCCAGAGCGAGGCTGCCGTCGTTAGCCCGCGGATCGACGTCCCTGACTTGAGGATCGCGCCTGCGCCCAGGAAGCCGATGCCGGACACGATCTGGGCTGCGATCCGGGTCGGATCCGGCGCGCTGCCCTCGGCCGGTCCGAGGACGCCGACGAAGCCGTAGATCGAGAGCACCGTGAAGATCGCCGAGCCTTCGGCCACGAGCAGGTGCGTGCGCATACCCGCCGGGTGGGCATGGATTTCGCGTTCGAGCCCGATTGCCGCTCCCAGCGCGGCCGCCACCACGAGGCGAAGCGCGAGCTCGATCTGGAGGGTGACTTCGGGCGGCATCGGACCCTCGGGCGCTCCGGAATGGCGGCCGGTTCGTCGGAAGTCTATTCCGAGCGACCGGCCGCAGATCCGGCCGTCAGGCGAGTGCTGCGGGCGCCTATTTGACGGTGAGCGTGCCCTTCATGTCGGGGTGGACAACGCAGTAGAACGTGTACGTGGCCGCCGGCAAGGGGGTGACGTTGTAGGTCACCTTCATGGGACCCGTGGTGAGGTCGCCCTTCCAGACCACGGTGTTCGATGCGTCGGCGATCTGGACGTTGTGCTGGGTGGCCTGGTCCTGGTTTTCGAAGTTGATCTGGAACGGCTTGTTGGCAGGCGCGTCGAGGCTGTCCTTGTCGAACTTGATGCCGGATGCGACCAGGCTGAGCGCGGCAGCTGGGCTGCCCGCAGCCGAGCCGGACGGAATGGGGCTCGCTGCGCTTGCGGCCGGGCTGGCACCCGCGCTCGGTGACGCGGACGACGCTGCTGAGGGCGACGGTGAGGGAGAGGGCGATGGTGGCGGGGCGTATGTCCAGTTGGGGGTCGCGGAGCTGGCGCACGCACCGAGGGCGAGGGCGGCGCTTGCCACGAGGGCGGCGATTCGAAGAGAACGGGCGGACGTCATCGACGGTCAGACCTCGGAGGGCAGCGACCGACCGGCTTCGCGAGAAGGGATGTGGGGCGAGCGCCGGAGCCGCCGCGGAATCAGATGACGGCGATGGTGCCGTCTGTCGTGGTTGTCCCCGCCACTGTAGCGGCAGCGCAGCGAATGCGCCGGATCGCCTCCGCCCGCGGAAGCCCGCGGAGGGATTCAGGAAGGCTCGGTCAGGCTCAGCCGGATCGCGACCGCGGCCGCCTCGACACGGCCCGAAACGTCGAGCTTGGCGAGGATGTTCCCCACGTGGACGCCAACCGTCTTCTGGCTGATGAACAGGCGCTCGCCGATCTCGCGGTTCGTTCGGCCCTGGGCGATCAAATGAAGCACTTCCTTCTCCCGCGGGCTCAGGCCGAACGTGTCCGCCCGCCGAGGCGCCACCTCTCCGACGAACTCCCGGACGACTGACGAGGTCGACACACCCGGACCGACCGCTCCCGTACCGACACCGGGGATGCTCCCAGGCCCAACGCCGGACGCGGCAGCCACGCGGGACGACAGCGAACCGACAACGCGCCGCTCGACTTCACGATCCTCCCGATCGTGGCCGTTGCCACCGACGCGAACCGCGACGGCTCCCGCCAGCGCGTCACCGTCGCCGGGAGGCATGGCCACCGCGGCAGGCGTGGCTGCCTCGTCGGCGGTCGGTTCGGGCAGGCTGATCAGCGCCCGCCGTCCGAGTTCGCGCAGCTCCTTGAGCAGGGGTCGGGCGCCCAGCTCGGAAGCGACTTCGTACGCCTCGCGCAAGGGCCCCCGTGCGGCCACCCTGGCGACTCGGGCGTCGGCCCCGCCGGTCAAGGCGGCTTCCGCCTGTCGCCAACGGGCCGATGCGACCTGGTATCGCGCGCCGAGGGCTCCCCACGTGTCGGCGAGTGACGCCCACACGGACGGCTCGTGGCGATCGTCCGCGAGCATCCGGTGGGCGCGGGCGGTCGCGAGGTACGCGTCAGCTTCGCGGCGGGAGCCCATGGCTGGCGAGACCGCGGCGCGCCGGATGGCGGCTTCGGCCTCGGCCAGGACGCGTGATGTCCGCTCGCGTGCCCCGGCGATCCCTGCGAGGTCGCGACGCCCGCGCGCGTCTGCGACCACCGCAGCGTCCACGCGCGCCACGGTGGCCGACAGCTTCGCGATGAGTGCCCAGTCCTCGGTGACGCGAGCCATTTCCCACGCCCGGGCTACGGCAAGCCGGGCATCGACGAGATCCCCGTGCCACAGGGCGTAGGACGCAGCGGCCTGGAAGATCGGCACCGCGAACTGGGCGTCGCCGACCGTCTCGACCTGGAGCAGCAGCTGGCCCAACAGGCGCCCGGCAAGTTCTCCGCCGTCACGCTCGATCTCGACCGTCGCCAGGTTCCCGGCCGAGTTGATCAGCGACACGCCGGCCGGGCTCCACTCGAGCGCCGTGAGTGAAAGTTCGCGCGACTCCTGCCACCGGCCGAGGAGGAACAACGAGTCCGCGGCGTTGCCGCGCAGAAAATTGCCGTAGACGGACTCGAGCCCGCCGCGCCGCGCCTCGACGATGCCCTCGAACGCGACCTTGACGGCCTGCTCACGTCGACCGAGGAGGTCGAGGACGGTGGTCAGGTTCGCCGTCGCCCGGAAGATCGCTTCGAGGTCCTCGATCGCCTGGGCCTGCCGGCGCGCCTCCTGGAGCATGGCGACACCCGATTCCGGATCCTCGCCCCAGCCGCGCGACACGCCGAGCGTGATCAGCGCGTGAACCGCCTCCGGTTGGGCGGCCTCGCCGAGCGATCGCGCAATCTCGAGGGCATCCTGGGCGAGACGCTCGGCCTCCGAGAAGACGCCCTCGAGCATCTTGACCTGTGCGAGGGAGCCCAGGACGGCCGCGCGTTCGACGGTCGGCTCGCGCGGAGTCAGCTCGACGGCGCGTCGATGGGCGGCCAGGGCGTTGTCGGAGTCGCCCGCCGCGCGCCGGTAGCGGCCCAGCCGGTCGTAGAGGAGGCCGAGCGCGGCTCGACCGCGCCGCTCGTCGGCGCGGCTGATCGCGGCCTCGGCGAAGGCCACAGCGCGGTCGGGCCGGCCGGCAGCGAACGCCAGCTCGGCTGCCCTCGCGTGGAGCTCGTGGAGGACCGGCGCCGGCACGGAAACGAGATCCGCCGCGGGCTGGTCGCGCAGCTCCGTCAGCTCGAGGGCGAGCTCGAGGTGCTCGAGAGCGTCCTCCGGCGCGTCGGTCGACTCCGCCAGGCCGGCCGCTTCGATCGCCGCCTCACGGGCTCGGACCGTCTCATGTGCAGCCAGCCAGTACCGCTCCGCGGCAAACGGCGAGGCCGCCAGGCCGTGTGCCAGCGCCGCGAGGTGCCGCCTGCGCTGGAAGGGCAGCAGGTCGGCTGCTACGGCGGTCGCGACCGCTTCGTGCCGGAACGCGATCAGGCTCGATGCGCGGATCGTGCCGGCCTTGGGCTGGATCCGGAGGATGCCGACGTCCACCGCTTCGGCGAGACCCGCGCGCAGGTCGGCGTTGAGCACTCCTTCGCCTCGGCGCGGGGCGTTCGTCGAGCGCGGCGGCAGCCCGGTCATGCTCTGCTCGAGCGCCTCGGCAGCCTCGGCCAGCTCGGCCGCGCTCACGGCGGCGCCGGCGGAGGCGAGCAGGCGCAGCACCCGCCGGCACTCGGGCGACCGCCGTGCAAGGCGTGCCGCCATGATCTCGGCGAGCGACCCCGTGGCGGCCGCCGGCGAGCCTTCGCGTCGGACGGCGAGCAGCTCCTCGGTCACAAGCGGGTTGCCCCGCGACCGTTCGGCAAGCAGGAGGAGGATCGAGGCGGACGGACGCTCGCCCTCGATGCCCTCGTACAGGCTCGCGAGCTCGTGGCGGTCGAGCGGCCCGAGGTCGATGCGCTCAGGCGGTCGCTGCGAGTCCGCGATGAGTGCGAGGTCGCCGTGCAGCGGATGCGAGCGCGTCACCTGGTCGGGCTGGTAGGTGACGAGGAGGCACACCCGCTGGGGGCGCGAGACGCGCGCGAGGAACGTGGTCAGGGCACGTGTCGCGCTGTCCGCGTGGTGGAGGTCCTCGAGCATCAGCACGATCGGCTGCTGTTCGCCCATCCGGGTCAGGAGTCCGTGGATGCCTTCCAGGATGCGGCCCTGGCGGCGTTCGGGCGCAATGATGGCCGGTCGCTCGGGGATCAGGCCAAGGTTCGAGAGCCGCGGCGCCAGGGACGGCACGAGCCGTGCGAGCTGGGGCGCCGCAGGCCCGGCGAGGTTCGTCAGGGCGTCGTCTGTCGATCCCTCGAGGATCGGCGCGAGACCGGCGACGACGGGCGCGTAGGGCCTGCCGAGGGTGGCGGCGACCGGCTGGCCGCGCAGGACCGTGAACGGCTCCGATAGCGCGGCGAGCCGCTTCTGCGCTTCGCCGAGCAGCCGTGAGATCCCGATCCCGCTGCTGCCCGCGACGAGCACGGCGGTCGGACGGCCGCTCGCAGCGCGATCGAGTGCCACGGCGAGGCGCTGCAGCTCCCGCTCTCGCCCCACGAAGCGCGCGCTCGTAAACCCGGGGGCCATTGCGGCATTCTACGAGTCCGAATCCGTTGGAATCCGGCTTCGGGCGAACAACGCCGGCCGAAGGCGTTGTCGGGGCGCCCCGGTCGCCCCGCCGGTGTCGCGCCTCGCTACCCTTGAGCGCGTGACAGCCCGGCGAGGAGTGGCTCTACTTCACGAAGTCGGTCTGGTCGACGGCCTATCCATCCGAGCTGGGCCACGCGCTCCGCAAGCGCCACGGTGCGAACAAGCCGCCACGCCTGATGGCGCGCCTCATCGAGTTCTTCAGCCGCGGCGGCGAGCTCGTGCTCGATCCGTTCGCCGGCGTCGGCGGCACGCTCCTGGGCGCGGCGATTGCCCGAGGCCCGAGGCGGGCGATCGGGGTTGAGCTCGAGCCGCGCTTCGCGGCGATCTTCGAGCGGGTGGTGCGGGAGGCGCTTGCCGAGCGCGACGGGCTCGGTCCGGTCATCGCCGACATCGGTCCCGCGGACCCGGCCGGCGTCCGATCGTTCGACCCGTCCGGCCTCGAGATGCGCGTCGGCGACGCTCTGGCGCTGCTGCCGAAGCTAGCCGCCGAGAGCGTCGACTTCGTGGCGACCGACCCGCCCTACAACATCCAGCTGCCGATGACGATGGCGGGCGGCCGGCTCGCTGAATCGCACGCAAACCGGCGCACCGACTACGCGATGGTCACGGACGACCCGCACGACCTGGCCAACAGCGCCGATTACGACACGTACCTGGGGCGGATGGAGCGCGTCTTCGGACAGCTTGCGCGCGTGCTGAAGCCGGGGCGCTACGCGACAGTGATCGTTCGCGACGCCTACCAGCAGGGACGCTACCGGTTCGTCGCGGCCGACCTGGCGGAGCGCGCCTCGCGCGTCGGATTCGTCACCAAGGGCGACCTGGTCTGGTACCAGGCGGGCACGCGGCTACGGCCGTACGGCTACCCGAAGGTCTTCGTCCCGAACATCACCCACCAGCACATCGTGGTCCTGCGCCGCCCGGGCTGACGGGCCAGCGCGCCCGACGGTTCGTCGGATCGCCCTAGCGAGCTTCCTCGCGACGAAGGAACGACGACAGGACGTCCTGGTCCGGCATCGCCGGCGGGATCTCCGCGGCGGGCGCAGGCTGGGCGGACGGAATCGGCTGTGCCGGCGCGACGGGCGGTGGGTCCTCGACGACATCGCCTAGCGTCATGCGGTGGAGCCAGCCCTGCCGGCCGTCCGGGCAGCGCACGAACCAGAACGGGCCGTTCCGCTCCACGAGCTGGACCTCGTCGCCCCGGTCGAGCACTCCGAGCTCCGTCCCGCGCAGCTCGTCGGGCGTGTCGAGCAGGCGGACGACGCGATAGCGGATCCGGCGACGCTCCAGGCCGTCCACGAGCCCGACGGAGCCACTCGAGAACGACAGCGAGTAGGTGACGGACGCGCTGCGGATCGGGTCCTTCTTGCGCGCCTCGAGCAGCGACGGCCGCCGCCAGCGCGGCATCGCCAGCTCGGCGGGGTCGAGGATCTGCCCGGCGACGGGCGGCACCAGCTGGGTCGCAGCCGTGTAGCTGTCGACGGTCGCGGCGGCAGTCTGGAGGACCTCGTCCGGCGCAGGCTGTTCGCCGTCGCGGCGCCGCTTGCCGAAGAACAGGAATGCCATCGCGATGACGGCCGCCCCGCCCGTGCCCATCCCGACGGCGAGAGCCCTGAGCTGCCACGTCGGGGCGCCGAACCCGCCGGTGAGCTGTGGTGGCAACGCGCTTGTGCCGCCACTCAGTCCACCGACACCGCCGTTCGGGTGGCCGGAATCAATCGTCGTCGGCTCGCCGGATCCGATCGCGCCGCCGGCACCTGCCGCCGGCGGGACGCCGCGGACCCCGAGGAGCACGTCATCGCCAACCACGCGAATGGGAGAGGTCGCCGAGCCGGCCTCCGTTGCCGAATTGTTCGAGCCGCCGCCGCCCGACCCGCTGGTCGAGCCCGTACCACCACCGCTGCCGGTCGTCGAGCCCGCGCCGGCCGAGCCGCCGGAAGTGTTGCCGGCACCCGAACCCGCGGAACCACCCGACGTCGAACCGCCCGACCCCGAGCCGCCACTCCCGCCGGTCCCCGAGCCCGGGTTGCTGGTCGCAGCCTGGATTCGGACCGTGCCCCCGGCGACGGACGTCGTGAAACGGCGGGTGTCCGCCGCCTGGAACGAGATGCGATGGGTGCCCGCCCGCAGCGTCGTCCGGTAAGTGAAGCGCACCCCGCTCTTGTAGCTGAGCGGGCCGGATGCGCGCATGGAATGGCGTTGCCCGTCGATCACCACGCGGACGTAGGCGGGCGCGGAACCCTCGCGATTCCGGTACTCGACCGCGAACGAAACGCTGGTCGTTGGTGAGCCGGAGCGCGGCGAGACGGAGGGATTCGCCAGGCTCGTCGGGCCCTCGACGCCGGCGACCGTTCCGGCGAGCAGCGCGAAGAACACGAACAGCGATCCGAGGGTGACGGCGATGGCTCGCGCCGATCGGCGTGCGCAGAGCGCGCGATCGCCGGGGCGGAGCGATGAGCGGATCAACGAATGAGGCCTCCGCGCCGGGTTCTGCGTTCCCGAAGCGGGGGCAGCATGCTTGCGCCACGAGGCCTGCCGCAATGGTACGGGTGTCCCCCCGGCCGACCGGATGGCGGTCTCGGGCCAGCCCGGGCGGCAGCGGGTACCGGGACCGGCTGCGGCTCGGCCCCGATCAACTCGGTGCATCCCGGAACCGGCGTGGGCGGTTAGGTTGGGTTGACCAGCGGGGGCGAGTCCTGCTGAAGCATTTCCGGGCTAGCCCGATCTGGCCATGGCTCGCGTGGGCACGATCGAAGAACCTTTCCGCATGCAGGTCATTCGGGCCCGGCGTCCCTCCGGGTCGGCCTCACCCCTTCTTCCAATCATCGGCGGAGCAGTCGTCGGCGTTGCCCTGCTCTGCGCCGGACTGGCGATCGCCGCGCTGGCCTTCGGAACTTCGTTCGCCGAGCGCCTGATGACCCCGGGACGCCCGGGCCCCACCCAGATGGTGGTCGGCGCCCTGGCCTGGTCGCTCGCGCTCATTGCCCCCGCTGCATTCGTGATCATCGGGCTCGCCCGGCTCGGGAGCGTGGTCGAGCGGCTCGCACTCACCCGTCCCCAACGCGCGCACGTCGAAGCCTTCGCTCGCACCCTCTCGGACGACTTCGTGGTCGCGACGAAGGTCCGCCTTTCAGACGGCTACGTCATTCCGGAACTGGTCGTGGGCCCTCACGGCGTGGCGATCTTCGAGACGCTGCCGCCGCCCAGCTACATCCGCTACGTCGGCGGCAAATGGGAGGTTCGCGTGGGTCGCCGACGCTGGCTGCCGACCGAGAACCCACTCGAACGAGCGGCCCGCGACGCTGAGCGTGTTCGCCGCTGGATCGCCGCCGAGGACCGCGACTTCGTGGTGAAGGTCTATGCCGCCCTGGTGGTTCCGGACAACCGGATCCAGCGGACGCCCGCATGTGCGGTCATCACGCGCGATCAGGTGCCTGCCTATCTCGCCTCCCTGCCACCGCAGCGGAGCCTGACCCCCTCCCGTCGCGAGTTCATCGTCGAGCAGGTGCGCGAGAGCGTCTAGCCGCCTGAGCTCGACGCCCCCGGCGACGCGTTCGGCGCGGGCGCGAACGGTCGACCAGGAAGCTTCCGCGGGCCCACGGTCCCGGCGAACACGCTGGAGGCCTCGATCGAACCGTCAGCGTTCTGCGTGCCTTCGGCGACGATGAAGTTCCCCACCTTGACGTCCGCCAGGCTCGGGCTGTTGACGCCCCTGACCTGGTAGGTCGTGCTCCCGGACACGGTGACCTTGAGCGTCGTCCCGTCGAAGCGCTTCACGGTCAGCGTGTTTTCGTTCTTGGCCGTCACTTCACCGGCCACCCGAGGCAGCTGGATGTGCACAGCTGCGGCGGTCAGGTTATTGCCGGAAGCCTGGGTCCCCTCGACGAAGACCTCGGCGCCGGTCTTGACGTCGCTCTTCGCGCCGGTCTTTGACCCGACCGTGTAGGTGGTCGAGCCGTTCACGCCGATCGTCCACGTCGTCCCGTCGCGGCTCTTGAGAGTGAAGCTGTTCCCGTTGACTGCGGTGACGGTGCCTGCGACGCGGGGTAGGACGACTTCGATCGATTCAACCGTGAAGCTGCCGTCGCTCTGGCGGGTCTGC
>VBFZ01000095.1:6117-10351 GCA_005880805.1 Chloroflexota bacterium | reverse complement strand
GACCCTGCGCATCGGTGACGACAGTGCTCTTCGCAGCGAGTGCGGCCAGGACGGCGGGGCCCACCAGGCGGAGGTATTCCAGGAGTCGGGGCGAAAGGCGCTCGAACTGCCCGGACAGGAGCGGGATCGCGCGCGACGGATAGGTCGCCAGGAACATCAGGAAGGCAAGCCCGACGAGGTCCGTCCTCATCGCGAGGCTTCGCCGGCGCCAGAAGAGCCGGCGCTCGAGCCAAGGTCCGGATGCGCCGTCCCGCGACCCATCGGCGCCGGGTTGTCGGGCTGGATGTTCGCGGGCAGCGGCCCTGGCAACGCGAGGCCGGCCAGCGGTCCGATCAGGCCGCCCGCCAAAACGGCGATGCGAGTATCGACGAGAAGCGCGGTGGCGATAGCTACCACCACCGCTGCGCCGGCGGCCACCAGTTCCCGGCGCCCGCTGATCAGCCCGATGGTCAGGCCGGCCATGGCCGCTGGAAAGACCACGTCGAGGCCGAGCCGGGACGGCTCCGGGATCGCGCTCGCACCGAGGATGCCGATGATCGTCGCCGCGTTCCACGGGATGAACGTGGACCCGATCGCCGCCAGCCAGTAGCCGCGGACGTCTGCCCGGCCCAGGCGTCGGAAGTGAGCGATTGTCAGCGCGAACGACTCATCCGTCAGCAGATGGGCCATCAGCGCGCGCTTGACTGTCGAGACCCCGCTCAGCCAGGGACGCAGGGCCGCGGAGTAAAGCAGGTGGCGGGCGTTGAGCAGCGCCGTCAAAAGAACGATCGCCGGCCACGGCATCCCGGCGCTGACGAAGCCGACCGCCGCGAACTGCGCGGCTCCTGCGAAGACGATGACGCTCATCGCCGAGGCCTCCAGCGGCGAGTAGCCCGCAGCTCGCGCGGCCAGGCCGAATACGACCCCGAAGCCGCCAGCGGACGCGGCGATTCCCAGCGAATCGAGCACGAGTTGCCGGCGCGCGGAGGCCGGCTCCTCGCTTGAAGTGTCGGTCGAGGCCCCGGCGGTCAGCGGAGGAAGGTCTTGCCGCAGGTCCCGTCGCAAACCACGTACAGGGCGTGGAGATCGTGCGCGTAGCCGGCCACGTGGAGAAGGCCGTCACACGCGGGGGTCGGGCACTTCCAGACCCACCAGCGCTCGTTGTCGTCAACCGGCGTGGTCTCGGCTGCGATCTTCTCGCGCAGACCTTCGCGGGAGGCCATCAGCGCTTCAACGTGGGCCGCGCGATCGGCCTCGGTCTCGCTCGTATACGGGTAGTTCTGGGCGACGTTCGAAGTCACACGCCCTCCCGGCCGGTAATCCCTGCCGCCCGCTCCACGGGTGCCGCACACGCCGGCGGCCGGCGATCGCGAGACAGATGGAAGGCCGGTGACAGCGAACGTGTGAGCGCAGCCCTGTCACCGGCGACGCGGAGTATAGCCCTCGCGTGTCACGCCGCTGCGAACACGCCGGCGATCTGCTCGATTGAGCGTCGCTCCGCCCCCGGCGACATCCCATACCAGGGCGCTGCGAGGATGACGCGCGCCAGGCCCGGCACCGAGCTCCAAGCGGAAAGGCGATCGCGCAGCTCGTCCGGCCGTCCGCTGATCGCTACCGCATCGAGGAAGTCGTCGTCGATCAGGTCAGCCATGCGGTCGTGGTCGCGGCGCACGAACGCCCGCCGCAGCTCGCCCTGGATCGACGCGCGATCGTGCAGCTGCAGGATCGGCAGGTAGGTCCGTGTCGTGGCGTAGAACGCGATCTGGAGGCGCGCCGCACGCCCGGCGGCGTCCGCGTTCTCGCCAACCGAAACAATCGCGGTAGCCGTGATCGGGCAGGCATCCGTCTCACGCCCGGCCGCGACCAGGCCTTCCGAGACAGCTGGGACGACGACCTCCGAGATGTACCGCGGCGATGCCAGCGGATGACCGATAAGCCCGTCGGCGACGGTGCCCGCGGTCCGGGCCATCAGGGGCCCAACGGCCGCGAACAGAATCGGGACGTCGGGGCGGCCGGGCTGAGCTGGACCATGGAACGTCGGCATCGTGATCTCGTAGAAGCGGCCCTCGTGGCGGACGTCTTCACCGCGATTGGCGGCCCAGACGTCGCGCACGGCGAGGGCGTAGTCGGCGAGCTTCGGGGCCGGGTGCTCGAAGGGCACCGAGAAACGGCCTTCGAGCACGCGCTTGACCTGCGTGCCGAGCCCCAGCAGGAAGCGGCCGCCCGACAGTTCGTCGAGGTCCCACGCCTCCATGGCGGCGATCGTTGGCGAGCGCGGGAACGCAAGCGTGACCGCCGTTCCGACCCGGATGCGCCTTGTCGCGCAGATGGCAGCCGCAGCCTGGACGAGCGACGACCTCGTCAGCTCGGCCGTCCAGACGGACTCGAACCCGGCTTTCTCGGCCGACCCGCGCGAGGTCTGCCACGTCCGCGATGGACCCACCGATGCCGAGCCCGAGCCTCACCGGCGCGTCGTGCTCACCACGTCTCGGGAAGCCCGTTGCTCCGGGGATCTGTCGCGGCCGCGAGCGAACCGTCGTCGGCGGCCGGGCCCCCGCCAACGAGCTCGATGGCATGGCAATGGCCGAGGCCCGAATCGAAGCTCGCGACCTGCTCAACCGGATGTCCGAGCGCCTCCAGGGCCTCGAGGACGCCACGCGCGAAACGAGGTTCGGCGCGTACCTCGACCGGTGGCGCGAAGTGCGCCGGGGGCTCGACGAACCAGCGCGGTGCCGCAACCGCCGTCCCGACATCGACCGCGCCATCCACCAGCGCGGACACGACCTGGGCGTGGATCTGTGGCTGCGCGTCGCCGCCCATGGAGCCGACCACCACCCACGGCCGTCCGTCCCGGAGCAGCATGCCGGGCATCAGCGTGTGGAGCGTGCGCTTGCCACCCTCGAGGAGGTTCGGGTGATCGGGGTCGAGCGAGAAGTAGCTTCCCCGGTTCTGGAAGTGGATGCCCGTCTCGGGATCGACCACGCCCGACCCGAAACCCATGTAGTTCGACTCGATCAGGCTGACGGCATTTCCATCCCCGTCAACCGTACCGAGATAGACGGTTCCGCCGCCGCGAGGTCCGGTAGCGACAGGAGGCGTTGCCGCCCGCGCGGGATCGATCATCTGCGCGAGGCCTCGGGCGCGGGCCTTGTCGAGCAGGTCGTCGACCGGCACCTCACGGAAGGCCGGATCCGTCAGGAAGCGGTCCCGGTCGGCGTATGCGAGCTTGGATGCCTCGATCCCCAGGTGGATCCAGCCCGGGTCGAGCACCCCATCCGGGCCAAAGACTGAAGGAAGGGGTGGATCGAACGCCTCGAGGATGTTCAGGAGCTCGAGGGCGACGACGCCCTGGCTGTTCGGCGGGTGCGTAGTTGCTGTGACGCCGCGGTAGGTCGTGGAGATCGGCTCGACCCATTCGCAGGTGTGCCGCTCCAGGTCGTCCGGAGCGATCGCAGAACCGGCCTCGGCCAGGCATCGCGCGATGCTGTCGGCCACACGGCCCTCGTAGAAATCGGCGAGACCGGCCTCCGCGAGGCGCTCGAGCGTTCTGCCGACGGCCGGCCGGCGGACGACCTCGCCGGGCCGCCAGGGCCGACCGTGCGGGCGGAACTCGGAGGCCCAGGTTCGACCGCCATCCTGAAGCTCGGCGGCGAGGATCCGGGTCGTCCGTTCGACCGCGGCCGCGAAGCCCTCGTCCACTGGAAAGCCATCACGGGCCAGGTCGATGGCGGGCCCGAGGACCTGGCCCGGCGACAGGCGCCCATACGCCTCGTGCGCGTCGGCCCACGACCCGACGGCTCCGGGCACCGTGACGGACAGGGGACCCCGCAGTGGCAGCCGCTCGAGGCCGGACCGGCGCAGGGCCGCCGCGTCGGCGCCCGCCGGCGCCCTACCGGACCCGTTGAGGGCCGTCTGCCGTTTGGACCGCTCGTCCCAGATGAGCCAGAACGCGTCTCCGCCGAGCCCGCATGCCTGGGGCATTACGACGGCGAGGACCGCGTTCGTCGCAATCGCCGCGTCCACCGCCGAGCCCCCGATCCGCAGTACGTGCAGTCCCGCCGATGTCGCGAGGTGGTGCGGAGCAACGACGGCGCCTCGGCGCCCGCGTGAAACGGCAGCTGGGACGAGGGGGCGTTCCGGGCTCACGGACTGAGTCTAGGGAGTTGACCCGGCACCAGTCCTCTGGCGCCATCGCTACGGCGCCGCCCTGACGAGGGGCGGGTACGCTTGCCACGATGGAACGCTCCTTGTGGGC
>VBFZ01000095.1:0-6105 GCA_005880805.1 Chloroflexota bacterium | reverse complement strand
CACGCTCCGGTTCAGCACCGCGCTGACCGGCACGACGCTGATCTACTACTGGGCCGACTTTCCGAAGTTCGGCGGTCCGAGGGTCGACCCGGCCGAAGTAGGCGTCTTCGTGGCGCTCTTCTTCGCCGCCGAGCTCGTGCTGTCGACGCCGTTCGGCATTCTGTCCGACCGCTGGGGTCACCACCGCGTCATGCAGTTCGGCCCGATCTTCGGTGCGGTTGCAGTGCTCATCACGTGGCAGACGACGAACCTCGTCCTGATCGGTGGAACGCGGCTCCTCGAGGGAGCGTCCACCGCGGCGAGTGTCCCGTCGATCCTCGGCTTCATCGCCCTCGTGACGGCGCGCGACGAATCGCTGCGGGGTCGCGCGTCTGCGCGCTTCGAAGGCGCGACGCTTGCCGGCATCGGGGCGGGAGCCGTAGCGGCGGGCATCCTGTACAGCGGGGTCGGCGCGTGGGACGGCTTCGGGCGGGACACCTTCCTGCTCAACGCGGTCCTGTACGGCGTGTCGTTCCTGATCTACCGCCTCGGTGTCACGGACCCGCGGGCGGAACGCGGTGGCGGTGCGGCGCCGCACGCCTTCGACTTCGGCCGCTACCGGCAGGTTCTCGCCTCGTCACACGTCTGGCTGCTCGCCCCGACCTGGATCGCGATCAACGCGGCGCTCGGCCTGTGGACCACCCAGTCGATCTTCCAGCTGGTCCGCGAGCGCGATCCGCGCTTCCACGACCAGCTGCTGATGGGCGGCTTCGATCCCGCGCTCGTCAGCGCGGGCCTGGCTGCCGGACTCATCGTGTTCTTCGTCGGCCTCGTGTTCTGGGGCGACCGCTTCAAGCTGTACCGGCGCACGACGATCATCTTCGTCGGCATCGCCGGAGGCGCGGCCGTCGTCGTTGGCGCGCTGCTCGTCAATCACAGCGAGGGCCTGCCGATCGTGATCAGGGCGATCTTCGCGATCGTGGTGATCGGCGGACTGTTCGTACTTTCTGGCGCCACGCCCGCTGCCCTCGGCCTGCTCGCCGATGTCTCCGAGCGACACCCCCACGACCGAGGGGCGATCATGGGGCTCTATTCGGTGTTCCTGGCTGTCGGCCAGATCGGCGGGAGCCTCATCGGGGGACAGGTGGCCAGGATTCGCGGGATCGACGCGATCCTGATCCTGACCCTCGTGCTGCTCGCCATCGCCCTGATCCCGCTCTGGCGACTGCGGGCGTTCGAGCACGAGCTGTCGCCCAGCCCGGACGTCCCGCCCGCGGAGCTCGAGATCGCGTAGCCACGTGCCTGGCGGCTCGCTCGGCCGTCCATGACCGCCCTATCATTCGCGGTCGAGGGGGTCGAGAGAGGGAGGCCGCCGTGAGCCGTGTCGCGATCGTCACCGACTCTGCCTCCGACCTCACAACGGAGCAGGCACGCGCCGCGGGCATCCGCATCGTCCCGCTCGAGGTCACCTTCGGGTCGCAGCGCTTCAAGGCCGGCGTCGACCTGACGACCGAGGCGTTCTGGGAGCGCATGGTGGCACCCGATGCGCCGTTCCCGACCACGGCGGCGGCCAGCCCCGGGGACTTCCGGGCGATCTTCAGCGAGATGTTCGATGCGGGCGCCGACGCGATCGTCTGCGTGAACGTCGCGGGCACCCTGTCGGGGACGATCAAGAGCGCCACGATCGCGCGCGAGATGCTGGCCGACCGGGAGATCCATGTCGTCGACTCGACCTCGGCGTCGATGGGCGAGGGGATGCTCGCGCTGCTGGGCGCCGAAGTGGCTGCGGCGGGCTCAGGCGCGGCCGAGATCGGTGAGCGCATGCGCGACCGGGCAGCCGATCTCAACGTCTTCGTCGCCCTGGACACGCTCGAATACCTCAGGAAGGGCGGCCGCATCAGCGGGACTCAGGCGGCGATCGGCGGCTTCCTGTCGGTCAAGCCGATCATCACGATCAAGGACGGCGCGGTCGATACCGCGGATCGCGTGCGGACCCGTTCGAAGGCGCGCGAGCGCGTGCTCGAGCTGCTGACCCAACGTCCCGTCGAGCGCCTCGCGATCCTCTACACGACATCGACGCCCGAGGAGGTCCAGGCCTTCAAGGATGAGGTGGTCGGCCGGGTTCCGGGCGGTGTGGACGCCGGACGGGTGACCGTCAACCCGGTCGGTCCGTCGGTCGGTCCGCACCTCGGACCGGGCTGTCTCGGGGGCGTCGTCCTGTACGCCCGATGACACCGGGGATAGGACTCCTGATCGACTGATCGCGCGCGGGTGAGGGCTATACTCGGCTCACCTTTCGTTGCCGCGACGCGCCGCCCACCTGCGATCACCGGGCTGGCGCAGAGCGCCGTGGGGTCGTCCGGGAGACGGCCCAGAACGCGGGTCGCCCACATCGGCGAGCCCGCCGCGGAGGATCTCAACTCCATGACGACCGAGCACGTCGCTGCGGCGATCAACCCCTGGGAGGTCGCCCAACGGCAGTTCGACCTTGCCGCCGACAGGCTGAGCCTCGACCCCGGCCTCCGGCGCGTGCTGCGCGAGCCCCGCCGCGAGCTCACGGTTCATTTCCCGGTCAAGATGGACGACGGGTCGGTGCAGGTCTTCACCGGCTACCGCGTGCAGCACAACCTCGGTCGTGGGCCGGCCAAGGGTGGCATTCGGTATCACCAGGACGTCACTCTCGACGAGGTCAAGGCCCTCGCGATGTGGATGACCTGGAAGTGCGCCGTGGTCGCCATCCCGTATGGCGGCGGCAAGGGAGGCGTGGTCGTCGACCCCAAGAAGCTGTCGGCCAAGGAGGTCGAGGCGCTCACGCGCCGCTTCACCACCGAGATCGAGGTGCTCATCGGTCCCGAGCGCGACATTCCCGCGCCGGACGTCAACACCAACGCCCAGGTCATGGCCTGGATGATGGACACCTACTCGATGCACCAGGGCTACACGGTCCCGGGC
Source organism: Chloroflexota bacterium (assembly GCA_005880805.1). Taxonomy (GTDB): domain Bacteria; phylum Chloroflexota; class Limnocylindria; order Limnocylindrales; family CSP1-4; genus CF-16. Next base: position 3,174 of record VBFZ01000095.1, on the reverse strand, counting down.
GTCGTGACGGGCAAGCCCATCAGCCTCGGCGGATCCGAAGGCCGCAACGAGGCGACGGCGCGGGGCACCGTGTACTGCGTCGTCGAAGCCGCCGATCACCTGGGGATCGAGCTGAGGCGCGCGACCGTCGCGATCCAGGGCTTCGGCAATGCCGGCTCGATCGCGGCCAAGCTGATGCGTGAGGAAGGGGCGACCGTCGTCGCCGTCTCCGACTCAACGGGCGGCATCCTGAATGCCAATGGGCTGGATATCGATCGCGTGATTGCCTGGAAAAAGGAACACGCCACCGTCCAGGGCTTCCCCGGCGCCACGGACATCACCAACACGCAGGTGCTCGAAGTCGAGTGCGACGTCCTGATCCCGGCGGCACTCGAGAACCAGATCACGGCGCGCAACGCGGGCCGGATCCACGCACGGGTGATCGCCGAAGCGGCGAACGGGCCCACGACGCCGGACGCGGACGAGGAGCTCTACCGGCGCGGCGTCTTCATGATCCCCGACATCCTGTGCAACGCCGGGGGCGTCACGGTCAGCTACTTCGAGTGGGTCCAGGACCTCAACCGCGACCACTGGAGCGAGTCGATCGTCAACGCCAAGCTCAAGGACATCATGGTCCGCTCGTTCGACGAGACGTTTGCGATCTCGAAGCGCGAGCAGTGCGACATGCGCACGGCCGCCTACCTCCTCGCGGTCGAGCGGGTCGCCAACGCGACTTCCATGCGCGGGCTCTATCCGTAGTCTGTGTGAGTCGCGCCGTAAGTCGCGCTTGCGCGACGGTCGACCAGCCGAATATTCGCGCGAGGACTGCTAGTCCGCTGCGTTCGGGCACGTCCCCACACCCAGTCATCGGTGGACTGAAAAGCCGAACCGCACGCCCGGAGCTGTCCCTGTTGGCGGAGATCCACGTTCGGGCAGCAGCCTCCTGCCTCTTCGGCGGCCCGGATCGCGCCCCGGACTCCGCTTAAGAGTCCACCCGTGACTGAACGTGGGATCGCGAGGGACTGATCGCCCGTCCATCACTGTTGCAGGCGATCAACGCCGGTTGGAATGACCACCGACTTCCAGGCCGCGGCCGCGCGGAATCCGGCTGCTACCATCCGCCGCATGCTCGATCACGAAGAGAAATTCCTGTTCAAGGAGGAGATCCTCCACCTCGCCAACGCGATGGGCGAGCCGGGCGTGCTCGACAACGTCGAGGACCTCCTGACGGACGTGATCACGAGCCCCCGCTTCGACTCCGAGGTCTTCACCCTCGAGCGGAGCCTGCAGGTCATGCTCGGGCCACGCGCAGGGACCACGCTGGTCGGGCTGCTCACCGTGGCCCCAGAGGTATTCGACGAGGTGGCCGAAGTCCGGATTCCGCCCGAGGTCCATGAGCGCCTCGTCGCTTGGCGGGCCAGGTTCGGCCTGGCAATCGACAACGCCCTGAACTTCCTGAACAACCCCGACGGGATCCAGGGCCACAACTTCGCGACGCAGGTCGCGCACGTCGAGGAGCGCCGTGTCCTGCAGGGCCGCCTGACGCTCGTGCGCTACAACAACGAGCCGCAGTTCTTCGTTGCCGACGCGAGTGTGTTCATGGGCCTGGTTGTCGACATCATGGAGCGCCTCGGGCCGTACCTGGAGCCTGACGCGGTCGACGCCGAGACGATGTCCAGGCTGCGGGACGCGGTCCAGCTGGTCGAGCGGAAGACGACCGCCCGCAGTTAAGTTTGCGCCACCTCTACCTGGCGGCGACCGGGCAGAACCGGGGGAAGACGACCGCCGCGCTCGGGTTCCTCGACGGCTTCCTGTCGCGCGGCCTGTCCACGGGATTCATGAAGCCCGTCGGCCAGCGCACCGTGATCGAGGATGGCGTCCCGGCGGACGAGGACGCAGTGCTCATGAAGAGCGTATTCGACCTGCCCGACGGGCTGTCGCTCATGAGCCCCGTGCATATCCCGCGCGGGTTCACGAAGGCCTACATCGCCGGCGAGGTCGTGGAGGACCTCGGGGCGAAGGTCAGGGCCGCCTACGAGCGGGTAACCGACGGCCGCCAGATCGTGCTCGTGGAGGGGACCGGCCACGCCGGCGTCGGAGCGGTCATCGGCCTGTCGAACGCGACCGTCGCCGCGATGCTCGGCACGCCGGCGATCATCGTGTCGGAGGGTGGCGTCGGCCGGCCGATCGACGAGATCGTGCTGAACGTCGCGCTGTTTGCCGCCCATGGCGTGCAGGTCGCCGGTGCGATCGTCAACAAGGTCCAGATCGATGCCCAGCCCGACATCGCGCGAACGCTCGAGCGGGGCCTGGCGAGGCACGGCGTCCCATTGCTCGGCGTGCTGCCGTACCGCCCGATCCTCTCCAACCCGACCCTGGGCATGATCCTCGAGGGCGTCCACGGCGAACCGATCCACGACGGGCCGGACCTGGATCGGGTCATTGACAACGTCGCGGTCGGGGCCATGGAGCCCGGCCACATGCTGCAGCGGATTGGCCCCGGGACACTCGTGATCGTGCCGGGCGACCGGGAAGACGCGATCCTCACGCTGACCGACGCCCACCGGGCCGATGACGGTCGCGGCGTAGCGCTCGGCCTCGTGCTGACCGGCGGCTACCGTCCCAGTCCGGCTGTCCTGGCCGAAATCCGGCGCGCGGATCTCTTCGCGGCCCTCGTTCCGGAGGACACCTACTCGGTCGCGTCCGAGGTCCATGACCTGCTGGTCAAGACGCACCCCGCCGATCTCGAGAAAATCGAAACGATCAAGGCGCTCGTCGCGGAGCACCTCGACATCGACCGAATCCTCGAGGTTGCCGCCGAGCCCGCTCGCCGTGGCTGACCGGCGCCGAGGTCAGGGCAGCGGCTCGTTGTCGATCAGGCGCGTCGATCCGAAGCGGACCGCCAGCGACAGGAGCGCTGGGCCCTCAACAAGATCGAGCTCCTCCAGCGTCCGGCCGTCCGCCACGGACACGTACTCGACGTCGGCGTGGGGCTCGACCGCGAGGACCTCGGAAACGGTGCCCCGCAGGAGGTCGCCGGAGCGCTCGCCAGCTTCCCAACGCGCCCTGGCCGCCATCAGCGCGCGATAGAGGACGGGCGCCGCAGCCCGGTCCGCGGGCACGAGGTGGACGTTGCGCGAGGAGAGCGCCAACCCGTCAGGCTCGCGGACCGTCGGGCAGGCGATGACCTCGGTC
>VBFZ01000094.1:1398-7516 GCA_005880805.1 Chloroflexota bacterium | reverse complement strand
GCTAGCCGAGTTGGCGGGCGACTTCGAGGTGGCCCCGGGGCTCCCCGGGTCGCACTTAGCGGCGCTGACCGCGCAAGAGCAAGAGCTGCTTCGGTTCCTGACGGACGGGCGGACGAACCGGGAGATCGCGACCGCGCTCGGGCTGAGCGACCAAGCCGCCGACCGGGCGCTGGTTGAGATGTATGCGCGGCTCGGCGTGAGCTCGAGGTCCGAGGCGACCGCGCTGGCGCTACGCGAGGAGGCCGTGCCGTGAGGGCCGGGTGCGCCCCATGACGGTCCGCGTCGTCGTCGACCGTCCGCGCTGCATCGGCGCCGGGAATTGCGTGGCGCTGGCACCGACCGTCTTCGACTGGCTCCGCGGCGAGCATCTCAAGGCGACCGTGCTGGACGAGGACAGCGTCGAGGAGGAGGTGCTCCGCGAAGCGGTGATGGTCTGCCCAACCCAGGCGATCGCGCTCGAGGAGGTCGGCGACCTGCTGCCCTGGGCTCTGAGAGGTCAGGTGACCACCGTGCGGAGGGTCGAGAAGACGTTCATGTTCACCGATATCGTGGGTTCGACCACCCTCGCCGTCGCACTTGGTGACGAAGCCTGGCAGACCTTGCTCGAGTGGCACGATGAGACGCTCCGGGCCCAGTTCGCGGCGCACAGCGGCCAGGAGGTCGTCACGACCGGCGACGGGTTCTTCGTTGGGTTCGATACGCCCGACGACGCGATCGGCTGCGCGGTGGCCATCCAGCGGATGCTGGCGGACCATCGCCGGACCTCAGGTTTCGCGCCGCAAGTCCGGATCGGGATTCATCTCGCCAACGCGCAGCAGGTCGGCCAGAACTACCACGGCAAGGGTGTCCACGAGGCGGCGCGCATTGCCGGCGCCGCCGAGGGCGGCGAGATCATCGCCTCGCGCGAAACGGTGGAGGGAACGCGCTTCGCGGCAGCCCCGACGCGGTCGCTGGAGCTCAAGGGCCTGAACGAGCCGCTCGAGGTCGTGGCCATCGACTGGAAGTGACCGGGACGACCCCCCGAACCGATGCCGGGTCCCGAGGCCTCAGGACTCGACCGGCTGTTTGCGGTTAGGGGTTGCAAGTGTTCGGGAAGACCTCGTCCGGTAGCTGACCGGCCTGGATCGCCTGGACGATCGCGCCGACCCCTTGGTTGGCTTGGGCGGTGGTCGCCACGAGCTGGCCGTAGGCAGCTCCCTGGGCAGCGGCGGCGCTCACGCTCTGTCCCAGACACGCCTGATTCGCGGGTTTGGCGGCAGCCACTGGCCCGGCGAGCGCGGCGGACAGCGCCAGCGCAGCCGACAGGCACAACAACCTTCTCATCGCACGGCTCCTCCACCCCAGCGGCGCGGATGCCGAGCATACAGCGCGTGAATGGCCTGGGCCTGCCGGGGCGCCTTAGCGCAGGGCGGCTGCGAGGTCCTTGAGCGCGGCCAGGCCGGGCATCAGGCGTTCACGCATGTTTACGAACTCGTCTTGCCGTAATTCGAGATAGGCGAGTAGAGGCGGGCAATCAAGTTCGCCAGCAGCGTCCAGCAGCTCGCGCATCCACCGATCGAGCTCACCGAAGCCCCACGCGAGGCCGTCGGCGACGACCCACTCGGAAATCGACGCCTCCGGGTCCTTTCGGCGGGCGCCCTCGGACAGGAACCAGGTCTGGCGCTCGTGGTCGAGATCGCGGCTCCAGCCTTCGATATCGTTCAGCAGCTGGTGCCAGCGGCCCAGGAGGTCGACCAGCGCGAACCACGGGCCGAGCAGATCGGGCCGCTGGGAGCGATGACAAACGGCAGCGATCGGGATGCGGGCGCCGGCAGTCTTCCGCGCGCTCGTCGCGACGAACTGCGCCCGATCGATCTCCGTGAGGCCGGCGTCCTTCGAGGCCGTCTCGGCGGCCGCCAGTGAGGCCGCCACGAACGACTCCCAGAACGGGTGGTTCGCCGGGAACCAGCGGTGATATGCCCGCTGGAATTCCGTGTGGAAGGCGATGAGCGCCGGGAGAACCTCCGAACCTGGCTCGCGCTCGCGGTCCATGAGGTCGTCGATCATCCGGACGAAGTAGTAGCCGTTGAGCGTCGAGTAGACGACGTCGCCGTGGAACGCCAGGTCGTGCGCGCCCGCGATCGACTCCTCCAGCCACCACGGCAGGAGGAGCATCGGGAAGGCCTTCGGGTGGGTGAAGTAGGTCGATGGTTCGGCCCCGTCGGAGGCCAGCGAGCGCATCCAGGCTTCGGCGTGGCCCGCGAGCGTCGGCGCGCCGGCGCGCAGATGTCGACGCATGCGAGCGTATGCGCGCGTGATCAGCGCGCTCAAGTCGGCTGGGTAGAGTGCCTCTCCCTTCATTGGCACTCGATCAGGGGGTCGGAACGCCGCTGACGGCCGCTGCCACCGCCGCGACCGCCGCCATCGCCCGCGGCACATCCAGGCGACCGAAGATCTCCCGCGCAGCGTCAAGGTGAGATGCCCGCGCCTCGTCGCCGGGCTCGAGATGGCGCGCGAGCTCGTAGTGCGCGAGCCCTTCCTCGTACGACATCGACAGCTCTTTCGCCTTCGCCAGGCCGGCACGCCAGGACCGGAAGGCGTCGGCCTTCCGGCCGACCAGCCACTGGTGCCGTCCCCTGAGCAGCGCCGCCCGAGGCCGACCCACCGGAAAGACCTTCGCGAAGGCCTCCATCCGCTTCAGCGCTTCGGCCGCCTGGGCCCGGCCATCGCGTGGCTCGCGACCCGTCTCCCACAGCCCCAGGAGCGCCTCCGCCGGCCCGACGTAGCCGAGGAACGTCCCGAAGTAGGTGGGTCGCTGGCCGGCCGTCAGGCGCAGGGCTTCCTCGGCGCCGGCGAGGGCTTGTCCGCCCTCGCCCCGGCCCAGCTGGATGAACGCCTGCAAGCCGGCGGCCTGGATCTTCAGCTCGTCGATCATGTCGGGCTCGTCGGCCAGGAGCTTGCGAAGGGAGGCCAGGCTGCCGGAGGCCTCGACACTATCGCCCAGCTGCCACGCGCTATAGGCCTTGCCGGCCAGTCCCTCAGCCTCGAACCGATGGTCGTTCCGCGACCGCGCGCTGGCCACGACCTCGTCGGCCAGTTCGGCCGCCCCGCGGAACCCGCCTTGCAGGTACTCCAGCTCCATGAGGTTGCTGACCGCGTCGTCGAGGCGGCGCCGATCGCCCATCCGGCGGGCGGTCCCGCGGACGGTGCGGAACTGCTCGCGCGCCGGCTCCCACATCCCGGCACCGATGTAGTAGAAGCCCACGACCACGTTGACGATCTCGTGGGTGGTGAGGTCGTCGACCTCCTTGAGCCGCTCGAGGGCGCGGTGCAAGTACCACTCGGCGACCCGCGGCAGCGGCACGACGCCGAACAGCGCACCGGTACCCGCGTAGCCGCGCGCGATCTCGGCCGGGATGCCGGAAGACTCGGCCTCGTTGAGGATCCGGATCACGCAGTAGAGGGGCAGCAGGGTCTCGCGGCTGTAGTAGGAGGCTTCAGCGAGCCGCTCGTAGGCGCGGAAGGTGGCGATGAGGACTGCCCGCTGCTGTTCGTCCAGGGCCCTCTTTCCCCGCCGCAGGCCAAGGCGGTGCGCGACCTGGCGAAGGAGCTCGCCGACAAGTGAGGCGGCCTGCTGGAAGTTGCTGCCGGGGGCCGGGCGCTTGAGGTGGCGGAGGCCGGCCTCGAGGTGGTCGCGGCCCTCGCGGTACCTCGACATGTGGACGTATGCCTCACCGAGCTCCAGCCGCCAGCGGCCCTGTCGGGCGGGGTCGATCGCGATCCGCTCGTCCGCTGCGAGCTTCAGCGCGTCCTCCAGGAAGCCAATGGCCTCCTCGTTGGCGAACGTCCTGAGGGCCTGCGCGCCGGCAAGCTCCAGGTGGTCGACCGCCCTGGCCGGGTTACCCGCCTTGCGCCAGTGGTGGGCGAGGAAGGCGTGGAACGGCGACAGGTCAGCCGCGTAGGTGCGCTCGTACCACTCGGCGAGGGCGCGGTGCAGCTCCCGGGACTGCGTCGAGAGCATCAGGTTGTAGGCGACTTCCTGCGTGATGACGTGCCGGAACTCCCAGGTGGGCTCGGGCGCGAGCGGCGTGGGCGCGACGAGATCAAGGCGCGTCAGCGTCTCGAGGTGGCCCACCAGCGCGGGCGTCTCGATCTCCAACGGATAGACGTCGGCCAGCGTGCGCAGTGCGAACTTCTGGCCAACGACGCTCGCGACCTTGAGCGTCAACGCTTCCGCCGGCGGAAGCTGGTCGAGGCGGGTCGTGATCACGCGCTGAATGGTGTCGGGGATCATCGGACCGGCCAGGGTTTCCGTACCCGTCACCCGGAGAAGGCCGTTCTCGACGACGATCCTTCCTCCGTCACGAAGGGCGTACGTGAGTTGCTCGATGAAGAGCGGATTGCCCTCGGCACGATCCTCGACCACCGCCGCGACCGCGTCTGCGATACGGCTCGCGCCGGTGCGCTCGCAGGTGAGGGCGATCGCGTCGTCGCGCGACAGCGGCTGGAGGCGGAGCGTTCGTGCGTCCTCGCGGAGGGCGGCCAGGGGATCCGAGGCGTCGCCGATCGGTCTCGTGGTTACGACAAGCAGCAGTCCCGGGATCTCGCGGCGAGCCCGGAGGAGCAGCAGCCAGGACGCCGAGTCGAGCCAGTGGACGTCCTCCAACACGATCATGTGGGGGCCTGATTCGGCGGCGTCGCGCAGCACGCGGATGAGCAGGTCGCGGGTGTTGTCGGCCCGGACCTCGGCGTCGAGCTGGCCGGTCACCTCGTTGTCCGGAAAGTCGAGAGAGAGGATTGGGTCCAGCAGCGGGGCGAGATCCAGGATCTCCTTGTCGGAACCGAGCGCAGCCAGGGTGACGGCCCGGCGGGAGGCGTGATCGACGACCGCATCGAGCCGGAAGATCCGCTCGAAGACCGACCGCCATGCGTGGTAGGGCGTACCGCTTTCGATCGCGGCGGCCGCGCTGGTGATCGTCTCGACACCCTCCGCTCGGGCGCGCCGGATCCACTCGCCTATGAGCTTCGACTTGCCGATCCCCGGCTCACCCTCGAGGACAACCAGGGCGCCATTGCCGTCCTTGACCTCGTCCAGGGTCATTGACGCGATCGCCTGCTCGTTGATGCGGTCGACCAGGCGCGTAGGGTGGTCCGGCGCGGGCGTGCCCCGAACGCGGTAGACGTCGATGGGCGTCGTCAGACCTTTGAGCACGAAGGCAGCCAGCCGTTCGAACGTCTGGCGCTCGAGCGTCTGGCGATCCGCTGAACCGGCATGGGTGTCGCCGTCGACGAGTACCCCGTCATCGTCGGCGGCCTGCATGAGTCGCGCGGCGAGGTTCATGTTTTGGCCGAGGATGGCGAAGTCGCGGCGCTTGGCATTCCCGAAGGGGCCGCAGAAGGCCGGCCCGGTGGCGACCCCGACGCCCGCGCGCAACCCGAGCTCACGGATCTCCGACTGGACCTCGAGCGCGGCGTTGATCGCCCGCCCCGGGTCGTCCTCGTGGCTGAAGGGCGGAACGCCGAAGGCGCCGACGAGGGTCGTCCCCTTCTCGTCCATCGTGAGCTCCTTCAGCCAGCCGTCGTACCGGCCGAAGACACGCTGGGCCGCCACCGTGACCTGGTGAAGGAGCTGGATCGCATCGGGTGTGTCGTTGGCGACGCCGCGGACGTTGACGAACACCGCGGTCGTCCGGCGGAGCTCGGCGAGCCAATCCGCCTGGCCGGCGTCGAGGCGGGCAAGTGAGACCGGTGGGATGTAGGCGCGGACCTTGTCCTGCTGTTCTGCCGGGAGGTCGACCCACTCCATCGGACGCAGCTCAGCGTCCTGCTGGGATGTGGTGATCCGCATGTGGCCTCTTCGGAGGGCCTGACCGACGAACCGGCTCGAGAGCAGCGACCAGGCCTGTGGTGAGGCGACGACGAGGCCGGACTGCATCTCGCGCTCGACCTCGGACAGCTGGCCGACGGCATCACCCGCGAGGAGGAACAGCCAGCGTCCGTCGAGCCCGCCGACATGGGTTGCCGCGACCTCGCCGGCGCAGATGCCGACCTTGACTGACAGACGGACGTCGCCTTCGACCTCCAGGTCACCCAGCTCGCTGGCGATGGCCAGCGCGCATCGTGCCGCTCGATGGGCGGC
>VBFZ01000094.1:828-1304 GCA_005880805.1 Chloroflexota bacterium | reverse complement strand
TACGCGTTGACCGAGCGGGAGAATCGTTCGGTCCCGGCCGGCCCTCCTCGGAGGGCTGCAGCGGTCAGCCCGGTGAAGCCGGTGATATCGATGACGAGGAGTGCCGCCGGAAAGCGCTCAGCATGCGGTTGGTCGTGGGCGTGGTCAGACGCCGCCAGGTCCCACAGGACAGCCTGCGGGACGTAGCTCGCGAAGGTTTCGATACGCCCCCGGGCCTCGAGCGTCACCCGTCCATCCGACTCCGTTTTCTCAAGCATGCACGAGTGAGTGGGCAGGGGTCCACGGTGCACGCACGGACGGCGCGAGCCCGTCGTAGCAGAGCGCGGTGGTCAGCGTCCGTGACTGGTACCAGGTCATGGAGCTGCCGCGGTTCGGGGCGGCGGCGAACGGCTCGGCGCTCCAGCCGCCGTCGAAGGACTGCCCCTTCAGGATGACGGTCCCCCAACTGGGATCGATGAGGTCTCGCCGGCCAGCGG
>VBFZ01000094.1:0-775 GCA_005880805.1 Chloroflexota bacterium | reverse complement strand
CTGGGATCGATGAGGTCTCGCCGGCCAGGAGCCGGTAGAAGACGGCGAGTGCGAAGTTCGGTGGGTAGTTCACGTTCGCGCGGAGGCCCACCTCGGATATCCGTTCGTACACCTGGGTGGCGCCGAGTTCAGCGATGTTTCGATAACGCTTCGCGACTTCTTCTGTTGCCATGGCGAGGCCGAGGACCAGGTGCGCGACGACCGTGGAGCAGTGCTCGCCCAGCGCGAGCACGGTCGGTCGCTCCGATTCCCATCCCCTGCAATCCCTGAGCCAGACCGGCACCGTGCCGTTTGCACGAACCGTTTCGTCCAGGCAGCTCAGCACCTCTTCCAGAGCGTCTGCGCCCCGATCGGGGTCGGTCGCGAAATGCCGAAGCCGCAGGAAGACGCCGATCGTGTCCGTGTCGGGATCGGCCCACGGATGGTCGTAGTAGCGGAAGCGGTTGCTGGCCGTGAATCCCAGGAAGTCGTCGACGCCCTCGCCGACGTTGAGGCCGTGCTCGGCGAGGATCTCGAGGAGGATGCCGGCCGGGAATCGCGAGGTGACCTCCGGTGCCCCGAACATGCCCTCCCGGTGCACCTCCCAGCTCTCCTTCAGCATCGGGTCGGCCACGAGGAAGGCCCGGGCCATCTGCAGGGCTTTGGGCAGCGTGGGTTCGTTCTTCAGAATCAGAGGCTTCGGTCGAACGGCGCCGTTCGACGGAGGCTTCGCAAGGGCCTCGAACGCGGCCCTGGCATCCGCAAGGTAGGCCTCGAACGTCGGCAGGCCGATGGC
>VBFZ01000093.1:6032-8865 GCA_005880805.1 Chloroflexota bacterium | reverse complement strand
GACGACCATGCCGCAGACCGGATCGACCGCGGTTTCGTTCTCGCCCGTCACGTCTCCTCCGGCACGTTCCATCCCCATTGGGATGATGGTATGCCGGTCAGGCCGACTTGACCGGCACCGCCAGGTCGACGGTGAGCCCCTGCTGGACGCTGCCAGTCATCGTCCCGAGTTCATCGACGCCGCCGTCGTCACCGAAGACGTTGTCGGACTGCAGGCTGACTCGGCTCAGGTTCGCGACACTCTGGCCGTAGCCCTCGGTCGCGTAAACCTGATCGCAGATGTCCTTGGGCAGTGCGATCTGCGACGTCGCAATGCGGTTGGCGGGGGTGGTCGCCCTGGCAAGGCTCGGGTACACCTCGAAGTGGATGTGCGGCCAGCGCCCCTGGTAGCAGGCCGGGAACACGCTCGTGAAGGTGATAACGCCGTCGCTCCCGGCCTCCTGGACGCCGCGCAGGTAGTTCTCGTTGGTGACGCCCTGCGAGTAGAGGGAGTACCTGCCCTCGCGGTCGCAGTGCCAGACGTAGACGGCCGCGCCGGCCATCGCCTTGCAGCCGTTCGAAGCGTCCTGGACGGCAAGCCTGATCGTGAGCGGGACACCGGCCGCGACGGTCGACGAGTTCCCGAAGCTCGAGCGGATGTCCTTCCGGACAACTCCGCTCTGGGTGAGGACGTCGGGGCCGTTCGAGCCGTCGCCGGGGAACGGACCGGCCGTCTCCTCGGGGATCGTGTCGCAGCTCGTGGCGCTGGCGGCTGCGCCGCTTGTCGAGGCGCCCGAGGTCGCGGACGAAGAGCTCGAGACACCTCCGCCCGGCGAAGCCTGGCTCGTCCCGCAGCCAACGAGCGCGACGAGCCCGGCACTGATGCCGGAATACGCGAGGAGCTTGAGCATCCGCCGGCGATCGATGACGGTCTCGAGGTCGAAGGCGAGGCCCTGGTCGAAGATCGGCTCGTCCGGGTTGGCCAGTGGCCGGCCCTCGAAGGTCGGCAGCGACGGTGCGTGACCGCGAGTGGGGGCTTTCGTTCGCTCGAGCATCAGGTCGAGACTCCTCTGGTCGCAGGCGATTGACCGGGAGTGTGGCCGCCTCTGCCTGTCGAATCTGTTACGTCGCGGTTCGTGCCGGAGACAAGCGGAGGCGCGGGATCCGCCGAGCGAACCCCGCGCCGATGATGTGCGCGATCAGCGTGACGCGAGCTCGGTCGCCAGGCGATCCCAGGTCTCGAGCGCGCCACCGACCATGCCCGTGGACAGCGCGCCCTCCAGGCTTTCGATCGACGGGAAGCGATCCCGCGAGACCATCCTCGTCCGCCCGCCGAGGTCCTCGAGCGTCAGGGTTGTGATGGCCGCCTCCTTGTTGAACGGCTCGACGTCGAAGATGAACGTCTGGACCATTCGAGCGGGCGGCTCGACCTCGAGGTACTCGCCCTTGAAGGGCACGTCTTCACCGGCAGTCGTGTGCTGGATGAACCGCCAGCGACCACCGGGCCGGACGTCCATCTCCTCGACCGTGGTGGTGTAGCCGTGCGGCCCCCACCAGCGGGTGATCGCGTCGCGATCGGTCAGAACCTTCCAGACCAGGTCGCGCGGAGCGTCGAACACGCGCTCCATGACGAGGTCCTGCCCTTCGGTGTAGGCAGCCGTCGTCTCGGTGCTCCCTCGGTCAACGCGCGTCGTTGCCATCTCCGTCTCCTTTCCGTTGTTCCCGACTATTTTCTGGCTCCTGATCCTTCGCTGGCTGCTGAGCCTCCTGCAGCTCCCGCAGGTAGGTGTCCATCCGCTCGAAGCTCTCCTCCCAGTGCCGGCGGTATTGGCCGACCCAGTCCGCGACGCTCCGAAGCGGCTCCGGCTGGAGGCGGCACGGCCGCCACTGCGCCTGCCGACCCTGTTCGATGAGCCCGGCCCGCTGCAGCACCCGGAGGTGCTTCGAAATGCCCGGCAGGCTCATGTCGAAGGGCGCAGCGAGCTCGGTGACCGTCGCTTCTCCGCGTGCCAGTCGGGCGAGAATGGCCCGACGGGTCGGATCGGCCAGGGCTGCAAAGGTCGTGCTGAGTGGGTCGTTACGCGGCGTCTGCTGCTTCATTTCGCTACACGGTTAATTAACCTAAAGGCATAATACTGCGCCAGGCCGGCTTGTCAAGGGGTTGGAGAAAGTCGGGGCGATCTGGCAGGTGCCGCCGAGAGGAGCGCTAGACTCGGTCCTGCCCATTCGCTGGCGAGTGGCCAAACGGTAAGGCACCTGATTCTGGATCAGGGGATTGAAGGTTCGAATCCTTCCTCGCCAGCCAACTCCATAACTCATGCTCGCAGTCTCGATTCGCAGCGCACGCCCTTGCCTGCGAACACCGGCGCCACCGTAAGTGTCGCGACTGCCACGGCAGCGATTACAGCCCTTCCATTGCTCGCCTGCATCACGCCAAATGGATCCCAAGTCAAGCCGCCGCGCGTCGCCCGGTCAGGGCCTCCTACAGTTAGGCGATGAGCGCAAGTAGCTCGATCGAGATCTCCCCTTACCGGGCCGAGTCGGCCCCATCGGCCCTAGCCCGCCGGCTTGCGCGGACTCTTTGGGCGGTCGCCACGCTCCTCGCGATCGCCGCCGTCGTGATCGTAATTGCGAGTCTCTCTACGCCAGCCCCCGAGGCTGGTTATCTGCGCGGATCGGTCGCACTCTTCGCGTTGGCGTGGGCGACGATCGGGGCCCGGATTGCGATGCGATACCCCCGAAACGGTGTGGGCTGGCTCATGCTCGCAACCGGCCTCGGGTTCGGCCTCATCGCCGTGACCCAGGAGTTTGTCATCGCGTCGCTTCGGGGGACTGGTCAGCCAGAAAGCGCGGAG
>VBFZ01000093.1:0-5926 GCA_005880805.1 Chloroflexota bacterium | reverse complement strand
TCGTCGCTACCAACGCGCTTGGTATAGCAATCGCTGCGCTTGCCCCCCTCCCGGCCATGGCCGGGAGCGCCAATCCGTTCTTCGACGCCGAGACAGCGCTCCTAAAGGTCCAGATCTACGGCGTCGCGCGCTATGGCGGACCGCTGGCGCTGGCGGCCTGCGGCGCAGCACTCTTGGCCCGTCTGCGCCGAGCTGGATCTGTCGAGCGCCAGCAGCTCAAATGGGTCGCCGCCGCTGGGGGCCTGGCGGCGGCGACAAACCTTCTGGTAAATGCCTTACCGATCGTCGCGCCACTCCAGGTTGTTCAGCTCCTGACCCTCCTGGCGATCCCGGTCGCCGTCGGGATCGCGATGACCCGCTACCAGCTCTACAACATCGACGTGATCCTGAACCGGACACTGGTGTACGTCATCGTCAGCGGGTTCCTGGCTGGCCTGACGGCTGCCTTGGTGGGCACGATCCAGGGCACCTTCGTCGCCGTCACGGGTCAGCGGTCCGACGCCGCGATCGTCATCACGACACTGATTCTGGTGGGCGTGTTCAGCCCTTTGCGCGAACTAGCCCAACGCTTCGTGGACCGTCGTTTCAAGCGTGCCGCCAAAGGGCTGACCGGCCTGGGCTCGTTTGCGACGGAGGTCCGGCAGTTCGCGGGGATTTCAGACTCGCAGCGCCTGCTGATGCGGCTGCTGTCGGAAAGCGTCGCCACATTCGACGCGACTGGAGGGGCCGCTGAACTGCGCGGCCAGGATGGCTCCTTTTCCGCGCACACGATCGGCTCCTGGGATGGTGATTCCCGCGTTACGGCAACGATCAACGACCGACGGGGCACAGTTGCACGCATCCGCCTGGGGCCTCGCGTCAGTGGTGACCCCTATTCGGAACACGATGTCGACCAGCTTCGCGATGCTGCGGACGCCGTGACCGAAGTCCTCGGCCCCGAGCGCTAGCTCCAGCTAGAGGTGGCGGAATGAGCATCGCGGCGACCCACGAGGTACAGATGCTGCGCCAGGCTGTCAGGCAGCCGCGGTGCCTGGCTGAGCCACGACGATCGGCGAAGGGCGAAGCCGCAAGCCCCGAAGCACCTGGGCATTCGCAGCCACGAGGATCGTGGACGCGCTCATGGCGATAGCACCTACTGCCATCGGTAGGTCGATCCCCCACGGAACGAGCACGCCCGCCGCGACGGGGATGGCGACCAGGTTGTAACCGGTCGCCCAGACGAGGTTCTGGATCATCTTGCGATAGGTCGCGTGCGACAGCTCGATCGCGGCGACTACGTCACGCGGATCACTTCGCACGAGGACAATCCCCGCGGACTCGACCGCGACGTCCGTCCCGGCTCCGATCGCCATGCCCACGTCGGCAGTCGCCAGTGCCGGCGCGTCGTTGACCCCGTCGCCGACGAATGCAACCTTCCGATTCCCATCCTGGAAACGCCGGACCGCGGCTGCTTTCTCGGCCGGCAGCACCTGGGCCGCGACCTCGTCGATCCCGAGGCGCCGCGCGACCGAATCGGCGACCGCCTGGCTGTCGCCGGTGATCATCGCCACCCGGAGGCCGAGGTCGTGCAGATCCCTGACCGCCTCATAGGACTCGGGACGGATCTCGTCCTCCAGGGCGAGCGCGCCCAGCACGCTGCCATCGGCGACCACGTGGAGAACGGTCCGTCCCTCACGAGCCCAACCATCAGACTCGGCGATCGAGTCGAGCCCGAGGTCGGCCAGCAGCCGAGGCCCTCCCACGGCGACCTCGAGACCATTCACGCGTCCCCGGGCTGCGCGACCTGCCAGGCTTTCGAAGTCGACGGCCCGGGGCGGCTCGATCCCCCGGCGCCGAGCCTCGGCGACGATCGCCCGGGCGAGCGGGTGCTCGGAGTCGGCTTCGACTGCGGCGGCCAGGCGCAGGACTTCGAGATCGTCGATTTTCGCGCTGGCCACGGCCGCGACGGCCGGCTGGCCCTTTGTGAGCGTGCCGGTCTTGTCGAAGATCACGACCTTTACATCGCGAGCGCGCTCCAGCGCGAGACGATCCTTGACAAGGAGGCCGTTCCGGGCACCGATCGACGTCGAGATCGCGATCACGAGCGGGATCGCCAGGCCGAGCGCGTGCGGGCACGCGATGACGAGAACCGTCGCCGTGCGGACGAGGGCGCCCTCCGGGTCGCCATTGAGCCACCAGAAGACCAGCGTGACAGCGCCGGCAGCCAGGGCAACGTAAAAGAGGATGGCGGCCGCGCGGTCGGCGAGTGCCTGCGCCCTCGACGCGGAGGCCTGAGCCTGTTCGACCAGCTGCATGATCCCCGCCAGCGCTGTCTCTTCACCAACTGCCGACACGCGCACACGAAGGGTGCCCCCGGCCGCGATCGTGCCTGCTACGACCTTGTCGCCGGGCTCTTTGGGGATCGGCTTGGACTCACCGGTGATCATCGACTCGTCGGCATCGGCCTCGCCCTCGACCACGACCCCGTCAGCCGCCACGCGACCGCCGGGCCGCACGAGCACGACGTCGTCGACGCGCAGCGCCGACAACGGCACCGACTCGGATCCTCCGTCGGTGACACGCTCGGCGCTGTCGGGGAGCAGCTCGGCGAGGGCGGTGAGTGCCCCCCTCGCGTGAGCAATCGAGCGCATCTCGAGCCAATGGCCCAGCAACATGATCGTGATCAGCGTCGCGAGCTCCCACCAGATCTCGACCTCGAACAACCCGAGGGTTCCTGCCCAGCTCGTGACAAACGCGACGATGATCGCGAGCGAGATCAGGGTCATCATGCCCGGCCGTCGGTCGCGCAACTCGCCCTGAGCCCCTCGAATGAACACGAGGCCGCCGTAGAGAAAGACGACCGTGCCAATGATTGCCGGCAGGTACTCGGATGCCAGGAAGGTCGGCACGGTGTAGCCGAACCAGTCCCGAATATCGCGGCTGAGGAGGACGACCGGAACGGTCAGGGCAAGGCTCAGCCAGAACTTGTCGCGGAACATCGCAACGGAATGACCGGCGTGCCGATCGTGGCCGGCGGCGTGGTCTCGGCCGGTTCCGGGCATCGTCATCCCATGGTCGTGGGCGACGCGGTCGGGCGCCGGCTGGTGTTGGTCGTGCTGGTGATCCAAGGGCGGACGCCGGGGTTACGTCGATGGGCCGTCGATGAAGGCCAGAGCGACCTGCGCGAGCAGGGGCGACTCGCCGAGGTTGTAGTGGGTCAGGCCCGGGAGGACAGCCAGCGCGTGGCCGCCCTTCGGTCGACCCTCACCCATCCAGCCGCCGTCGCGCAGCCCGCCATCGAGGAGCTTGAAGACGTCAACGTAGTGGCTAGGCGGCGCCATGTCGGCATCGGCGCAGACGATCATCGTGGGTACCCGCAAGCCGCGGACCTCGTCGCTGAAGTCGAAATCCCTGGCCATCGACTCGCCTATCTTGTCGAGCAGGCGGGGGAAGTCTTCTGGTCGCGGCGCCACTCGGCGGTAGACCTCGTAGATCGGCGTGTCCTTCAGGGACTCGGCCGCTGCTGCGCTCACCTGGCCCTGCTGGGCGAGCATCTCCGCCGGGATCGCGTCACGCCGGATGTTGGCCGAGACCATGACGAGCCTGTTTACGAGCTCCGGGTACTTGACCGCTGTGAAGAACGCCACGCCGCCACCCAGCGAGTAGCCGAGCAGGTCGGGCTTCTCGAGCTTGAGGTGCTTGATGAGCGCCCCGATGTCGTCGGCCATGAGGCGGACGTCGATCGGGCGGTCGATGTCGGCCGTCCTGCCATGCCCCTGAAGATCGGGGGCGATGACCTGGTGATCGGCGCCGGTGAGGATCGGGATGATCGGCGCGAACGTCTCACCCGACCCGAGCCCGCCGTGCAGCATGATCAGCGGCCGCCCGGTGCCGTAGGTCTCGTAATAGAGATTGATCCCGTTGACGTCGGCATAGGCGCCGCTGCCCCTGGCCTCGGTCGTCCTTTCGCTCGTGATCATCAGCTGGCTCCTGTCGGGTGGGTCCTGTTGTGCGTCGCCAATTGGACAGTCGTTGGAGATTGAACCCATCGAGTCCGTTTTCCGAGCGACGGCTTGATCACAGGTCGTCCAGTCGTACGGGCGCACTCGTCCGAGCAGACTCGTACATCGCGCATATGACCGCGAGGGTTCGGATGGCCTCCTCGGTCGTCACCAAGGGCGGCCGACCCTCCTCCACTGCGTCGAGGAAATCGATGAATTGCGCCGTGTGCGACGTCGCGGCCAACCCGGCGATTGCAGGCGCGCCCTGCGCGTCCCGCACCCCCGGCAAGACTTCGGTCGCCTGGTTGACATCTCCCGGCGCACCATAGTCGTAGGCTGGAGGGTCGTCCCGTTTGGCCGCATGGAAGTAGACCAGTCGGTCGTCTTCGATCACCGCCGAACCCCGATCGCCATACACCCCGACCGTGGTACCCAGCCCCGGGTACGCCGCGGTGGTCGCCTGAACGACACCGAGCGTACCGTCCGCGAAGCGGATCGTCGCCCCAGCGACGTCCTCGACCTCGATGCGCTCGTGCACCAGGCGATCGGTCCAGGCAAACACCTCGACGGGTTCGCCCAGGAACCACACGAGCAGGTCGACAAAGTGGTGTCCCTGGTTCATTACGGCCCCGCCACCGTCCAGCGCCCGCGTGCCGCGCCAGCCGGCGGAGTCGTAGTACGCCTGGCTCCGCCACCATGGCATGTGCGCCGAGCCCGAAGTGATCCGCCCGAACCTGCCTCCGCGCGCCGCGGCGTGGACCACCTGGGACGCCCTCTCGTAACGGTGCTGGCTGACAACCATCACGGTGGCGGCACTGGCTGCCTCGGCGTCCCGGATTCGACGTGCGGCCGCGAGGGTGACGTCGATCGGCTTCTCGATGATCACGTGCTTGCCGTGCTCCAGGGCGGGCACTGCCGCATCGGCATGGCCGCCGCTGGGTATACAGATCGTTACGGCGTCGATGTCGGCGCGCGTGAAGACCGCCGCCAGGTCGGTCTCGGCATCGACCCCGAACTCACTGCCGAGCGCCGTCGCGCGCTCGGCGAGCCTGTCGACGACGACAGCGAGCTCGGCGCGCGGTGCCAGTGCCCGGATCGTCTGCGCGTGCAGGCGCCCGATCACGCCACACCCGATAACCGCTAACCGCGTGTTTATGCCTCCTCGGTCGCTGTCGTTCGCGGGTCAGTCGTACGAGATTCCGGCGGCCTCCAGGAGCGCGGTGAACGCTCCGGTTGCCTTCGCGAAGAGCTCGGGCCCGGAGAAGCCCCCCGACGCACCGGCTTGTGCGAGGTGCGGCTCCATCGAGAAGAACCCGTCGAAGCCGTCCGCCTCCAGGGCCCGGTTGGTTCGGTCGATCTCCCCGTCACCGTCGCCCGCTGGGACGACCTCGCCTGTATCGAACAGGGCGTCCTTGATCTGAACATACTCGAGATGCGGCCGCAGCAGCGCGTACCCGTCCGTGAACGGGCGGACGCCGCACTGCACGAAGTTGGCCGCGTCCCAGACCAGGCGCAGACGCTCCGAGCCGACCGACTCGACGAGGTCGAGACATCGGGCGGGGATGTCGCCATAGATGTGCTTCTCGTTCTCATGACACAGCACGACGTCGTGACCCTTCGACCGGGCGGCGAGCGCGCCCAGTCGGCGCAGCACCTCGGTGCGGTGCGCGGCGGGATCGTCGCCTTCCGGGAGGAAGAACGAGAACAGCCTGATGTAACGCGTCTCGAGCTGCTCGGCAACCCACAGCGCTCGGTCGAAGCGGACCAGATGAGCGTCGAAGTCGTCGTGGATGCCGACCTTTCCGATCGGTGACCCGACGGCGGACACCCGGAGCCCGTGGGTCGCGAGCTTCTGCCTGATCGCGGCGAGCTGGTCGTCCTCCAGGTCGAGCACGTTCGTGTCCCAGGCGGAACGGAACTCCACAAACCGGATGCCAAGTTCGTTC
>VBFZ01000092.1:8462-10459 GCA_005880805.1 Chloroflexota bacterium | reverse complement strand
CGGGCTCGGCAGGGACGAGGGTGCCGCGCCGGGATCGGGCAGGTCGGAAGGGTCGACCGTCTGACCAGGCAGCAGCCGCAGCGTCCAGCCGATCTCGATGCGGTTCGGCTCGTACTTCGGTGACTCCGGATCGAGGGTCGGGTAAGTCGTCCGGTTCCAGTAGGCAATGCTCCGGCCGGTCGTCGAGAAGCGGCGTGCGATTCCTTCGAGCGAGTCGCCCGTCTTCACGACGTAGGCCATGAACGTTGGCGAGGGCGCCGGGCTGAGCGGAATGAAGCTCGGAAGGCCGCCGCTCGGCGATTGGCTCGAGGTCGCACCGGTCAGCGGGCCGGAGGGCGACGAGGTGGCGGGGGAGCAGGCCGACAGGCAGAGGGCGAGGCCCAGCCAGGGCAGCGCGACGCGGCGGAGGACGCGGTTCGTCATCGGACGCCTTGGACGGGTCGACCGGGTCGTCGGTGACGAGGCGGAGCGGCGGTCGTCAGGCGAGGGGAACGCTCGGCGGATCGACGGGCGTGGGCTCCTGGAGCGACAACTCCGCGGCGAGTGCGAGGCCTTCGGCGGCCGTCGCGATGCGATCCCGCCCCGTCCGCTTTGCGACGAAACAGGCGCGGTCGGCGGCCAGCAGCACCTGCGCCGCGCCCTGGCCGTCGGTTGGGCAGGTTGCCAGCCCGAATGACGCGGTCACCCGCAGCCCGTCGCTCGCCCACCTCGAGCCGGGCCCGCCGACCTCGTGGATCGCGGCTCGAACCCGCTCGGCAACCTGCAGTGCGCCCGGCGCGTCGGTGCCCGCGAGGATGAGCGTGAACTCGTCGCCGCCGTAGCGGAACGCCTGATCGGAGTCGCGTGCCACGGCCACGATCGCCGAGGCGATCTGGGACAGGAGGCGGTCGCCTGCCTGATGGCCGAGGGCGTCGTTCGCGGCCTTGAAGTCGTCCAGGTCGAGCATGATCAGGCTGAATGTCTCGTGCGAGGCCACGCTTCGTTCCAGCCACTTCTCGAACGTGCCGTGGTTCAGGAGGCCGGTCAGGTCGTCGGTCCTGGCGCGGATCTCGACCGCGTTGTGTGCCTCCGCGTTCTGCAGTGCGATCGACACCTGCGCCGCGAACAGCTTGACCAACTCGAACTCGGCCTCGTCGAAGCGGTTGTCGACGCCGAACCGCTCCAGCGTCAACACGCCTGTTGCGCCGTCACGGCCGCGTAGCGGAACGCAGATCAGGCTTCCGTCCTCCGGCGCGGTGCCACGGAACTGGTTGACCCTCGGATCGGAAAGCTGGTCGACGACGAGCTGCGGCTCGTTGTGCTCGACCACCCACGTCGCGAGCCCGGTCTCGCCCGGTTCCCACGGCTGCAGGTACTCGGTCGCGTGGAGACCGCGCGCCATCTGCGGTTGGAGGATGCCGCTCCGATCGACGACCTCGATCGCGATGTTGTCGTAGCGGACCAGGTCGCCGAGGCGCTCCGGAGGATCGACTCGGTGACCTCCAGCAGCTCCGACTGGCCGCGGAGCTGCCGCTCGAGTGCGGCGGACTTCTGGCTCAGGCGCTCGGTCGCGTCGGCGTTGGCCATCGCCTGGGCTGCGAAGCTCGCGTAGATCGTGAGCAGGCGAAGGTCGTCGTCGGTGAACTGGTTGAGGCCGAGCTTCGCGAGCACGAGCACGCCCAGAACCTGGTCCTCGAACAGCATGGGCGCGAGTAGCATCGATTCGGCCAGATCCTCTTCCGTGCCGGGGATCGTGCTCGCGCGCGGATCGTTGGCGGCATCGGGCAGGTTTTGGGCGATCTTGTGCTGGGCGACCCAACCCGTGATGCCCTGGCCGAGCTTGACGCGCAGCTGTTCCGGCGTCTCGTCGACGTATTCCCCGACCTGGCCCTGCATGGCGACTGGAACGAGGTCGTCGTCGGACAGCCGGTACACGCGGACGTTGTGGTTGTCGATCAGCTCCCGTAGCTCGGAGGCGATCGCGAGACCGATGTCGCGCACGCTGGTCAGCCGGTTGA
>VBFZ01000092.1:559-8443 GCA_005880805.1 Chloroflexota bacterium | reverse complement strand
CTGGAGCTGCGCGGCCCAGGTCGCCATCTGCGCGTAATTCTGGGCCGTCTTGATCGCGACGCCCGCCTGTGTTGCGAGGGCGCTTAACGTGTCGAGCTCGTCGTCGGTCCACTCGTGCGGCCGGTCGTGATAGATGTTCAGGAGGCCGAGCAAGTCACCGCCGTCGAACAACGGCGCGGTGCAGATCGTGTCGAACCCCTCCTGCACGACCGCCGCGCGAAGGGCGGAGCCACGCGGGTCGTCGCGGTAGTTCGTGGCGTACAGCGGACGGCGGGTCGCGACCGCGATCGCGGGCAGGGAGGGGGTGGGAAAGTCCCTGACCGCCGCAAGGAACTCGGGCGACAGGCCGCGCACGACACCGGCGGTGACCTGTCCATCGGGTTGTCGCAGGAAGACCGCGGCTCGGTCCGCGCCGAACAGGACCATGGCGTGGTCGACGAGCCCGCTCAGGATCTCGTCGAGATCGAGTTTGCTGCCGATGTCCTCGGCCACGCGCCGGAGTGCCTCGAGGCGGTGCAGCTGCTGGCTGGTCTCGTCGAGCAGTCGCGATCGCTCCACCAGGCCCGCCAGCTGACGCGCGGCCACGCTCAGCAGCTCGAGGTCATGCGCGGTGAGGCTCGCCGGGCGTTCGGCCACGGCGAACAGCGCTCCCCAGGGACCGCCGTGGCCTTCGATCGGGACGGCAAGCTCGGCGCCCCCGCCGGACACGATCGCCGGCGTCCGCACGATCCCGGGTAGCGCATCGGACCGGATCCCGACGCGTTCGCTCAGCGCGAGGCCGACGATGCCGTACGTCGCCGGCAGGTCTGACAGGCGCAGGTTCGGGCTGATCGACGACACGGCGCGCGGAACGACGAGCTCATCACGGACTTCGAGCACGGCGATGAGGGCGTAGCCGTACGCCTCCCGCAGGAGCCCTGCGGCGAACTCGAGTGCTGCATCCAGGTCGCGCTGGTGGGTGGCCGCGTCGGCGAGTTGGGCGAGGATCCGGAGGTCGAGGCGATGCCGCTCATCCTCCAGGAGGCCGCCGGGCCCTTCGAGCGACCCTCCGGTTGCCGTCGTCCGGCCATAGGTGCCGCGCCGCCTCGCCGCTGCCTGGAAGTCGGCGATCTTGCCGCGTTGCGCCCTGCCGCTCTGGAGGGTTGCCGCCGAGCCGGCGGGAAGAGCGACGAGCGCGGGCGGTTCCGCAGACTGCGCACCGCTCGCGGCCACTTCGAGGAAGCGCTGCAGATCACCCAGGCGATAGCGCCGGTCGCCCCGTGGATTGATCCGGTAGTAGCGCAGGCGGCCCTGGTCGCTCCAGGCGCGGATCGTGTTCGGGTGCACGCCCAGCAAGCGAGCCGCCTTCGTCACCGAAAGCGTCGCGTCGATGGGGCGGATCGGCAGAACGGTGGTCACAACATGCTGGAGGAAATGTGAGGTCGACAGCCGCGAGCCTAGGCAAGCTCACACTTCTTTCCAATAGGACGAAAGTCCCGGCCGGCCATTCGGCGGCAGCCATGCGACGTGGGGACGCTGCCGCGGTCGAGCGTTGAGATTGCCGGAGCGGGGGCGCCTCAGCGGTTCGGGTCGGAGGCGAGCAGCGAAGGCCGTGGGTCGAACACGTCGAGGCGGCGGGCGATGCCCGCGTAGTGGAACAGGATCATGAACGGGGCGCGCAGCTCGAAATGCAAGTGCGGCACCGTGCCCGCGGCGTTTCCCGTCTGGCCCGTCCAGCCGATCACCTCGCCGCGATGGACGACGTCCCCGATCGCAACCGCCAGTCGTGAGAGATGTGCGGAGATCGATCGGTATCCCAGGCTGGTCGGCTCGGTGCTCTGGACGACCGCGACCGTCCCGTAGATGGCCGGCTGCCACGGCCGCCAGATCGTGGCTGGATCGACGATCACGCCGTCAAAGGTCGCCAGGACCGGTGTTCCGACCTTGACCTGGAGGTCCTGGCCGTCGTGCCCCCGCAGCAGTCGACCGCCGCTGGTCACTCCGCGGATCTGGTTGTACCAGTAGGGGCGACCGACGCGCGGCGCCCGGAACCCATCGCCGTAGCGGTACTTCGCAGTTGCGCGGAGCGGGAAGCCCATGGGCACGACCGTCTGGCTCGGGCGGAAGCCCGCAGCCGAGGTTGGTGCCGATGGAACGCCTGGACTCGGCGACGCCGCGCTCGGAGAGGGACTCGGCGCGAGCGGGCTTGGCGACGCCAGCGGCGAGGCAGATACAAGCGCCGCGGAGGGGCTGGGGCCGCCCGCGCTCCCTGGGGTCGACGGAACGCCGGCCGATCCCAGGCCGGTGAATGCCGGCGCCCAACCCGATGCCCACGCCACACTCGCGACGCCCACCACCGCCACGACGAGGCCGCCCAGAAGCAGAAGGGTGGCCCCTGATGGACGCCGGCGCGTCATCGCCCGGCCAACGTGCGCATCAGCGGTTCGACCGGTTGGCTGTGACGCGAACCCAGGCGAGGGTCAGCACGGCAGACACGAGCGCCAGGACGAGCACTCCGAGGATCGCCTCGCCCGGCCGCCCGACGAGGCCCGGTCCTTCACCTGGGCTGCGCGTGTCACCCGAGGCGGGGCTCGGCGATGGCGAGGCCGCGAGGGCAGTCGCGGCTCCGACCGGCAGAGCGCGATCGAGGCCGAGCGACCCGAGGGACACGGGGATCAGCAGCAAGGCAAGGGCAAGCAGGGTTGTCGCGACGGCCCGCACGGGTTCCGTCAGCGGACGCCGTTCCCGAGGTTGAGAGCGACAGTCCACGCGAATCCGATGGCGGCCACGAGCAGCCCGCCCACCAGGAGCGAAGACGCGGTCCACGAGCGAAACCGATCGCCCCCGGCCAGGATGCGCATGGCCTCGGGGACCTCGAGGGTCGTCAGGACGAGGGGCCGGCGGCCGTCGGCCTCCAGCCGGATGGAGCCATCATCATGCAGGCGAGGCACGCCGACCGCGATCGCGTGCTCGACCGATGAGACCTGATCGATCCGGAGGCGGAGCGGGGTGTCCGGCGGCGTTCCCGGAGGTACACGGTCCGGGAGCTCCGCGGCGGTTCCCGTCGACTCCCGCGGGATCACGACCACGCCGTCACCGAGATCGCCGACTGCGACGCCGATCGACGTAAGTCCTTCGCGCAGCTCGAAATCGACCGCCTCGACTTGCGCGTCAAGGTTCTGCCACCCCCCGCCGGTCTGCATCGCAAGCAGCTGCCGCCGCCACACCAGCGGCCGATGGAACTCGTCCTCGAACTCGTCCGCCGCATCGATCCGGCCGCGCACCCGCACGCGGCGGTCACGGCCGCTCCGCGCCTGCTCGAGCGCCTGGTCGAGCGTGGCCTCCGGGGTGGCGGAGAGGAGCCGCCCGACGCGATATCCGGCCCCGAAGGAGCGGAGGACCAGCATCCCGGCGGCAATCGAGCAGGCACCGATGAGGATCAGGGTGGAAGGGATCACCGACCGATCATAGCCCGGGCGTCCGCTGCGCCCGCGGGTCCGTCGGTGCCGTGCCCAGGACATGAAAGGGCCCGAAGGAACCTCCACGAAGCGTGGGCGTTGATGTGATCTCCGCCGTTAGCGTTCGCTCGGCCCCTCCGGGCTGAGAACAACGTTAGTGGGCGCCGCTTCGGTCAGTCAATGCCCCTTGTCCACGAGTTTCCGCGAGGGCCCCGATTTGTCCACAGCCACTCCCCAGCGCGCCGCTCCCCGTGCGAGGGCGTCAGCTGGCTGGTCGGCCACTCCGCGCGTCGAGAGCGATGACTTGCCCCCCGTAACTGGTCAGTGCGAGCTGTCCGCCGACGAGGCCGGCCTCCGCAACGACATCGGAGTGCGCGACCCGCCAGACGACCTCGCCCGCGGCGTCGATCGCAAACGTCTCGATCTCGGCCTGGACGATGACGTGTTCCAGCCGCGCAGACCCGAGCAGGGCAACGATGGGGCTGCCGGAGCGATGGTGCCAGCGCAGCTGGCCGGTGCGGCTCTCGAACCCGTATGTCACGAACCCATAGGTGACGACGAGGAGTCCGGGCGTGTCCCATGCCAGGGCGGCCGGCTCGTCGAAGATCGGTGACGCGAGGCGGGCGGTCCAGGCACCGGCGGGCGTCTCGACCCGCACCTCGGCACGGCATAGACCGGCGGGCGCCGCAGAGACGATCTCGCCGAGGTCGGTCAGGTTCCCACCGACCTCGGAGAGGGCAAACACGCTCCCCTCCTGGCCGCTGCCGGCCCATCGGAAACGGACGCGAAGCCCACCCGGGTATTGAACGACGGCGTCGTGCGCCTGGCCGGTCATCGTCCCTACGGCGCGCGCCGGCAGGGGGTCTGCCTGGCGCCTTCCGTCAGGCGCCTGCGCTCTGCGTGGCCGTCGGATCGACGCCTCTGCGCTCGTGGCGGCCTCCCTGGACCTCACGCGCGGCCCGCGAGTCTGGAGCCAGGTCCGCAGCGATGGGAGCGACGGTCGCATTTGCCAACAAGCGCAGCGTCGCTGGCGGCGCAGGGAAAACGGCCGTTGCGGTTCCAGCGGCAGCCCACACGACTTCGAAGCGTCCCAGATCCGGGTCCATGACGACGCGCACCGACGAAGGGTGCCCGAACGGCGGAATGCCGCCGATGCTGTAGCCGGTCAACTCGTGCGCCTCGCGGGCCGTCGCGCGACGAACGTCGGGCTCGCCCAGCACCGCCGCCAGGAGCGCGACGTCGACTCGGTTGGGGCCCGAGACGAGGCAGATGATCGGCTCCAGCCCGCTCGTCCCGGGTCGAACGAAGACCAGCGACTTCACGATCTGACCCGGCTGCGCCCCGACCGCCGAGGCGGCGTCCTCGGCCGTGTGGGTCGACTCGTCGAAGACGTGGATGTCGAGCTCGACTCCCTTGCGAGCCGCAGCCGCGCGAACGCGATCGATCGCGGGGTGCTCGGAAGGGGCAGGCACGGCCGGAGTCTAGCATCGGGCCTCGACAGTTCCGGCGGCCGCCGAACCGGGTCACGGCCGTCCGCGGGATGACCCGCCGAGCAGGCCCGGGGGTACGATCGCCCCAGTGAAGGCCATCCTGTTCGACTGGGACGGCACCCTCGTCGACACGCTCGACTCGCTGTACGAAGCCAATGCCGCCGTGATGCGCGCGTTCGGCGTCCCGTTCGACGTGGACCTTTACCGACTCCACTACGCGCCCGACTGGCGCGAGATGTACCGCCGTCTGGGCATCGACGCGGAGCGCCTAGACGAGGCCAACGAGCTGTGGATGACCACCTACGACCAGGGCGCCGGGGCAATCCTGTTTGCCGGCGTCGATCGCGCACTGCGCCGGCTCGCGCAGGCCGGATTCGCGCTCGGGCTCGTGACCGCAGGCGACCGCGCGGTCGTCAGCGCGCAGATCGATCGCCTGGGACTCGCGGACCTGTTGAGCGTCCGCGTGTTCGGGGACGACCTGCCGGTCCACAAGCCGGATCCACGACCGCTCCGTCACGCGCTGGGCCAGCTTGGCCTGGGAGACCGACCGGACGAGGCAACCTACGTGGGCGACGCGCCGGACGACATGAGAATGGCTCGGACCGTGGGTGCCGGGGCAGTCGGAGTGGCCTCTTCGCTCGGCGAGCCGGAGGCGCTTCGAGCGGCGGGCGCACTGGAGGTGGCCGCGTCCGTCCCCGAATGGGTCGACGGGCTGCTCGCCGGCAGCACGGCCGCCTGAGTGCCGCACTGCGCCGTCGTGGGCGACGGCGAAACGCCGGACCGCACAGCCCTCGACGGGGCATGGCCAGGGTGGTCCGACGACCTTGGGTTCGTGGTTGCCGCCGACGCTGGCGCGATCGGAGCCGAGGCCCTCGGGCTGCGCGTCGACCTCGTCGTCGGCGATGGCGATTCGCTGGGGGACGCCGGGATCGCCCGGGTCCGCGACTCCGGGATCGAGATCCGGCTGTCGCCGGCCGAGAAGGACGAGTCGGATACCGAGCTTGGGATCCTCGCGTGCCTCGACCGAACGCCTTCGCGGATTACCATCCTTGGCGCGTTCGGGGGTCCGCGCCTCGATCACACGCTCGCCAACATCGCGCTGCTCGCGATGCCCGAGCTTGGAGGGCTCGACGTCCGCATGCTCGACGAACGCACCCGGGTACGTCTGATGCGAGCGGATGGCGCGGCAACGCTGCCGTTCGGGGAAGGGGCCGACGGAATCACGACCGCCGGTCTCGCCTACCCGCTGCGCGGCGAACCGCTCCTCGTCGGCCGCGTGCGTGGCCTGTCGAACGTGCGGTCAAATCCGGTCGCATCGATCAGGCTCGAGCGCGGGCGCCTGCTCGTCATCGAGTCCCCTGCTACGCTCTGAACATGACCGAACGTTCTGCCGAGGTCGCCCAACCTCCGGTTCCCGCGGCCGGCGATCAGGCGCCGGACGTGGCGCTGCCGGACGAGCGCGGAACCATCCATCGACTGGCCGACGAGCGCGGGCGGTGGGTGGTCCTCTACTTCTATCCCGAGGACGACACGCCCGGCTGCACGACCGAGGCCTGCCAGTTCCGTGACGCCCACGAAGAGATCAACGACCGGGGTGCGGAAGTGTGGGGGATCAGCCCGGACGGCGCCGCCAGTCACGCGGCGTTCCGCTCGAAGTTCAACCTCCCGTTCACCCTCCTGTCCGACGAGGATCACTCCGTCTCCAATCGGTACGGGGCCTGGCGGCTGAAGAACAACTACGGCCGCGAGTACATGGGCATCCAGCGTTCGACCTTCCTCGTCGATCCCACCGGCCGGATCGCGCACGTCTGGCCGAAGGTCAAGGCGGACGGCCACGCCGCCGACGTCCTTGCGACGCTCGAGGCGGCGCGGTCCGCATACCCGGCCTGAGCAACCGACACATTCCGATCCCGGCGCAGGGACGTCCCCGGTGAGCGAGGGCGGGACGGGGATGGACGCGTCCGCACCGGTGGAGACCGCCAGCGACGTGGCGGCGGCCGAGATCGCGCATCACGGATGGCGTCCCGAGCGGTTCATGGTCATCGTCGCCCACCCCGACGATGCCGATTTCGGACCGGCGGCCACGGCGGCCCGCTGGATCGACTCGGGATCCTCAGGCTGGCTCGTGTGCTGCACAAGCGGCGATGCGGGCGGGGAGGATCCGGAGGCCGATCCGCTCGCGCTCGCGGTGGTACGAGAGGACGAACAGCGCCGGGCGGCCGAGATCGTCGGCTACGAGGGGGTCACGTTCCTCCATCAGCCGGACGGTGCTCTTGCCAACGAGTTGCCCTTGCGCGAGCAGCTGGTCCGCGAGATCCGTACGTTCCGGCCGGACGCCGTGCTCACCCACGACCCGGAGATGGTGTTCTGGTCGGACGGAGGGGTGAATCACATTGACCACCGGACCGCTGGGATGGCTGCCGTCGACGCCGTCTATCCGGCGGCCCGCAACCCGATGGCGTTTCCGTGGCTCGCGCGTTCAGGACTGGCCGCGCACCGTGTCCGGCGGCTCTACCTGTTCTGGACCGAGCGACCCAATTGCTGGATCGATGTGTCGGCCAGCCTTGGCCGGAAGATCGACGCGCTCCGTGCGCATGTCAGCCAGATCCACGAGCCGGAGAAACTCGAGGAGCGCATCCGGGAGTGGGGGACCGAAGACGGCCGAAAGATGGGTGTTGCCGCGGCCGAAGCCCTGCGCCTGGTCGTTATCGACCAAGACCCCGAGCACGAGGGCCCCCAAACCGGCGAGTAGGCATCCTCAGAGGGCGATTAGCCGTTCGCGCACCGAGGTCCGGGGCGGAGGCGCCCCGACGCCATCGGCCCGAGGTTTACACAGGCTCTAACAGGAGCGGGCGGATGCGGCCCCAGGAATTCCACAGGTCGGTCAGCGCGTCGGCTCGCCGGCCGAGCACGGAAACCAGCTCGCCAAGCGTCAGGCCGCCGGCAGCTCCCAGCAG
>VBFZ01000092.1:0-548 GCA_005880805.1 Chloroflexota bacterium | reverse complement strand
GGTACTCGAATGCGGAGACGCTGACCTCCCGGAACAGCTCGGGCATCTCGGCCTCCGACGGCCAGTGGCGGATACGCATCGGATCGAGGCCTGCATACCCGGTCGCGAGCGTGAGGTCGCGCTGGCTCGGCACGCGCTCGTCCGCGTACCCGCCCAGCCCGTCATACCGATAGCCGAGCGACGCCATCGCTCGCGCGATGTCGCGGCACTGGTCGCGGCTGAAGGCGCCCCAGAACGAATGGTCGGTTGGGAAGTCCAGCGTTGAGGTCTCGATCGCCCCCGCGATGATCCCGTCGATGAGGTCGGTGAGACCGGCCTGCCAGCGTTTTCGCTCGGCGGGATCCTCTCCGGCCAGCTCCTGCACCATCGCATTGAGCACGACGCGATCGCCGGCAAGCAGGTGAGCAATCGCCGGTTGGGCGGTGTCGCTGCTGGCGGCGATCAGGGCGTCCGAGCCCTCCTCCTCGGTGACGGTCCCAGCATTGGGACGCCCGAACGGAAGCATTCTGGCTGCAGCGGCGCCAGGCCTGTCGGGCCGCCGGCGCTCG
>VBFZ01000091.1 GCA_005880805.1 Chloroflexota bacterium | reverse complement strand
CGGTCCCGTTCGAAATCCGGGTCCCAGAGGCCACGCTTCGCGATCTGCGCAGACGAATCCGCAAGACCCGCTGGCCCGCTGACCCTCCTGATGGTCTATTGGTGAGCTCCAGCATCACGACGTCGCTGCGCGATTACTTCGACAATCGGTGGTCTCCCTCGGAGCTGAACGCGGCGGACAGGATTGCAGTCCCAACGGCGTTCTGCCTGTTCCCGCATCAAACGGCCGCCGAGCCGGTCCCGCCACGCAGCTGGCTGGACCGGCTTTACAACATCGAAGGGTGGACCGTCGCGCCCCGCGGCGGCCACTTTGCACCGGTCGAAGATCCCAAGTGGCTGGCCTCGGAAATCCGCACGCACTTCGGCGCTACAGGAAGGGCGGCTCGACTGGGCTGGGCCGAAACATGTCGGACCGCTCCCAAGGGCTAGCCGCAGTTGGACCTCGGTGCATTCGCGTTGGCCACGAGCCGGGCGAGCACGCCCGCGTTGCCTGGCAGCTCGAAGTGGTTGACGCCGGGATTGTCGGTCAGGCTGAAGTGCCAGCAGTTCATTCCGGCCCACACCGCCACCGAGTCGTTCGTCAGGTCCTCCTGGTTGAAGTCGCCGTCACGTGTGAAGAACTCGGTCGTCGGACCGACCACCTGGCCGACCGAGAGATCGGTGATCCCGACGCCGACGAGGGTCTCGAGCCCCGAGCCCTTCTCGGCGTACACGTCGACGTCCGGGAAATGGGCCGGGTCCGCAAACGGGACGCCGCCGATGTAGTGGTTCGCGATCGGCAGCACCCACGACAATCCCGCGTCCTCGAATAGCTGCGGGTAATCCTCGGGAGTGTAGAACGTG
The DNA here is from genome assembly GCA_005880805.1 of Chloroflexota bacterium. Lineage (GTDB taxonomy): Bacteria > Chloroflexota > Limnocylindria > Limnocylindrales > CSP1-4 > CF-16. The sequence continues at coordinate 5,028 of VBFZ01000091.1, read as the reverse complement.
TCCGTGGACTGGTCGTGGATGACGATCTCCTTGTCGCCGAAGATCCGCGGATCAGCGGCAGTGATGAACGACGAGGGATGGGACAGGAACATCCGGGCGTTGGCCATGGCATTCGCTGGCGTCGCCGGGAAGCTCAGGTCGGGAATCTGCACGCCGACGAACATCAGCTCGTAGCCCAGTCCCTGACCGGGGAAGTTGCCTGCGAGGGGCGTGAAGCCGTGGATGTACTTGTCCTTCCAGGCCTGGGTCGTGTGGGTCAGCAGGTACTGGACGTAAATCGGCCCGTTGGAATGGCCGACCAGGTGGACGGGCCGCTTGCCATTGTCGAGATAGGTGTCCTCGATGAGGCGCTTGGAGCGCTGCAGGAAGCCGCCCATGTCGGGCGTGAGCCGCGCGTCGTAGCCGGCGACGCGGATGTCCTTGTCCCTGACATAGCCAGCGGCCTCGAGCGCCGTGTACATCGCCTCGTAGAACGGCGCGCTGGCGGTCTTGCCGTAGTCGGCGATCCTGACGCTGACGCCGTGCTGCTCGTGGAAGCGGAGGCGGATCGGCTTGTGGGTCTTGCCGTCATAGCGAAGCGTGAGCAGCTCGTCGCGGCACAGCTGCGAGAACGCCGGTCCCGGGTTACCGAAGACGAGATCCTCGAACGTTCCTGACGCCGGGCAGCTCGGATCGACGGTCTGATCCTTGACGGGGACAGTCAGCCGCGTGAAGTGCCAGGCTGGGAAGAGCACGACGGGCGTCACCCCCGGGCCGCTCGATTTCGCGGTCACGGCGGTCGGCGCCAGCAGGGCGATCGCCGCGAGGCAAGCGGCGATGCGAAGCACGATCGCTCGGTTCATCCTGGCCTCCCACCCAACCCGGCGGCGCGTGAACAACGACTCTAGTCGGGATGCCGGGAAGGCGCAGCGGGCGAAGCGACCAGCTTGCCGATGCGTTTGGGAGGCACGGAGGAAGGCCGGCGGAAGCCCGCCGGCCCTACTGTCGTGCAGCCGATCCAGCCTCAGGGTTTGTAGGCGCTGCGTCTAGTGAACCGTGATGGTCCCCTGCATCCAGGGATGAATCGCGCACAGGTAATGAAGCTTCGAGCCGGGGGCAGCCGTGATCGTGTCGCTGACCGAACCCCCCGGTGCCAGGAGCAACGAATCACCGACCGCGTCGAGGCCTGCGCCACCCGCATTCAGCACCGGAACAGGCGGGTTGTTGAAGCCGTTCGGAAAGTGCGCAGCCAGGATCGCATTACACACTGGGCAATTGAAGATCTGGTCGATCGAGGTCGGCACATCGCCTGCGGCAACGACGCTGATCGTGTGCGGCTCAGTGAGCGTGTCACTCGCCCAGGTCACGGTCACGCCACTGGTCACGGTGAGTGGGCCAGGGGCGAACCTAAGCGTCGCCATGATCTTCGCATTCGGTACGAACTGTTCGGTACCCGTGACGCGGACCGTTCGGCTCGAGGAAGCGCTCGTGGAGCCAACCATCACGGCGCCCACTAACGCCAGCAGGGAAGCAAGAGCAAGAAATCTCCGCATAGCCAAGAAGCCCTCCTCCCCCGGCATGTGCGAGACGGCTCGGGTTCGCCAGTGGCTCGACGCGGTCATGGCGGCCAGTGCAGGGACCGCGCGTCTCGGCCTTCCGTCCAGGATTACGTTTACTCCTTCGAAGACGCCCTGTCGAGGGTGCGGTCCGGAGGAACTGTTGACTCCACGCACCGGCAGAGGCGGAGCGTACCAACGCCCCGAAAGGTTCAGCCACGTTACAGAAAATGTGTCCAGCCGATGCATTCACGCGCACAATTCGTTGTGGGCCGGTTGTCGCCTGGACGGCCTGGCCTCAGCGACGCGGGGCCGGGCAGCGATCGAGGAACTCGATCCAACGTTCCGGGTGAGTTAGCGAGATCCCCATGCGATCGCGCAACGGCAGCCCGGGCTTCCGTAATGTCGCACCGTCCGACAGGAGCTGGACGAGGTGCTCCTCGGCGAGCACCTCGACACCGTCGATCGGTACCAAATCGATGTACCGACGCTCGAGCGGCCGAGTCGCGAACCTCACCGTCAGATCGCCAACCGTTAAACCGCAACGACGGCTGGCGAAGTAATCGATGACGATCGGCCGACCCCGCGCTCGATCCGCCAAGCCTCGGCGGAGCTGCGGCTCGACCTCAAGCTCGACCGGGGACGCTCCGGCGATTGGATCGTTCATTTGTCGCTTGGATAGCTACTTCGTGAGCGGTGCCGCCGCGATCGCATGCTTCATCGCGGTATCCCAGAGCACGACCGCGTGATAGCCCATGGCGCCAGTCGCCATCTCGGCCGGCACAGCGTAGTCCTGCATCCCGGTCGTTCCTTTGAGCCCGCCGAGATCGACGATCTTCGTCGGGTCGACGTCGGAAGTCTTCGTGACGTCGGCATTCGAGACCAGGATGACATTGATGTGACCGGCGCCCGCGATCTTGAAGTCCTCGAACACAACGGCAAAGCTCCCGTCGGCAAGGTGTTCGAGGGCGACAGTCCCGGTCGCGTCGGCGTCGACGCGGTGGAACGTGCCCATCGCCACGGTCGTCGGGCCGGACGCCGCTGGACTCGACGCGACGCTTGGCGCGCTCAAGGAGGGTGCTGACGCGACTGACGGAGTCGTTGTTGCGCCGCCGCACGCCGCGAGAAGGGTGGTCGCGAGGGCGACCATCCCCGAGACGACAAATCGATGCATTGAGAGGCCTCCCAGAGCAAATGCGGAGGCAAATAGCATGAGTAGGCGGACGTGACGCTGCGATGACGGCGCCATGACAGGGGCACGATCGGGCCCCCAGGTCCACGGGATACAGCAGCACGCCCAGACGTCGTCGCTATTAGATTTCGACCGGTCTCGTCGGTGGTTTCATGATCGAGGGCGGGCCCTTGAGCGCGGAGACAAGCCTGAGCGCCTTGGGCCCAGGGGGCCTGAGCTCTGCCTTGTGGCTGAAATTGCGCCGCCAGCAGGATTTGCTGTCACAACGGCCGACGGCCGATGCTGTCGATTTCCAACCGTGGGAACCCGAACCGCTGATGTCAGGACAGGATGCGTTCCAGGGCGGTGCGGTCGGTCGGGGCTCCGTGCGCCGGGAGGACGAGCTCGATCGGGAGGTCGAGGAGCGGCCGCAGCCGCGCGACGACCTCCGCATGCGGAACGTCGCCTTTCAGCCACTCGTTCAGCCCGAAGCCGCGGCCGAAGTCCACCAGCGTGTCGCCGAAGACGAGCGCCCGCCGGGACTCGATCCAGAGCTCGAGGTCGTTGTGCTCCCGCCCGATGAACGCCTCGATGCCGATCGGAAGCCGGTCGCCCGCGGCGAGCCAGGTGACCTCGGCGTTGCCGCTGCGCAGCCATGCGAGATCCGGGCTGCCATCGCCGGCCTGCTCGGCGGTGATACCGAACTTGTCGATGAAGTCTTGCGCGCTGTCGGGTGGCGGCGTGAAGACCCGGGCGCCGAGGCGCTCCACCAGGCTCCTCGTGTCGCGTTCGTGCCAGGGCGCGGTGAGCACGATGGCCGGTTCGCGTTGCCCCGCGAGGTCGAGGAGCTCGTCGGGCACGGCGAGCGGGTCGATCAGGAGCAGGCGAGTGCCATCGTCGATCGCGTACGACGACACCTCCCGCGGCCACCGCTCGTCCGGCGTCCAGTCCGGGTGCGGCGCCTGCCAGTGCCAGAGCCCGGGTTGTAGCTCGCGCACCGCGCCATGCTACCGACGCTAACGTGCCGCCGGCTTGGGGCGAGGGCTTCCGTCGACTTCGAGCCAGATTCGCAACGGACCGTCGCCACTCCGAATGGCCGTCAAACGATCGATCGTGAGCGCGAGTGCGGCGCTCCGTTCGCGTCCGCGCCTGCGAGTCGAACGCGCTTGCGCGATTACGTCATGCGCCATGGATTGGACAAAGGCGGAACTGAAGAGTGCCTCTGCGGACTCGCCGAGCAGCTCATTCGAGGCAAGCAGGGTGGTCGCAAGATTTCTGTCGGGGGGCAGCATGGGCGGTCCCTCCCGGATCTGTTGAAACAGTCCGTTACAGAGGTCGCCCGAACGTTGGCCGGACGGAGCCCGGCTATGTCAGCGGGTCGCTGACGAGCCCTGCTCGGACCACCGTGCGCGCATCGCGACGGTAAGTCAAGGGAGCACGGTTACTGCGGCATTCTGAGCAGTCGCGGCGCGGATTTTCCCCAATATCTGCCCCAGAGATACAACGCGCGTCCGCGGGGCAAGGCGGGCTCCTCGCGCAGGCTCGAGGAGGCAATTTCATCCCGCCGTGAGCAGGCGTCCGGATGAATCTCGGCTGCGCCCCGACCGCTCCGGACCCCGAATCCGACCAATTAGTGCGTCATGGCGTTACCCCGCCCACGGGGCGGTCGACGGGCCAGTTTGTCCTCAATATCTCCGCCAGCGATACAGCGCGCAGTTCGCCCGGGCCGAAGCCACCCGACGGTGCTTTCGGGAGGCGATTTCATCCCGCGGTGAGCGCAGCCCGGGATAGATCTGGCGAGCAGCGGGTTGCCCGGATGGCTGCACTGCGCGGAATCCGTGCGTTGTATGCCCGCCAGCGATATTGGGGACTCCAGGAACCGCTCCCCTTGAAGGCGTCCAGGGGCGCCCCACGGGAGGGTGACGGTTGTGGGATCGGCCAGGCCGGGGTGACGGCTAGCTCTCGGAGAGCCGTTCGCCAATGACAGCGAGCGCCCTCGCCGCTCGCTCGTACTCCTCAGGCGGGATGGCCAGGAGTTGTGGCTCGTCGGACGGGCTTTCGGGCACGATGACGAGGGTCGCGGGACGAGACCGCTCGATGTCGAACTGGACGCGCCGCAGCCTGTCGTAGGAGATGTCGAGCAGCACCCGTTGATCGTCAGCGACCAGTAGTCGCCGGTCGGTGACGGCGAGGACGGCGTCTATCGCTCGGGTCTTGAGGTAGAGCTGCTCGTCCGGCTGAAGCAGGTGTAGCACCGTTGGGTCGGGAATGTCCTGGCGCTGTTCACTCAAGACTGATCACCCCAAGCTTGCGCGCGGGCCG
>VBFZ01000090.1 GCA_005880805.1 Chloroflexota bacterium | reverse complement strand
GGCTGTGAGCAGGTCCCACTTCGTCAGGCTGATCGCGAAGGCGGCGATGATCGGCCCCGCGGACAGGATCGCGAGCCCGATCAGGGTCGGGGCCAGGAACAGCCAGGCCCAGCGCGATTCGGCGGCCAGCGGGCTCCGCCGGCGCGCCTGGCCGGAACTCGTGGGCGCGGCCCGGGCCGTCACTGGCTGGCGAGGATCGAGTTCAGCTTGTCCTTGACCTTGGCGACCGCTTCTGCGGCTGACTCGTCGGGCGCGTTGAAGACGTGTTCATCGAGCTCGGCCTGCAGCTCGGTCGTGAACTCGTTGTAGCCCTTGAACGAAGGCTTGATGTGCGCGTAGGCAAGCGCGTCTGCCAGCACCTTCGCGCCGTCAAAGGATGTCGAATACGGTCCCGCGAGGACCTCCTTGTTGACCGGCAGCGATGCCTTGAGCGCCATGATCTTCTGTTGCGCCGCCGGGCTGGCGAGGTACTTCACGAACACCCACGCCGCGTCGGGCGACTTGGTGCCCTTGTAGACGACTGCACCGGTCGGGTTGATCGACGTCACCCTTCCAGCCGGGCCCGCCGGAATGGGAGCGATGCCGAAGCTCAGGCCGGCCGCCTCGTCCGTCGCGACCAGCCACGAGCCGTTGATCTCCATGGCGGCCTTGCCTTGCTCGAACGCGTCACCCGTCTCCGCGAAAAGGGCCGGATCGGGGACGATCTTGTGCTTCCAGATCAGGTCCTGGAGGAACTGCAGCCCGCCGGTCGCCCCCGGGCTGTCCAGGACCGTCGTCTTCCCGTCCGGCGCGAGGATGTCACCACCGTTCTGCCAAACGAGTGACGACCAGTAGTTCTCCATGTCGGTGGTTTCGGTGTAGAGACCCCATTGATCGGTCTTGCCGTCCTTGTTCTTGTCCAGCGTCAGCTTCTTCCCGACCTCGATGAGCTTGTTCCAGTCCCACGAGTCGTCGGGGTAGGGGATTCCCGCCGCGTCGAACATCTTCTTGTTGTAGAAGAGGGCGATCACGTTCAGGTCGCGTGGCAGCCCCATCTGCCGCCCGTCCGAGGTCGCGAAGTCCTTCACCGCCAGGTCGGCGAGCGAGGAGAGCGGGTAGCTCTCGGCCTGGATGTAGCTGGACAGGTCGAGCAGGACGTCGCGGCCCGCGTAGTCGGGGAACAGTGGGCCGTCCATCGCGAAGACGTCGGGCGCCGCGCCGCCCGCAAGTAAGGTCTGGAGCTTGTCCCAGTACGGCTCCCAGTCCGACACGGTCACCTTGACCGTGATCCTCGGCTCCGCCGCGTGGAAGGAGTTCACGATCGCCTGCTGGTTCTTGAGCTCGGTCGGGTCGCCCCAGATCGAGTATTCGATCGTGGTGGCCGGCCCCCCGTAAGCGGTCGGCGAAGGAGCCGCGGGCGAGGCGCTGGCGTTCGCGCTCGCTTCCGAGGACGGACCGGCTGCGCTCGGGTTCGGGCTGGGGCTCGCGGCGCCCCCGCAGGCACCGACCAGAAGGCTGACCATCGCGCCGACCGCGGCGATCCGCGTGCGCGTTGACGTCGCAAACATGCTGCTCCTCCGTCCGCTGTGATCAGGCTGGGGCCGTGACTCCCTTCGTTGAGTGCTCGCTGGCCGATCCGCCAAGCCATCCCGGCAGCCATTGCGCTTCGGCCGAGATCATCTCGTCGACGAGGCGCCACGTCTCGTCGAGAGAGAGGCGGGCCTGCACCAGCGGATCCTGCATGACGGCGTAATAAACCCCTTCGCGCTTCTCGTCCAGTGCGGCCCGTACCGCGAGTCCCTGGGCATCGACCGCTGGGTGGATGTATGCGGCAAGCTGCGGAGGCAAGGAGCCGGCCTGTTGAGGGTGAACCCCGGCGCCGTCGACTAGACACGGAACCTCGACGCTGGCCTCGGGGGCGAGGTTCGCGATCAGGCCGTCGTTCATGACGTTGCCCACGATCGTCGAGGGTTCCCCGGTGACGAGCGAGTGCACGATCACTGCCGCGTACTCGCCGCTGCGCTCGAACTCGAACGGCTCGCCCGCGTCGAGTCGCCGTTTGGTTTCCTCGTATTCGGCGAGGTTGCGATCGACCCGGCGCAGGTACTCGCCGATCGGGATGTGCAGGCGCTCGACCGCGTCACCCTTGCCGATGAACCACGGGTTGTACTCGGCGTGGTGCTCCGACGACTCGGTTGGCCAGAAGCCCAGGCGGCGGTAGAGCTCGGCCCGCACGAGGTCGTCGTCGGGGATTCGGTTGCCCTGAACGGCTTCCTCGATCGCCGGATACAGGTCCTGGCCGCCGCGCGAAATTGCGAGGACGAACGCCAGGTGATTGACGCCGGCCGACCGGGCCCCCACCTCCTCCCACGGCACGTCAACGTATTCCGACAGGGCACGGATCGTCCAGTACACGGAGTGGCACAGCCCCACGGTGGGGATCTCGGTCCCTTCGGAGACTGCCCAGACGAGCATCGACATCGGGTTGGTGTAGTTGAGGAAGCGAGCGTTCGGAGCAACGTGTTCGATGTCGCGGACGATGTCGCGCACGACCGGGATCGTCCGCAGCGCGCGGAAGACGCCGCCCACGTTGATCGTGTCGTTGATCGTGTACTGGAGGCCGTGGCGGGCGGGCACCTCGAAGTCGAGGCGGGTCGCCGGCGCGCCGCCAACCTGGATCGTGTTGACGACGAAGTCCGCGGCGCGGAGAGCCCTGCGGCGATCGAGGGACGCTTCGATCCGGGGCCGGGCGCCCAGCGCCTCGGCGGACCAGCGCGCCATCCGCTCGGCGGTCGCCAGACGGTCGGGGTCGATGTCGTGCAGCGCGATCTCCGCGTCGCGCAACTCCGGATACGAGAGGAAGTCACCGAGCAGGTTGCGCGTGAATTCCACGCTGCCCGCTCCGACCAGGGCGATCCGGGTCATGTCATTCCCCGATCATTCAGACGTGAAGCGTCGGCACGGGGTCTCGGTGCGGCACCGGGCAGACCACCATTGAGAGAGTCTACGGGCGCGGCGGCGCACAGATCCGCGCAGGAGAAACCGAAGATGGCTATCGCTGGGCGCTTCCGCGGCAAGGTTCGCTACTTTCGCCCGGAGCAGCAGGGCGGCCTGGCGGTGGTCGACATTCCGGCCGACGTCACGCAGGAGCTCGGCGGGCTCAAGCAGATGCGTGTCCGCGGGAAGCTCGGCGCGGCCGAGTTCATCTCGAACACGATGCCGGCCGGAGGCGGCGTCCTCGCACTCAGTGTGAGCCGCAAGCTGCTATCCGATGCGGGCCTGGCCGTCGGCGACGAGGCCGAGGTCGAAATCGAGCGGATCTAGCGGCCCAGTCGCGCGCCGGCTTCCGGTCAGACGGGGACGGCCTTCCCCTCGAACGATGATTGCCGGGCACGTCGCGCGCCACGGTCCGCGACGAACCACAGGAGATCGGCCGTCAGCTCGCGGCGCAGGAGGTCCTCCCGGACCCGCCGGAGAAGCTGGACGCGCACGTCGTCGACGGCCGCTCGATCGCCGAGCGCCTGAGCCCGATCGAGCAGTTCGTCTTCGATTTCGGCGAGTAGTTTGTCGCGCATCCCAGCTCCGTATCCAGCCAGGTCATCCCTCACATCACCTTAACGAAAGTACTGGGACTTTCGTACGGGTCCCGTGCTCATAGCGGTGCACCCGCGCAACCCGGACGGTGGAGAGCCGCCGCGCGAACGACGGCTCTCCGTTCGCTGCGATTAGACGACCTCGCGCAACGCGCCGGTCTCGACTTCGTAAACCAGGCCGTGCACCGGCACGTCCTTGATCCATGGGTGCGAGCGAATTCGCTGGACCTGCGCGCGGAGGTTGGCCTCCAGTTCGGGGAAGGCCAGGAACGGAAGGTCGACGTCCGTGCCGGTCTTCGTGGCGAGATCGCGCCGGACGTCCTCGTCGCGGAAGGTGAGCATGCCGCAACCCGTGTGCTCGATGACGATGACCTCCTCCGTGCCCAGGAGCTGCTGGCTGATGACCAGCGAGCGAAGCGCATCGTCGGTGGCCAGGCCGCCTGCATTCCGGATGATGTGGGCATCGCCGGTCCGCAGGGCGAGCACGTCCTCGACGGTGAGCCGGGCGTCCATGCACGCCAGGACAGCCAGTTTTCGGCCCGGTGGGAGGGGAAGGATGGAACGATCGAACTGGGCCCGGTAGCGCTCGTTCTCCGCGAGGGCGCGCGCGTACTCGTGCGTGTGTGTCTCGACTGCCATGACAACCTCAGGCTCAAAGACTTGTTTCGGTCGGCAGGCGGCCGTAGCGGGCGCGGGACCGTCGACTGGACTACGCGGGCGGGGCGCCTCGCCGCTCAGAGGCGCGCACGCGAAGCAGGTCCCTGACCCGCTCGAGACACATGCAGCGGCCCGTCTGAAGCATCACGGGCGGATCATCGCAGGCATCCGCCGCGCCTGCAAAGTGGCCCTCCAGAGGGGAGGCCACTTCGCGCGGGACTGCCAGCGGACGGTCAGGCGGCGGGTGCCTCCTCGACCTCGGCCATGGCGTCGATCATCACGGAAGCAAGCACGCCGTAGGCGGTCGCCCACGCCTCACGGGCGTCGGCGTCGAAGTCCGGGCCAAGGCCCGTCTCGAGCGTCCACAACAGGGCGGCGCCGACGGTGTCGAAGTCCTTCGCGCGCACGCCGTACCCGGCGTGGCGCCGACCGAGCGCCTGGACGGCCGGGACGAGCTGCTCCAGCTTGTCGAGGCTCTTCACGACCACCGTGAGCGTCTGCATCAGAACCTTGCGCTGCTTTTCCATGTCGGTGTGGCTGAACATCGGCCGCACGCTCGGGTCGAGCGCGAACAAGCGGCCGTAGAAGAGGTTTGCTGCGGTGTCCGCGATTGGCTCGACCTTCGTCCAGCTCGCGCGGATCAGTTCGATCTGTGTCGGTGTCACGTCCCAGGCTCCTCGCGTGCGATTGCGCGTCCGTGCGCGTCTGCAATGCAGGTTGGCGACGTTCCGATCCAGATGCGATGGACATGGGAGGGGGGCCGGCATGGACATCCGTCGACTCAGCGGTGGGAGGTGGCCGCCGGTCTTGCAACCCGGCCCGACAGGCCGGGCAGTCTCAGATCCCCAAGCCGCGGAGGAAGTCGCGATTACGGCGGTTCGATTCGCGGAGCGTTTCGAGCGTGTCCGTGGCGAACAGGAAGCGGTCCTGCTCGACGACCAGCCAGCCGTCGTAATCGTGGCGCCGAAGCGCGTCGACGACCGACGCGATCCCGGAGTCTCCACTCCCGAGCTCGACGAACGCGCCCTGGACGAGCGCCGCTTCCATGCCCTTGCCCTCCCGGGCGACCGCGTCCAGCACCGCTGTCCGGCAATCCTTCGCATGGACGTGGCGGATCAACTGGTAGTACGTGTCCACCAGCTCGACGGGATCCGAGCCGCCGAAGCGCGCGTGGCCGGTGTCCACGCAGAGGCCCAGCAGGGCGGGGTCCATCGCGTCGAGGACGCGCGCGACCTCGTCGTGGGTCTCGATATAGGTGCCCGCGTGCGGGTGGACGACCGGCTCGAAGCCTTCGGCCCGGCAGATGTCGGCCGCCCGGTGGAGGTTGTCGACCAGCAGCCGAAACCGGTCCGGACGCAGCGCGGCTTCGGGGTGGTCCGGGATTCGACCGGCGAAGGCCTGCCGCACGGGCTCGTCGAAGTGGTCGGCGAGGATCGCGAAAGGCCGTGAGCCATCAGGCGTCGCGTCGCGCAGCAGCGCCAGGCTTTCGCGGAGCCAGTCCTGGTCGGCAGTGAACTGCTCCGCCCGGCTGAAGTGCAGCGGCAGGAAGGCGCCCACGAGCTCGAGGTTGCGGCGGCCCAGCGCGGTGCGGACCTCGTCCCCGGTTCCCATCCAGCCCGGCGGACCGAGCTCGGTGCCCTGGAAGTCCAGCTCGGCGATGAGGTCGAGGACCTGGTCGGGG
>VBFZ01000142.1:5798-6035 GCA_005880805.1 Chloroflexota bacterium | reverse complement strand
GCGCCGACGACATTTCCCTTGGAAAGCGGCTTCGTCAACCGCGAACCGCGATCTCGATCGTCCTGCCGATCGTCGTCCTGGTCCTCGTCATCCGCGCACTGCCCGGGTTCCACCTCGAGGCGCTGCCGGGCAACATCCTCGCCGCGAACAAGTGGCTCCTCCTCGCAGCATTAGGCGTCTACTACCTCGGCTTCCCGCTGCGCGGCTATCGCTGGACGATCCTCCTGCGCGGAATCG
>VBFZ01000142.1:0-5784 GCA_005880805.1 Chloroflexota bacterium | reverse complement strand
TCTTTCTCTCGTGGCTCGTGAACTGCCTCGTGCCGGCCAAGCTGGGCGACATCTATCGGGCCTACCTGCTCAAGATCAACAGCAGCGTCTCGCTGTCGCGGACGTTCGGGACAGTCTTCATCGAGCGCGTTCTGGACCTGTTTGCGATCGCGGTACTGGGCCTGGCGTCGGGTTTCGTCAGCTTCCGGAACGGGATGCCGCCGGCCGTCCAGTTCGTTTTCGCGCTGGGTGCGGTCGTCGTGCTGATCCTTGGGCTCGGCCTGTTCACGCTGCGCAACTTCGGACGGCGGATCCTCGAGATCCTCCCATTTCCTCACAGCGTTCTGGAGCTGTACGACAAGTTCGAGGAGGGCGTCTTCGGGGCGATCGAACTGCGCCAGGTGCCGATCCTGGGGCTGGTGACCGGCCTCATCTGGGCGACCGAGGCGATGCGCCTCTTCCTCGTCGTCGAAGCACTGGGCTTCCCCGGCGTCCACCTGGGCATCAGCGGCTCGTTCTTCGTGGCGCTGGCCGGCTCGCTTCTCACGGCCGTCCCGTTCACACCGGGCGGTCTCGGTATCGTCGAAGCTGGTGTCGGAAGCCTGCTCACCATCGTGTACGGCGTGCCGCCCACCGAGGCGGCCACGATCGTGCTGGTTGACCGCGCGATCAGCGTGCTGTCGATCATCGTGCTCGGGAGCCTCACGTACACGGTCTCCCCGAAGCGTCGCGGCGCGGGCCTTCGACGCGCTCCAGGGCCGGCGGGCGCGCCTACCTGATCCGGGCGAGGTCCGCGGAAGGCCGCGGAAGGCCGAGAGAACCGTGGGGGAACGGCGCGGGAACGTCGGGGAACGTCGGGGAACGGGGGGCCAAAGGTCGCGAAAGGGCCCATTCCGGGACTGGCGCGGACCGCAACAGACCCCACCGATCAGACCGCAGTTTCCGCCCGAGTGGCGATCGGGGCCGGTACCAACGGGTGATACAGGGGAGTCCCTCCTCACCAGATAGTGGCGGCATCGCGGCGCTCGCCGCAAGTGCCAGTAGGGAGCGCCCGACCCGCACGATGACGAGCCAGAACGGACGAGCCTTCAACGAGTGGCTTCGAGCTCAGCTCAAGGCCAAGAAGATGTCCCAACGCCAGCTCGCCCAGCAGTCCGGGGTGGATCATTCCACGATCTCCCGGCTCATCCGCGGCGATCGCATGCCGTCCCTTGGGACCGCAACGAAGCTGGCCCGCGGCCTTCGCGAGCTGCGCGACGATGCCGACACCCCGCAGTACCTCGGCCTGATGTCGGCCGGTTCGCCGGCCAATCCGACCGCCCGCGTCGAATACGCGCTGCGGGCCGACGAGATCCTCAGCGAAGCCCAGGTCCGGCAGGTGATGGAGTACTACCTCGCGGTCCGGATGCGGCGTTTCGGACGCAGCTACCAGCCGTCGTCCTCGGAAGGCGCCGAGCGGACGCCCGATCGACCGATCTCCCACGGTGCCGGCGCCACTTCCGTCACGCGCGTAGGCGCAGGAGTGGGCGCAGGCAGCCGGCTGGGTGGCGTCCGATCGATGGGTCGTCCCACCAGTCGCACAGCGGGGCCTCGCTACTAGCCAGCCATCAATTCGAATATTCCAGGGTGCGACCCGGTACGCCCTCCACGTCCGGGTCTCGGGGACAGCGAACGCCGGCCTTCATGGCCGGCGTTCGTTATTGGCGGGTTGCGGGTCGACGCCGGTCGTGGGTCCGCCCGATCAGGGGTTGGCCAGGTAGACGGAGAGCCAGCGGCCAGGTGCGCCTTCGAAGCGATCCGCCAGGTGGACGACCTTCCCGTAGGCCGAGACCGTCTGGGCAAGTCGATCCTCGGCCGGTCCGGCACATGCCGCCCCGATGGCCTCGTTGAACAGCGAATCGCACAAGACCGTCAGCGAGTCGACGCCGCCCATCGGGTCGATGAGTGCCGGGTGGACGTTGCTGCCGAGGCGCCGAAGGGGGAACGCGTACGCCTCCGCGGACTTGAATGCGGGCAGGCTCGCGATGAGGCCGACGCGGTCACCCTCGGTCCGGACAACGCGTTCTGCTGCGCGCAGGGCCGCCGGATACCCGCCATCTGCGGCGACTTCAGGCGGCTGATGCAGCGCGTTCCAGGCCAGCAGGACGCCGACCAGCACGACCGCGGCGGCCGGCCCGATGAGCACTGCTGCGGCCGAAGTCGAGGTCGTCCCGCGGGTCGCGGGCGTTCGGGACCTCCACAGGGCAGCAGCCCCGATGCCGACGACGATCGCGACGATCGGGTCGAGGAACGCGTGGTAGTGGTCGACCGGCAGGCCCGGCACGACGGTCGCCAGCCCGGCGGTGCCGAGGCCCAGCGCGAGTGCGCTCCACGCAAGCGTCGCGCCAAGCCAACGAATGGCTGTCCGCTCGTCGCCCGTCGCCGAGAGCCAGCGAAGGACGACGATCGCGACGACCACGGCCGTTATCAACAGCGCTGCCACCGGCGCATCCGTCACGAGCCCGACCAGGGGCCAGGCGACCACGCGCAGGCCCGCGAACAGCACTCTGCTGAGCGGGTCGAGGGCGACCGGTGAGCCTCCCGAACGCAGGAAGGCGAGCGCGCGCTGTGTCTCCGTGAAGCCCGTCCTCAGCTCATTGGCGATCAGCGGGGTGTACGAGAGCACGATCAGGCCGAGGCCTGCGAGGCTTACCCCGAGCACCGCCGTCCGCCGTCCCGGTCGTCGGGCGTCCGCGACGAGCAGAGCCGCGAGCGGCGGCAGCATCACGATCCCGAGGACGTGACACTGCATCGTGACCGCCAGCCCGACGGCGGCGACGAGCCACCATGCCGCCCGGCGTGTCGTCCACGCCCGCCAGGCGCCTGCCACGGCGATCGCGGAAGAGAGCGCGATGAGGTTCGGGTTCCAGATGAAGGTCGAGCCGTCGACGGCTGCCGCTGAGACCGCGAGCACGAGCCCGGCCACGAAGCCCGCGACCGGCCCGGCCATCGAGCGGGCGACCCACCACGTCACGGCGACTGCCGCGACGCCCGAAAGCGCGATCTCGCCGACCACCCAGGTGGGGTCGCCGCCGCCGAGCCACGCGGCCGGTGCCAGCAGGTAGTAGTAGAGCGCACCGTGGTGGAAGTCGCCAATGGAGGTCGGCGGCCCCAGGAGCGGCCACACGCCGTCCTGAACGAAACGGACCAGCACGAGCATGTCGTGGCCCTGGTCGGCATCCCAGCTGCCCCTGGTCGGCAGGTCGTGCAGGCGCAGGACCGCGGCGAGCCCGACAATTGCCACTAATCCCAGGATTTCCAGCCCGGGCAGGCGCCGGCCCTCTCTCGATGAAGTCACACGCGCCGGCTCGAGCTTGCCTTCGACCTTTTGCTGGGCGCCCCGGCTGGTTTCCTGCCGGCCGCGGATGTTCGCCTCGGTGACCTGCTCGGCCTGGTCGCTCGATCGGTGCCGCTGGGCGGTGCGATCCGCCCGCGCTCGCGGCGCAGAAGGAACGCCTCGGGCGGCAGCTCGGGCAGGGGTCGTCCCACGGCGATGTCGATCGCCCGCCGGAGGTTGATCGCGTCGTAGCCGGCCTCCATGCCGGGCGTCTCGAGGATGTACACCGCGCGAGCGAGGCGCGGATGGCAGAGCAACGTTCGCAGACCTCCGGGGCCGATCTGGCCCGCGCCGACGTGCTCGTGGCGATCGGTCCGTGAGCCGAGCTCCGACTTGGTATCGTTCAGGTGGATCATGACCAGCCGATCGAGCCCGATCAGGCGGTCGAAGGTCGAGAGCAGCCCGTCGACGACCCCGGGCCGCCTCAGGTCATATCCGGCGCCCCACAGGTGAGCGGCGTCGAAGCAGAAGGCGACCCGATCAACGTCGACGCCGCGCGCACCAATAGCGTCAAAGATGATCGCCAGTTCCTCGGCCGTCGTCCCCATCCCGAACCCGCCACCCGCAGAGTTCTCGAGCACGATTCGCGGGGCATCCGGCCCGCCTCGGGATTCGGCCAGTGTGCGGGCCACGGCCTCTGCGATCCGCTCCGCACCCGCCGGGATGCCCGCTCCGCGGTGCGACCCCGCATGCACATTCACGAAGCCCGCCCCGTAGGCCTCGGCGGCTGACATCTCCGCGGTCAGGACCGAGACGGAGCGCTCGAAGAAGTCCTTCTCCGGCCCTGCGAGGTTGATCAGGTAGGCCGCGTGGATGGCGAGCGGCGAGATGTCGTACTCGGCCAGCCGGGAACGGAAATCGACGAGCTCCCGAGGCGGATCGTTCCGCCGCCGCCAGGCGGTGGGATTGTCTGCAAAGACCTGGAGCGCGGACGCCCCGATGGCATGCGCCCGTTCGGCGGCCTTGACCATGCCGTTGCCGAGCGGCAGGTGGGCACCCAGCCGGCGGCCATCGGGAAGCATGGCGGCCATCGTAGCGCAGGGATCGGCGATTTGACAGTCATCAAATCGTCCATCACCATTTCCTGGTGGATCACGACCTGCTCGTCACGCTGAAGGCCCTGTCCGATGCCTCACGGCTTCGGATCGTCGGTCTGCTCGCTGCGCGGCCATACGCCGTCGAAGAGCTGGCCGAAAACCTGGGGTTGGCTCCGGGCACCGTCGTCCACCATCTCAAGCGGCTGTCGGCGGCTGGGCTGGTCGAATCGCGCCCACGGCGGCCCTACGTCGAGTACTCGCTGAAGCTCGATCGCCTCCATGCCGTGGGCCGGATGCTGGACGAAATGGAGCGTGGGTCCGAGGAGGAGGCCGTCCTGCCGGGCCCGTCCGGCGAGCCGTTGCCGGCGTTCGAAGCCAAGGTCCTGCGCAGCTTCTTCGAGGGCGGCCGCCTCACCTCCATCCCGGCCCAGGAGAAGAAGCGACTCGTGGTGCTCGTATACCTGCGCGATCGGGCGTTCGACGAGGATCGGACCTACCCGGAGAAGGAGGTCAACCAGCGCCTGGGCGTGTTCCACCCCGACGTGGCGTCGCTGCGCCGCTACATGGTCGATTACGGGCTCATGAGTCGTCAGTCTGGCCAGTACCGGCGAGCGCGGGGTTCGGGCGCCGGCGCTGTTGCCGAGGCTGCCAGGGCCGAGGCCTAGCGCGTCGTCCTGGCGCGTGCCTGATCCTGGCGCGTGCCTCGTCCTGGCGCGTGCCTGATCCTGGCGCGCAGCGTCGTCCTAGCGGGCGCCCGCCTTCGCGCGGTTGAGGCGGCGCGAGCTCTCGCGCCCATTGCCGGCGGAATCGAGCGTGTACTCGCCGCCGATGATCGGCTCGATCAGGCCGTAATTGCCGTCCTGGCGCCGGTAGAGCACGTTGATCCGCTCGTCCTCGGCGTTCACGAAGATGAAGAAGCTGTGGCCGAGCTCCTCCATCTGGGCCACCGCGTCCTCCTCGAACATCGGCTCGATCGCGAAGCGCTTCGTCTTGACGACCCGTCGCTCGTGCGTCGGCTCCGCGGTTCCGTCCGCGATCCGCCGCAGGATCTGTTTCTCGGCCTCCGGGCGGGCACGCAGGCGAGGTTTGCGCTTGAAGTCGACCGCCTGGCGTTCGACCTTGTCCACGACCGTGTCGACGCCTGCCTCGTGCGTCAGGGCAGCGGCGTGGCTGCGCAGCGTCCGCCCGTCGATGACGAGCGTGACCTGCACGATCTGCGAGTCGGCGGCGCTTCGGTGGTGCTCGACCGAGAGCTCCACGATGGCGTCGCTCCGATCGTCGAGCAGCCGCTCCAGCCGTTTGAGGCGCCGTTCGGCGTAGCGGCGCGTGCGCTCGGGTACCTCGAAGTTCTTCCCCTTGACGATGGTCCTCACGGATGACCTCCGCGATGCT
>VBFZ01000141.1 GCA_005880805.1 Chloroflexota bacterium | reverse complement strand
CCGGACGAACGCCACGGATGGAACCCGCGTGGAGGTGACAGTTGCGTGACAGAGTCGGCGCGTGCCTCATCCCGGCCTGATGCCATCCCTACACCGCGTCCGGGTTGTGGGTTCGGCTGGCGATCGAGAGCCTTCTCGCAGCCCGGGATGGCCGTCTTGCCACGCGAGACCGCTCCCACGTACGCTCGGATCCAGGTGATTCGTTGACTGCCGTCGTCATCGAGACCGGGTCGAAGCGAACGTTCGCGAGCGCGAGAGACTGGCCCGGCTGGTCGCGGGCGGGTCGGACGCAGGAGGATGCGCTCGAAGCCCTGGTCGCTTACGGTCCGCGCTACGGGAAGGTCGTTCAGTCGGCGCGACTGGAATTCGCGGCGCCTCGCGAGCCGACGGACCTGAAGGTCGTCGGCAGGGTCAAAGGCGACGCGGGCACGGATTTCGGCATCCCGTCCTCAGCCTGGAAGGATGACCCAAAGCCGCTCGAGAACCGCGAGCTCAAGCGGCTGGTGTCGATCCTCGAGGCAGCCTGGGCGGCCTTCGACAGGACCGCGCGTTCGGCAGAAGGGATCGAGCTCCGCAAGGGTCCTCGCGGTGGCGGTCGAGACCTCGAGAAGATCATCGAGCACGTGTTCGAGGCGGAGGAGGCCTACCTTGGGCAGCTGGGTGCGAGGCCGCCTGAGCGGGCAGGCGATCGGAAGGCGCGCGTGACCGGCCTCCGAACAGCAGTGCTCGATGCACTCGATGCGCGCGTGCACGGGCGACCCCTCGCGGATCCGCGCAATACGAAGAATCCGTGGACGCCTCGCTACACGATCCGCCGGACCGTCTGGCATGCCCTCGACCACGCGTGGGAGGTCGAGGATCGCGCCTCGCCCGAGCAGGACGCGAAGGCGGCCAGGCAGACGAAAGGGAAGAAGCGGTCACCATGAAGATCGGGATCACGATGCCCCAGGGCTGCGACCGCGAGTTTCTCGGCATGGATGCACCCGCGGCCTGGGGGCGAACGATCGAGGTCGCTCAGCAGGCGGAGCGACTCGGCTTCGAGTCCCTCTGGGTCTACGACCACTTCCAGGTCGACCCGCCGCCCGAGGAGGCGATTGTCTTCGAGCCGGTCGTGGAGCTCGGCGCGCTCGCGACCGCCACGGAGCGCGCGCGTCTCGGGCACCTCGTGCTGGCCGCGGCGTACCGGAACGCCGCGCTCACGGCCAAGGCGATCTCCACGATCGACGTGATCAGCGGCGGCCGGGTCGAGCTGGGGATCGGGGCGGGCTGGAAGGAAGACGAGTGGAGAGCCTACGGCTACGGATTCCCCGATGCCGCCGAGCGCCTGGCGATCCTGTCCGATCACCTCGAGATCATTACCCGCATGCTCGCGCCCGGACGTGCGACGTGGAACGGTTCGCATGCGCACGTGATCGATGCGATCCACGAGCCGAAGGGCCTTCAGCAGCCGCGCATTCCGATCGTGGTCGGCGGCAACGGCCCGAAGGTGACGTGGCGGCTCGCAGCGCGGTTCGCGGACGAGCTCAACCTCGACGCGCTCATGCCGGAGCAGGTCGAGGCGGCGCTTCCGGTCGTCCGTTCACGGTGCGAGGAGATCGGCCGGGATCCGGCTAGCCTGCGGGTGTCGGTCCACGTGTGGGGCCGCCCCGGGGTCCCACCGGGTTCACCGCTGCGGGCGCGGCTTCGCGAATACGAGGCCCTCGGGCTCAGCCGGACGATCCTGCAGGGGTTCGGCGCGGTTTCCGATCCGACCTTGCTCGAGCGGCTGGCCGAGCATTGCGATGCAGTCGGGATGCTCGAGCGCGGTGCTCCGACCTCAGCCGGCACGCTTTCCTAGCGGCTCGGCCAGTGCTCCTCGAAGATCAGTTCTTCTCGCGGCAGCCGACCCTTCCCCGGCGCTGACTTTGGGCGTCGAGCGGCCTCCGTGGGATGGCCGAGGGCGACGATGGTCCGGACGAAGCGATCCGGCGGCAGGCCGAGCAGGTCGCGAACGGCATCGCGAACGTCGCTGCGGACCCAGGCGATGCCTCCGCCAAGACCGAGCATCGAGGCCGCGATCAGCATCCGCTCGGCGGCCCGGCCGTCGTCGTACGCGCGCGAGAGCTGCCGGCCGGGCTCATCGGGCAGGACGATCGCGACCGCGCCCATCGCCGTACGAAGAGAGCGCGTCTGGGGCAGGCCCGCCTCCGCGATCTTGCGGATCGTATCGACGTCGCGGATCACGATGAACCGCCACGGCTGCTCATTCTTGCTGCTGCCCGACCAGCGCGCGACCTCGGTGATCGCCTCGAGCTCCCCGTCAGTGAGCGGTTCATCAGTGAACTCGCGCATCTGGCGCGTTCGGATCAGGGGCCGGACACGCTCGATCGCCGAAGCGGGCATCGGTGCGGCTGGGGCGGGGGGTCCTGCTGAGTGGCTTATCCGTGCACCGTAGCCGTTCGGAGCGCAGGGTGCTCAAAATAGCCGGGTGGAGGACGAACGCCCGGCACCCTTCCAAGAGCTCGACTTCGTGTACATGCCGAGCGCCGACGTGGCCGGCGACATGCGCTACTTCAGCGAGACGCTTGGCGGCCGTCTCCTCTTCGCGATCGACGGGATGGGGACGCGCGTGGCGATGCTGGAGCTCAGCTCGGGACCGCCGCGCCTCTTGCTGGCGGATCACCTCGAGGGCGACCAACCCATCCTCGTTTATCGCGTCGCCAACCTCGCCAGGACGACGAAGGAGCTTGAGACGCGCGGCTGGAAGCGTGGCACCACGCTCGAGATCCCGCAGGGGCCCTGCTCTTCGTTCCGAACACCGGGAGGCTACCGGCTTGCGCTGTACGAGCGGTCGAGGCCGGAGGTCGAGGCGCACTTCATCGGTCGCAGGGACTTCTGAGGACCGAATGGCAGCGCTCAACTTCGGGGCGTTCGACGTCCTCTCGTTCGACTGCTACGGGACGCTGATCGACTGGGAGACCGGGATCGCGTCAAGCCTGCGTCCGATCCTCGCCGGCGGTGGAGCACAGCCGACCGATGACGAGCTGCTCGAGGCCTACGGCCGTGCCGAGGCTGAGGCCGAGCGCGGTGCGTACCGGCGATACCGCGAAGTCCTGGCCACCTCGGCGCGCGCCGTCGGCCGGGCGTTCGGGGTTGAGGTTTCGGAGGAGGACGCCGCGGCCTTCGGGGATTCGGTAGATGACTGGCCGGCGTTCAGCGACTCACCCGAGGCGCTGGCGCGCCTGAAGCGCCGGTTCCGGCTCGCCGTCATCACGAACTGCGACGACGACCTGTTCGCCCGGTCGAACGCCCGGCTGGGCGTCGACTTCGATTGGGTTGTGACCGCTCAGCAGGTGGGCAGCTACAAGCCGAGCCACCGGAACTTCGAGGTCGCGTTCGAGCGGATCGGGCTGCCGCGCAACAGGATCCTGCACGTCGCCCAGAGCCTGTTCCACGACCAGGTGCCCGCGAAGGAACTGGGGCTTTCCACGGTCTGGGTGAACCGCCGCCAGGGCAGGGCGGGATCGGGGGCGACGCCACCGGCGGCGGCGACCCCCGACCTCACGGTTCCCGATATGGCCACATTGGCGGACGTGGCTCTGGCCTGAGCCGCGGCGCCGTCCGGAAGTTCGTCAGCCCGCGGCGACCGGAACGGGCTTCTCGATCGGCACGCCCACCATGCTCCCCCACTCGGTCCACGAGCCGTCGTAGTTGCGCACCCGACGGTAGCCGAGGAGCTCGTGGAGCACGAACCAGGAGTGGCTGCTCCGCTCACCGATGCGGCAATAGGCGATGACGTCCTTGTCCGGCGTCACGCCCTTGCCCTCGTACAGGGCTCGCAGCTCGTCGGCGCTCTTGAACGTCCCGTCCTCGCGGACCGTCTGCGCCCATGGGATCGACGCGGCGCCCGGAATGTGCCCGGCCCGCTGGGCCGTCTCGGTCATGCCCGGCGGGGCGATCACCTCACCGTTGAACTCGGCCGGCGACCGAACGTCGACCAGCGCGAGCTCGGAGTCGCCGAGGCGCGGCAGGATGTCGTCACGGAACGCGCGCAGCGCGAAGTCCGGCTCGGGCACCCGGTAGCCGGTCTCCTGGTAGTTGGCGATGTCCGTCGTGAGCGGCAGGCCGTTGTCGAGCCAGTACTTGCGCCCGCCGTTGAGGATGCGGACGTCGCGGTGGCCGAACAGCTTCAGCTGCCAGTACGCCCACGCCGCGAACCAGTTGTTGTTGTCGCCGTACAGCACGATCGTCGTATCCGGCCCGATGCCACTGCGGCTCAACAGGTCGCTGAAGTCGTCGCGGCTGGCGATGTCGCGTCGGACACCGTCCGACAGCTGGCTGGTCCAGTTCCAGCCGATCGCGCCGGGCAGATGGCTCTGCTCGTAGGCTGCCGTGTCGACGTCGACCTCGACGAAGCGGACGGACGGATCGTTCAGGTGGGCCTTCGCCCAGTCCGCATCGACGAGGACGTTCGTTGCATATTCCTGTGCCACGGAAAGACCTCCTCCAAATGAATGTCAAACGAGAGTTGGTGGTCGAAAGCCGCCTTCAGCTGGGGCCAGAGATCGGCATCGAGGCGATCGCGAGGGAGGACGCGAGATCCGCCGGAGGTTGGTCTAGCGGTCGGTCCTGCTGACGCGCGCTGACCGCTGGCCGGCCGAATCTCGCCGGCGACACATACAGCGGCCCATGGCACCACTCACCCGATTCATCGCGCCCACAATGCCATGCGCCCACGGCACTGTCCAACCCTAGAGACCGAGCTCGCCGCGGACCGTCTTGAGGCCGGCGACGACGTTCTCGACGTGCTCCTCGAACGGCACGCCAAGCTCCTGCGCTCCCTTCTCGAGCTGGTCGCGTGGGACCTGCCGTGCGAAGCCCTTGTCCTTCATCTTCTTGGTGACCGCGCGCGCGTCCACTTCGTCGAGGCTGCGGTTCGGCCGGACGTAGGCGACGGCGATCACGAAGCCGGCCATTTCGTCGCACGCGTACACCGTCTTCGCCAGGATGCTGTTCCTGGGCACGCCCGTGTGGTCGCCGTGGCCGAGGACGGCATCGACCACCTCGTCCGGGTAGCCAAGCCGCCTGAGCTCCTCAGCTCCCTTCAGCGGGTGCGTGTCCGGGTAGCGCTCATAGTCGAAGTCGTGCAACAGGCCTGCCGCACGCCAGGTTTCCAGCTCCGGCTCGCGAACGCCGAACCTGTTCTCGGCGTACCACGCGAGGGCCGCTTCCACGGCCAAGCCGTGCTT
>VBFZ01000140.1 GCA_005880805.1 Chloroflexota bacterium | reverse complement strand
CTCCGTTCAGGGACGAAGCCTTGTAGGCAATGATCTGCGCACGCAGTGACGTCAGGTATCGGACGTTCTCGTTCTTCCAGAGCAGCAGCGCGTCGATACCCGAAGCGCTGAGCTCGCGAGCCACCCCCTCAACACGCTTTCGCCTCAGCGATGGGAAGTCATAGCGCTCTTCCCAATCGACTGCGAAAGGACCCTTGCCGTAGGCCATCGTTCGCCCTCTCAATCGTGTGGCCGGGAATGCGCCCGGTCGTCTGCACGAGGGAGACCAGCAGGTGACTCCCCGTCGATCCGTACGCTCCGAGACAGTACACTGTGTATCATCGGGTTCCTGGGGTGGGTGTGAGTGCCCGATCACGCTCTTCCTGGCGCGCGGCGATCGAGCCCGGCCGTTTCGAATGGCGGGCGATCGATCGAGGGCGATCGAGGAGGAGCCGTGGCACAACGCTTGGCATTCGACTTTCTCGGATCGGCACCTCCTTATCGAACCGCTCAGGCAGCGGTCGCCGACCGATTGCGCCGCGCGGTCCTGTCCGGTCAGTTGCCACCCGGCTCGAGGCTTCTGCAGGCGGTCGTTGCCGAAGAGATGCGGACGTCGACCACGCCGGTTCGCGAGGCGATGCGGGAGTTGGCAAGCGAGGGATTGCTGGACCTCGATCCGCATCGCGGGGTCGTGGTGCACGAGTGCGACTCGGCCGAGCTCGAGGAGCTCTATCAGGTTCGGATGCTCCTCGAACCGGTCGCCATCGAAGCAACCGTCGAGAATGTCACTCCCGACGAGCTGGACGCGATCGAGCGAATCGTCGACCGGATGGATCAGGAGGCCGACGTCGCCGAATGGGCCATCCTGAACGTCTCGCTCCATTCGATGCTGGCCGAGGCGTCTCGGCTGCAGATCGTCACGTCGATCCTGCAGAAGCTTCGAAACCTTTCGGCTTTGTACGTCGCGACCTCACTCCACCGTTTGCCGGATCGCGTGGCGACCGGGAACCGCGAGCACCGTGCCCTGCTCGAGGCATGTCGAGATCGAGATGTCGCACGTGCCAAGGAAATCGAATTGACGCACCTTCGGCACACCCTCGAGATCGGCGCCGAGGGCTTGAGCGCCAGGAATGCCAACGTCGCAACCGCCGCCCGCGGTTAGGCGTTGATGGCCCGCTACAAGGTCGTCGTCAGCGATCAGGTCTTTCCGACGGTCGACGTCGAGCGCGAGCTGCTTGCCGAGATCGACGCGGGGCTCGAGGTCGCGGACGGCACGTTCGAGGGCGTCGCCGGCCTTGCCGCCGACGCCGACGCCATCCTCAACACCTACTTTCCTGTCCAGGCCGACCTCATCGACCGCCTGAGTCGTTGCCGGATCATCGCCCGCTACGGGATCGGCGTGGACAACGTGGACTTGGCGGCGGCCGAGCGGGCCGGCATCATCGTCACGAACGTTCCTGACTACAGCGTGGAAGAGGTCGCCGCGCACGCGGTCGCGTTGATCCTCTCGCTGCTCCGCCGGATTCCCGAGGCCGATCGGCTCACCCGAGCGGGTGGCTGGGGGATCGAGCGCCTGCGGCCGATTCGCCGCATCTCCGAGCTGACGTTCGGGCTCGTCGGCTACGGTCGGATCGCGCGCAGAGCGGCCGACATCCTGACTGCGTTGGGCGGTCGACTCATCGCTCATGACCCCTTCGTCGCGGCGGCCCCCGGCGTGCCGCCGCTCGTCGCGCTCGACGAGCTTGTCGCCACCAGCAACGTCATCTCCATCCATGCCCCCCTGACGGACGGGACCCGCGGCCTGTTCGATGCGCAGCTCCTCGGCCGGATGCGGCCTGATGCCATCCTCGTCAACACATCCCGCGGGCCGCTCGTGGTCCTCGACGACCTTCTCGCCGCCCTGCGAGACGGCCGGCTCGCCGCGGCGGCCCTCGACGTTTTCGACCGGGAACCGCTGGACCCGTCGCGGATCGAGGGTGTGCCCAATCTGCTCGTGACACCCCACATGGCCTATTACTCGGAGGAGTCACTCGCGGAGTCCCAGCGCAAGGCGGCCACGCAGGTCATCAAGGTGCTGATGGGCGAGGAGCCCGACTACCCCGTGCGTCGTTAAGCCGACCTGGATCGACGAAGCCGACCCGGGCGCGAAGCGATTTCGTATGATGCACAATCGAATCGGCTCAACGGGAGGGATGTGTCGTGGCGACGACGCCGTGGAAGACCGACCGATGGATGTCAAGTCCCTGGAACTACCTGCCGGAGGTCGTCGAGGGATTCTCGTTCCCGGAGGCTCTTGAGCTCCATGACGTAACGCTTCGCGACGGCGAGCAGCAGGCCGGAGTCGAGTTCACCACCGATGACAAGATCCGGATCGCCGAGCTGCTTGCGGGCGCCGGAGTGCACCGCATCGAGGCCGGGCTGCCAGCGGTCTCGAAGGCCGACGAAAAGGCGGTGCGGGAGATCGCCAGGCGCGGGCTGCCCTCGAAGATCTACGCCTTTTCGCGCTGCATGCTCGACGACGTGAAGCTTGCCGTCGATTGCGGCGTCACCGGCGTGGTGATGGAAATCCCCTCCAGCCACCACCTCATCGAGAAGGCCTATCGCTGGCCGCTCGAGAAGGCAATCGACCTCTCCGTTGAGGCGACCTCGTACGCGCACGAGCATGGCCTGACGGTGTCGTTCTTTCCGATCGACGCGACTCGCGCCGGAATCGTCGAGCTGCTCGACGACCTCGGCACCGTCGCCCGGGACGGCCACGTGGATTCGGTGGGTCTCGTCGATACCTTCGGCGTCATCTCGCCCCATGCGATCGGCTATTTCGCCCGACAGGTTCGCAACCGCTTGGAGGTCCCGCTCGAAACCCATTTCCACATGGACTTCGGCCTGGGCGTCGCGAACACGATCATCGCGGTGACCATGGGTGCCTCCTGCATCCAGACCACCATTGCCGGCCTTGGCGAGCGCGCCGGCAACACGCCGATGGAGGAAACCGTCCTGGCACTCCTCACGATGTACGGCCTGGACGCCGGCATTCGCACCGAGCGCTTCTTCCCCATGGCGCGCGAGGTGCTGGAGCGCGCCCGGGTAAGTCAGCCGTCGAATCGGCCGGTGATCGGCGAGCGGCTCTTCAACGTCGAGTCGGGGATCATCGCGACGTGGGTGAAGAACGTCGGCGATGAATTCCTCACCGAGGCATTCCCCTATCGGCCGGACCTGGTCGGCCAATCCGGACCGGACATCGTCCTCGGGAAGGGCTCGGGCATGGATTCGATCGCGATCTGGCTCGATCGCCTCGGGGTCACGGCGACCACTCCGGAAATCGAAGCGGTGCTGCTCGAGGTCAAGTCATCGTCGCTGGCCAAGAAGGGCCTGCTCGATGCCGACGAGTTCACGGCGATCGTGGACCGGGTACTCCCCGGCAGGACGGCGGCAGCCACACCGGTCATGGCCGAAAGGATGAGCTGATGAGGGAGGCATTCGGCGTCCTGAGCACGGACTGGAAAGAGGGCATCAACTGGCCCGCGGTTCGGGATTGGCGGCTGAAGAGGGCGCACGATGCGATGCGTCGCCACGGGCTGGGGGCTTTGCTCCTCTTCTACGACGAGAACATGCGTTATGTGTCGTCGACCCTCACGCCCGGCTGGAACCGGTTGAAGCCCGGCCTCCGGTATGTGGTCCTGACCGAAGACAAGCCGCCCATCGTCTACGAACAGGGCGACATCGGCCGGCACCTCGCAGTCCATAACCCGTGGATCCCCAAGGAGAACATCCGTTACTCATACTCCTGGATCAAGGGCGCCGCGGGGCCCGCATCTGCCTCCCAGGTCGACAAGTTCACACGCGCCCTGGTTGCCGATCTCGACGCCGCGGGCGTGCGCGACAGGCCGCTGGGTGTCGACTTCATCGACATCAACCTCATCAGGGCATTCGAGTCGGCCGGGGTCCAGTGGACCGACGGCATGACGCCCATGATGGAGGCCCGCGCGATCAAGAGCCCCGACGAAGTCAAGGCCTTCCAGATCGTGGGCTCGATCTGTGACGCCCTGCACTACGAGTTCACCCATTTTCTCAAGCCCGGACTCACCGAGAACGAGGTCGCAGCGTTCGGCTTCAACTACCTCTATTCGATCCCCGGGATGGAGGACGTCGAGGACGTGATCGTGTCCTCCGGGCCGAACGCGTGGCCGAACTGGCGGAACTTCTCCGATCGGATCATTCGGCCAGGAGAGCTCGTGATCATCGACCTGGCGGCGTTGACCTGGAATGGCTTCAAGTCATGCGTCTACCGGACGTATTGCGTGGGCGGCAAGCCGACCGATGAGATGCAGAAGGTGTACGACGAAGCTCACAAGTGGCTGTGGGATTCGATCGAGGCCGTGAAGCCAGGCGTGACGACTGCCGACATCGCCTCGAAGTGGCCCTCCGCCAAGGAGGTCTGGGGATACGCCGAAGAGGACGAGGCTGCGGCCAATCTGTGGGGCCATGGCCTGGGCCTGGCGCAGTACGACCAGCCGGTCATTTCCCGAATCTGGTCACTCGACCATCCGGTCGAGATCAAGCCCGGTATGACGTTCGCACTCGAAACCCAGCACGGCAAGCTCCACCAGTTCGGCGTGCGCCTCGAAGAGATGCTGTACGTCACGGAAACCGGCCACGAGCTCGTCTCGAGCTACAAGTCCCACGAGATCATCGCCGTCGACTGACCTACCCGGTCGGCGGCCTTGACCCGGTGAAGTAAGCTCGCAAAGCACAATGCATTGTGCAGTATCGGCTGGCGTGCCACCAGCCGGCGCCCGAAATCCTGCTTCCGGAAGGGCCCGTGGGAGGTACTGAGGTTGCCGCAGTCGATCGCGGTAGGGCTGGCCCCATCCGCCGGATCGTGTTGTGGCGGTGGAACGCTGCAGCGACGCCGGATCGTCGGCTCAAGGCGAAGGAAGGGCTCGCCTACATTCGTTTCGGGGGTCTGGTCGATGACCTGGATTTCGGCGAGGACCTGGGCGCCGACCTGGGCGCTGGCCAGGCGTTCGACCTGGTGCTGATCCGCGACCATGTCGACCAAGCCTCCTGGGATGCCTATGTCGACGACCCTCACCACAAACGCGTGGGGGGCGACATCGACACCATCACCCAGATGGACCTGACGGCCCGCGTTGACTACCGGTACTACGGACCGCCGTCGAGTCGCGGCGCGATTCGACACGTCGCGATGTTCCGCTGGCGTACGCCGCTCGACGATGCACAGCGGGCAAGCCTCGGCCGCGAGCTCGAGGGGCTGAGGACGGCCTGCCCTTCGCTGCGAGGCCTTGCTTATGGCGACGACCTTGAGTTGGGCACGGGCCACGTCGACTGGGTCCTCGAGGCTCACTTCGACGATCTCGATGCCGCGCGGTCGTTCTTCGCGGACCCAGCGCAACAGACGGTGGCATCGATGCTCGACGCCTTGAGCGACGCCGATCGGACGGCACGTCTGCAGCACCGGATGTTGTCCGGCTAGTCACCAGTCCAGGGCGGGAGCTGGACCGCAGGCCCACGGAGGTTTCCAAGCAGCGCTGGCTCCCCTGGGAACGGGGGGCAGCAAACGTGGAGGAGGAGACCATGCAACACAGGTGGTACAGGCTGGGGGCCGCGCTGGCGGTGGTTGCCCTGGTCTTCGGGGCGTGCACGAGCGCCGCGTCGCCATCACCGGCAGCGTCGCCATCGCCCGCAGCCTCGCAGGCCGGTGCCTCAGGCTCGGCCCCGGCGTCAGCAGGCTTCCAGTACCCGACCGAGCAGATCAGCCTGACGATGTTCGGCAGCGACGAAGAGCCCTCGAACAACCTCGAGAAGAAATGGGCGGCGGAGTATCACGCGCTCCACCCCAACGTCACCGTCGATCCGCAGCTGACCCCACTGGGCCCGGCGTTTGACAAGCTGACGGTCCAGCTGCCCGCCAAGTCGGGCCCGGATATGTTCACCGTCTTCGAGCCATGGATCGAGACGTTCTACCAGGGCGGCTGGCTTGCACCTGCCATTCCGGCGGTGTTCGGCGTCCCGGATCAGAAGGGGATCATGGACCTGTACGTCCCCAACTCTCTCGATGCCATGACCCGAAACGACACGGTGTACCTCCTGCCGTTCTCCCAGCCGTCATGGGGCCTGCTGATCAACAACAAGAAGTTCACAGAAGCAGGCCTCTCGCTCCAGAACGACATCCCCAAGACGTGGGATCAGGTGGCCGCCCTGCAGGACAAGCTCAAGAAGGTCGACGCGAACGGCCGGATCATCCAGAAGGGGTTCGAATTCCGGTACACGGCCGGTCCCCACTGGATGGCCATGCTGTTCTCGGCAATGGTCCAGGACCT
>VBFZ01000261.1 GCA_005880805.1 Chloroflexota bacterium | reverse complement strand
CCAGGAAGGCCGCGTTGTTGTCGGTCTTGGCGAGCCGGTTGAGCAGCAGCTCGATGCCCTCGTTCGTCCCGACCGCCGACAGCATCCGGCGCATCGTCCAGACCATCTTGAGCGTGCCGTCCTCGAGCAGGAGCTCCTCGCGGCGGGTCCCCGAGCGCTGGACGTCGATCGCCGGGAAGATCCGCTTTTCGGCCAGCTTGCGGTCGAGGATGAGCTCGCTGTTGCCGGTGCCCTTGAACTCCTCGTAGATGACGTCGTCCATGCGCGAGCCCGTATCGATCAGGCACGTGCCGATGATGGTGAGCGAGCCGCCCTCCTCGATGTTCCGTGCGGCGCCGAAGAATCGCTTGGGCGGGTAGAGGGCAATCGGGTCGATACCGCCCGACAGCGTGCGCCCGGACGGCGGCAGCGCGAGGTTGTAGGCGCGCGCCAATCGAGTGATCGAGTCGAGCAGGATGACGACGTCGCGGCCGGTCTCGACCTGACGCTTCGCGATCTCGAGCGCCATCTCGGCGACGTGGGTGTGGTTCTCGGTCGGCTCGTCGAAGGTTGAGCTGATGACCTCGCCCTTGACCGACCGGCGCATGTCGGTGACCTCTTCGGGTCGCTCGCCGATGAGGGCGACCATGAGCAGGATCTCCGGGTAGTTGGCCGTGACGCCGTTCGCGATGTGCTTGAGCAGGAACGTCTTGCCAGCCTTCGGCGGGCTCACGATCAGCGCACGCTGGCCCTTGCCGAGCGGATTGACGAGGTTGATCAGCCGCTGCGAGAGGTTCTTGGGATCCGTCTCGAGGTTGATCAGCGCATCGGGGTGGACCGGCGTCAGGTCGTTGAAGACGGGCCGTTGGCGGGCCATGTCGACCTCGACGCCGTTGACGGCGTCGACCCGCAGCAGGCCCCAGTACTTCTCCCCCTCGCGCGGCGCGCGGACCGCGCCGCTGACGCGGTCGCCGATGCGCAGGCCGAACCGCCGCACCTGGCTGGAGGAGACGTAGACGTCGTCCGGGCCGGGCAAGAGGCCATGGCGGCGAAGGAAGCCGAAGCCTTCGTCGACGATATCGAGGATGCCGCTCGCGTAATCGAGGCCGGCACGTTCTGTCTGGCGCTGCAGGATCCGATCGACCAGATCCTCCTTGCGCTCCTGGGTGCCGGTCTCGAGCTCGAGTTCGCGGCCGACCTGGCGTAGCTCGTTGACGCTCATCTCGCGAAGGTCGGAGACCTCGAGATCGTTGCGTTCGCGGGCGGCCTCGACCTCGGCCGCCTCGTCGTATTCACTGACCGGCGCGCGCGACATCTGGCCGCCTCCGCTTCCCCTTCGACGGGTACGGCGATTACGGGAACGGTCGCGCTGGTCGGGACCGAATTGGGGCATGGGTGGGCATCACCTTGAAGGGAATTCCCTCGCGTCTCGCGCGGAATCGCGCCGCTGCGGAGGACCGAGGTGGGATGCGCCGAGGATACCTGACCGAACGCGCGTTCGTCAATGAGAGGGTCGGGGATTTCCGGACGCCTGTCGCGGCGGATCGCCTGAATGTGGAAGCGCGCGCTGGTCGGCGCGGTCCCGTGCGGGTCAGCTCGTCGTGGCGCCCCAGTCGTCCGGTGCCACGTCTCGGAGATGCTGGGAAAAGAGCCAGCGATGGCCCTCCAGGTCCTCGACGCGGTACTGGCGGTCGCCGTATTCCGTGTCCTGCACCTCTGACAGGACGGTCGCGCCCGCTTCCTTCGCCCGCCGGAAATGAGCCTCGACGTCGTCGACGTATACGTGCACGCCGTCGATCACGTACGGCACCGTGGACCACTGCCGCGCCTCATCGCAGGTCTCGCGGTGGTGCCTGGGGCTCCGATAGTCAGGCATGGGCGTGGCCAGCATGATCAGGCCGTCACCGACCTCCATTTCGGCGTGCGTGACCGTGCCACTCGGCTCGGCATAGCGCATCCGCTCGCGGAACCCGAAGGCCCGGCTCAGCCAGTCAAGCGCCGAAGCCGCGTCTTCGTAGGCAATCATCGGCGTGACCGTCGGGTAGGTCACCCGCGTCTGCGTCGCAGCCACTGCAGACCTCCGAAGCGTCTCTGTCAGTCGCCCTTCTTCGCGGCGAGAGCCGCCCGCGCGTTCTCCCAGTCCTTCCGGAACTGGACGATGCCCTTGTCGGTGAGCGGATGACGGACCATCTGCTGCAGGACCTTGAATGGGAGTGTCGCGATGTCGGCGCCCGCGAGCGCCGCCTGGGTCACGTGCTGGGGATGCCGGATGGACGCCGCCAGCACTTCGGACTCGATGCCGTGGACGGCGAACATCTCGACGAGCTCGCGGACGACGATCATGCCGTCCTGGTTGATATCGTCCAGCCGTCCGACGAACGGCGAGATGAGGCTGGCGCCGGCCTTG
>VBFZ01000040.1 GCA_005880805.1 Chloroflexota bacterium | reverse complement strand
TCCATCTCGTTCAGGTTGACGGCTTCCATCTCCCGTAGACCGGCGGCAATCGCCTCGGGAATGGACATCCGTTCACCGCGTGCCCAGGCATCCTGGAAGTCCTGAGAGGACACTGCCTGCCGAAGGCGATCGACGATTCGGCGACGGGACTCCTCCCAATGAGGATCTTGGCTCTTCCATGCCGCGTGCGTGTGGGTTGCGGCCGCGTTGGTCCAGATTGCGGGCGAGTAGGAGTGCGCTGCTTCGAGCCAGTCGGCGATCGCGTCGAGCGTCATGACCCGATAGCCTATGAAGAGTTCGAGCGTGGTCGCTGCGCCTTGCCGAATGAGGGATCGGGCCTGCTCGAGGTCGCCCGCCTGGATCCAGGCCGCACTCAAATCGTAGATTGACTCGGCCAACTCTTCGGGGTCATCGATCTCACGCGCGATTTCAATACTTTCCTGCAGCGCTGGCACTGCGCGGCTCCAATCGCTGTCCTCCTGAGCGAGCCTCCCGACGTGCCCGAGCGCGAAGGACAAGCCCCACGCATCGTCCGCCTGTCGGGCGTGGTTCACCGCTTCGTCCAGGTATTTGGAGGCCGCGTGATGTTGTCCCAGCCGGTGTGCGAGCTCACCCATCGGCACCAGCACCTCAACCAGGACGGGCGCTGCCGCACGAATCCGACGCGCCAGCTCCAGAGCTCGCTCGAGCCATCGCCCGGCGGCCTCGTAGTCGCCTGCGTAGATCGACAGGTGACCGAGCCCGGAGAGGGCCCCGACAGCCCCGAGATCGTCCTCGGCTTGCTTAAAGAGGTCGAGGCTCTCCTGGAGAATCTCGATCTGCCGGCCGTGGGAGGGTTCGGTCCAGGCAATGTTCTCCAGTGCCCTCGCCCGCATTCGTGGAGGCGCCTCGTTTCCGCGAGCGAGAGCAGTTTCCAGCCAGTGCCGGTTCTCTTCGAGCGAAAGGTCGCCACTTGCGAGCCAGAATCGGCGCTCGAGGGCCGTTGCGAGACGAAGGAGCTGTGGCGCGTCCTGGCGGGCCAGTGCGTACGCCAGGGCCGCGCGAAAGTTTTCCCGATCGATCACCAACCGCTGGACCCACGCCTTCTGGTCGATGCCTCTCTGCCGCGACTCCTCGGCCTCTGCGGCAGCCACGAAATAGTCCAGATGGCGGCCCTGCCATGTGGCGCGCTGGAGCTCGGTGAGTTGACCCCAAGCGAACTCGCGGATCGTTTCGAGCATTGTCAAGCGCGGCTCAACCCCAATGGTCGGGATGACGCGCAGGAGGTTGTGTTCCACGAGGGCATCGAGAATCGCCAGAACATCTACGACGGTGCCCTCGTCTGGGTCTGACGCGACGGTGAGTGCCGCAGGCAACGAAAAACCGCCGACGAACACCGAGCACCGCGCGAAGACCCGCTGTTCCTGGTCAGAGAGAAGGTCATAGCTCCAGGCAACCGTCTCGTGGAGGGTTTGCTGACGCGCCGGCGCGTCGCGCGCCCCAACAGTTAGCAGCGGAAGCCGTTGATCGAGTCTTGAGAGCAAGGCGCGAGGGCTTAGCAGCTTCACTCGAGCAGCTGCGAGCTCGATCGCGAGTGGGAGTCCGTCGAGGCGCCGACAGATTCCTCCGACGTCAGCGGCGTTGATCGATGTGAGCTCGAATCGGGGTGCAGAGTCGCGCGTCCGTTCCACGAAGAGCGCGACCGCGTCGCTCTGAGCGACCTGTTCGACAGAACGCAGCTCGTCGCCCGTGGGGAGGGGAAGCGGCTCAACCGGATAGTCGTGCTCGCCGCGAATCCGCAGCCGCGCCCGGCTCGTTGCCAGGACGTGAACGCTCGGGCATTGAGCAACCAGCTCCGCGACGTAGGTCGCTGCGCCGAGAACCTGTTCGAGGTTGTCGAGGATCAGCAACACACGGCGGTTGCTGAGGCGATCGACGATCGCGGCGAGAGGGGTCTGGCTCGGCTCTGCGCGAATCGAGAGAGCGCCCGCGATCGTCGACGGAACAAGGCCAGGATCTCGAATTGCGGCGAGGTCGACGAAGAAGACGCCGTCCTCGTATCGGTCCTGGATCCGGTCAGCGAGCTCGAGCACGAGGCGCGTCTTTCCGCTTCCACCTGGCCCCGTGAGCGTGATCAACTGCCGGACGGCGGAAAGGTCCTCCAGCTCGCGGAGCTCTTGTGTGCGCCCAACCAGACGGGTCGGGCGGCCTGGGAGGTGGGCGACGGGTGGAGTTCGCGGAAGGTCGAACCGCTCTTGTCCAAGCTGGAAAAGACGGACTGGCTGGTTGAAGTCCTTGATCCGGTACTGGCCAAGATCCCGGACCTGGGCGCGAATGAGGTCCCGTGCCGTTTGCGACAGGAGGATCTGACCGGCTTGTGCCGCGGCGCAGATGCGGGCGGCCAGGTGGACGTCTAGGCCCACGTAGCCCTCGTCGGTCGCTTCCGGCTCGCCAGTGTGAATCCCGATGCGCACACGTATCGGTCCTTCGCTTCGACTCGCCATGATTTCGAGCGCTGCCGAAACGGCGTCCGTGGCCTTCCTGAAGACGGCAAAGGTGCTGTCTCCTTCAGTATCGACAGGGACTCCACCGTGGGAGGACGTGACCGCCCGGATCGTTCGTCGATGGCGGGCAAGCAGCTCCCCATAGTCCGCCCCCAACTGCCCGAGCAGTCGCGTAGAGCCCGCGATGTCGGTGAACACGAGCGTGAGCGTGCCGGCCGGAAGCGCACGTGAACGACCGCGAGAGCCACCCGCTGCTTTCCTCACCACGCTCACCGTCTACGCAAAAGGGCCACCGGAGGTGGCGAGTGTATGCGGAGGTTCGCCTTGGGAAAAATGGTCGGGGCGGCGGGATTTGAACCCACGACTTCATCGTCCCGAACGATGCGCGCTACCAGACTGCGCCACGCCCCGACCGAGCTGCTCGTTGAGCAGAGCCCGAGGATCATAGCAAGGGCCGCTCCACGCGGCCATCTCCGCATCCCGGCCGCGCGAGTCGCTAGCATCCCCTGGTGCCAGGTTCCTTTCTGCAGCGGCGCGGTGCCGCCTTGTTCGGGTACGTCGGCTTCATCCTGCTGGGATGGAGCGGACTGCTCCTGCCTTCCCTCATCCGCTCGATCGAGCACGACTTCGGGCAGTCGGACGCGGGTATCGGCGTCCTCTACTTCCTGACCGCGGCCTCCTATGCGGCCGGCTCGTTCGGCGGTGGCGTGCTCGTGGAGCGGTACGGCTGGCGGCCCGTGCTCGGCGTCGCGACGCTATTGTCAGCCTTCGGACTCGCGATCCAGGGCTTCGTCCCGTCTTGGGAGCTCTTCCTTCTCGCCTCGCTGCCCCGCGGACTCGGCTCCGGCGCGGTCGATGGCGGCGGCAACGGGCTGTTCCTCGACCTGTACCCCACTGGTCGGGGCCGGGCCCTGAACCTGCTCCACCTGTTTTTCAGCCTGGGCGCGTTCGCTTCGCCGCTCGTGGTCGGCCAGCTGGTCGACGCCCGGGCGCCCTGGCAGGCAATCCTGGTCCTGAGCGGGCTCGCCTGGCTCCCTCTGGCCGCGCTCCTCTGGATCGCCGACCTGCCAGGGCACCGTCCGGCAGGGGGAACACAGGGCCGCGCCCCCCTCCGGCCGCTGCTGCCGCTCCTCCTGCTGGGGACCGCAATCGCGACCTACGTGGGAGCGGAGATCGGCGTGTCCAACTGGCTGGTGCGCTTCCTCGACGCGGCCCCGTTGACCGTCGCAACGCTGGCGCTCGCGCTGTTCTGGGGCGGGCTCACCCTCGGCCGGCTGCTATCGGCGGTCGTCGCCGACCGGTTCGACCACGCATCCTTTGCGATCGCCTCGACCCTCGTGGCATCGATCGCCCTGGTGGCCGCGATCCTCGTGCCGGTCCTTCCGGTCGCGATCGCGCTGTTCGCGTTCGTCGGCTTTGCGTTCGGCCCCGTCTACCCGCTGATCATGGCCCTCGCCGGCGAGCGCTTTCCCAGCCGCGCCGCGGCGGTCAGCGGGTTCCTGGCGGGCACGTCCGTCGTTGGCTCGATCGTCTATCCGCCGGTCGCCGGATTCCTGTCGGTCACGATCGGACTGTCCATCGCGATGCTCGGGATGGCCGTCCTCGGGTTCATCTGTGCGGGCGCGCTGCTGGTGCTGGCGACCCGGACGGCTCCGGCGAGCTCAGGGCAGGTGGCCTTCGGCAGCTCCGTCCCGAACGCCGGCGGGCCTGGCGGGGGTTCGGATCGGTAGGGTCGTGAAGGCAGCGGCCACAAACGTCGTGGCCATCAACCAGAACACGATCGGCAATCCGGCGGCTTCACCGGCCCGCTCGATGACGACGCCGTAGACCGCCACCCACAGCGACCCCACCCCGAATGCCAGGGTGAAGTACGCCGCGAACGACACGTCACGAATCTCCGGCGGGGCGACGTCGGCCAGGAGCGCCTGGAGCTGGGGGCTCTCGGCGAAGCTGAACAGGCCCATGATCGCGATTCCGGCCCACAAGCCGAGGAGGCTGGAGCCGGCGGAAACGAAGACGAGGAAGCCGACCGCGCCACCGAGGTAGACGCCCATGATGAGCGGCTTCCTGCCGATGCGGTCCGAGAGCCAGCCCGCGACCAGCGGCATTGGCACGGACAGGACGATGAGGACGGCATACATCACGCCCGACGTCGCCTCGTCCAGCCGGATCAGGTGCGTGAGGTAGAGCAGGGCGAAGAGGTTCACGACCCCCAGGCCGCGGCCGCCACCTCCAAGGACCGAGGTGAGGTAGATCCACACGTGGTTGCGGTCACGGACGATGAAGCGAAAGGCGTCGGTAACGCTGCCGTGGGCGATGGCTGCGTCCCGGTCCGCGCCGGTCTCGCGGACCCAGAACAGGATGCCGAGCGCCACGATGACCGCCGGGATCCCGAACAGGACGACCGTGGCGCGCCATCCCGCGTTGGCAATCAGCCAGGCGCCCGTCACGGCGACGATCACCGTCCCCACGTTGCCTCCGGCGATGTGGGCACTGATCGCGAAGCCGCGGCGCTCCGGCGGGAACTGCTCGGCCAGGAGACCGTTGCCGACGGGGTGCTGCGGCGAGCCCCCGAGACGCGACAGGACGTTGAGAATCGCGAACGAGGGGAACGTGGTGGTGACGGCCTGCGCCGCGAACCCGGCTCCGAACAGGAAGCCGCCGGCGACAAGGAGGTTCCGGCGCGACGCGATCCGGGTCAGTGCCGCGTAACTGAGCTGGATCGCGCCCGACGCGAAGGCACCGAGCGCGGAGAGAAATGCGATCGTCTCGACGGTGACGCCGAACTCGTCGATGACCTTGAGGTAGACGAGCGGCAGGAGGACCGCCTGGGCGTGATTGACCGCATGTGCGATCGACAGCAGCCACAACGTTCGCATCGGCCGCACGGCGACGGGCGCGACAACCTCGCGGGCGAGCTCGTCGGGGAAGGCCACGTGCGGAGCGTACAGGCGCGAGCGTGGCCGGCGTCAGAGCGGAGGGCCCACCTCGTCGCCTGGCCGCGACGTCCCGTATGGCAGGTCGGCACTGTGAGTTTCCCTCGCTCATGCATGCACGGACTACCAAGCGGAGGAGTCACCCCTGGAGCACGTCCTTTCGCGCGTGTCGACGTTTGGATCTGATGGGAGATAGCGAACCGACGGCCCAAGTTCCGGTTATCAGTCCTCGGGTGCGTAGGTGAGGGTTTTCGGGTGAGAAGTCGCCTTAGGGGCCACCACGGGAAGACCAAGCGGATTTGATGGACCGGGGTGGGCCGCGAACGGGCCGAGCACGTGGCGGCACCTGCGCAGCGCCGCGCCGACCGCCTGTCGAGCACCGGCCGAACAGGCCCGATAGGCAAGGTGCCCTATTTCGGCGCGACGAGGGCAGCGCCTAGAGTGCGGGCAACGATCGACGCTGGAGCGACAACCAGCTCTGACAGGAACGGTGTCGCCCCATGGAGGGCACTCGCCGATCGCCGGGGGCGTCGGGGGCATGCTGGGCGGGCTGCGGGGCCCGCCCAGCTTCGCGTTTTGCGCGGTTTTTGGCTA
The DNA here is from genome assembly GCA_005880805.1 of Chloroflexota bacterium. GTDB lineage: Bacteria > Chloroflexota > Limnocylindria > Limnocylindrales > CSP1-4 > CF-16. Next base: position 15,467 of record VBFZ01000040.1, on the reverse strand, counting down.
GGACGCGGTCAGCCAGCTCTAGAACTGGTCCAGGTACCGCTCGACCTCCCAGTCGGAGACCTGCGTCCGGTACTCGTCCCACTCCGACCGCTTGGCCTCGACGAAGTGCGACAGCACGTGGTCGCCGAGCGCGTCGCTGATGACCGGATCCTTCTCCAGCTCGTCGATGGCCTCACCGAGCGTGCCCGGCAGCTCCTTGATGCCCTTTGAGGCGATCGTGCTGGCGTCCATCTCGAAGAGCGACTCCTCGACCGGCTCGCCGAGCTGCAGCCCTCGCTCCACACCGTCCAGGCCGGCCGCGATCATCACGGCGAAGGCGAGGTAGGTGTTCGACGAGGGATCCGGGCAGCGGACCTCGCAGCGGGTGCCCTCGACCGACTTGCCCGGGGAGACCATCGGCACGCGGATGAGCGCCGAGCGGTTGGTCCGTCCCCAGGTAAGGTAGGTGGGCGCCTCGTAGCCGGGCACCAGCCGCTTGTACGAGTTCACGAGGGGCGCCAGGATGGCGATCATGCCCCGCGCGTGAGCCAGGATGCCGGCCATGTACGAGCGCGCTACGTCCGACAGCCCGTACGGGTTCGAACCATCGGCGAACGCGTTCCGGTCGTCCGCGATCGAATACAGGCTCTGGTGGGTATGCATGCCCGAGCCGTTGATGCCGTGGATCGGCTTGGGCATGAACGTCGCATACAGCCCGTGCTGCTGGGCGATCGCCTTGAGCGTGAACTTGAAGGTGACCGCGTTGTCGGCCGTCCGCAAAGCGTCGGAGTACTCGAAGTCGATCTCGTGCTGGCCCGCGGCCACCTCGTGGTGCGCGGCCTCGACCCGGATGCCGAACGCCTCGAGCGCGTCCACCATGTCCTGGCGGACCTCCTGCGCGAGGTCGGTCGAGAAGTCGAAGTAGCCCGCCTGGTCGTGCGGCAGCGGCTGGATCGTGCCGTCGTCCGCGCGCCGGAAGAGGAAGAACTCGAGTTCGGGGCCGGTGTTCACGACGTAGCCGAGCTTCTTTGCGCGCTCCATCTGGCGGCGAAGGACCCCCCGCGGATCGCCCACGAACGGCTCGCCTCGCGGCGTGAATACGTCGCAGATCACGCGTGCCGTACCTCGCGGACCGGCACCCTTCTGCCACGGGATCTCGGCGAAGGTGCTCATATCCGGCATCAGGTACTGATCCGACTCGGCGATCCGGGTGAAGCCCTCGATCGATGAACCGTCGAACCACGTCCCGTGGCTGACCGAGCCTTCGAGCTGGTGGATCGGGATCGTGACCGCCTTGACGTGACCGATGACGTCCGTGAACTGCAGCTGCACGAAGCGAATGCCGCTGCTCTTGGCGCGCTCGATGCGCTCCCTCGCCTCGGGAGCCTCGACTTTCTGGGCGAGCTTCGCTCCGCTGCTTGAGTTGGTGTCGACGGCCATGGCTCCTCCTCTGGCGCTCGTGTCACTGGTGTCGCGTCGGCTGCGGCCCGTCGGGCCAGCAGAAAGGCAACTGCCCGGTCGACAAGAGTCTAGTCCTCGGGCGGATGGCGTCGCGGAGCTCCGCCTCCGACCTCGGAGAGCGGGTGGCTGCCGATCGCTGAGGTTGCCAAACTCAGCGAGTCATGGCGTGCGGAGTTCTAGAGCTCGCTGTAGAGGTAGAACTCGTACGGGTGCGGCCGAAGCGCGACCTGCTTGGCGCTGTCCCTCCGGAACGCCAGGTGGGTCTCGATCAGGTCCGAGGTGAAGACGTCGCCGCGAAGCAGGTACTCCTGGTCGCCCTCGAGAGCGTCGAGGGCCTCCTCAAGTGAGCCCGGCGTGCCCGCGATGTTCGCCTTCTCGTGATCGGGCAGCTCGTAGATGTCCTTGTCGACCGGGGCCGGCGGCTCGATCCGGTTCAGGATGCCGTCGATCCCCGCCATGAGCTGCGCCGAGAACGAGAGGTAGGGATTGCAGGTCGGGTCGGGTGAGCGGAACTCCAGGCGCCGCGCCTCGGGAGTCGAGAAGTACGTCGGGATGCGGATGCACGCCGACCGGTTGCGCTGCGAGTAGACGAGGTTGATCGGCGCCTCGTAGCCGGGGACCAGCCGGCGGTACGAGTTGGTGGTCGGCGCGGCGAAGGCGAGCACGGACTTCGCGTGCTTGAGCAGGCCGCCGATGTACCAGCGCGCCTCGTTCGAGAGCAGCGCGTAGCCGTCCTGGTTGTAGAAGATGTTGCGGTCGCCGTCCCACAGGCTCTGGTGGGTATGCATCCCGGAGCCGTTGTCGCCGAAGAGCGGCTTGGGCATGAACGTGACCACGTACCCGGCGCGGGCAGCCGTCTGCTTCACGATGTACTTGTACTTGAGCACCTTGTCGGCGGTCTCGACCATGGTGCCGTAGCGGATGTCGATCTCGGCCTGGCCAGGCCCGCCGACCTCGTGGTGCTGGACCTCGACCTGGATGCCCGCGGCCTCCAGGTTCAGGACCATCTCGGAGCGCAGGTCCTGGAACTTGTCCAGCGGCGGCACCGGGAAGTAGCCCTCCTTGGGCCTCGGCCGGTGGGCGAGGTTGGGCGTCGTGTTCTGGCCGCTGTTCCAGATGCCTTCCTCGGAGTCGATTTCGTAGAAGCCCCGATAGCCGGTCTGGTCGAAACGGAGCGAGTTGAAGATGTAGAACTCGATCTCCGGGCCCCAGTACGCGGTGGTGGCGATGCCCGAGGCCGCCAGGAAACGCTCCGCCTTGCGGGCGACGTAGCGGGGGTCGCGCGTATACGGGGCGCGATCGCCCGGCTCGACGACGTTGCACAGCACGACCAGGGTCGGCACGCGAAGCGTCGGGTCGACGAACGCCGTGGCCGGGTCCGGGATCAGGAGCATGTCGCTCTCGTGGATGTGCTGGTAGCCGCGAATGCTCGAACCGTCGAAGCCGATGCCGTCGATGAACAGGCCTTCCGTCAGCTCGCGGACGGGAATCGAGAAGTGCTGGGCCTGCCCGGGTACGTCTACGAAGCGCAGGTCGACGATCTGGACGCCGGCGTCCCGTGCGCGCTCCAGCACCTCGGCGACGGTGTCGGTGGTCGGGATGACGCCGCTCTCCGTGGCGGTCATGCGATCGAGGGTCGCGGACATCGAGCGATATTCCTCCGTTCCCGTATGGCCCCCGGCGGTGGCCTCTGCTGCGCGGCGCACGACGAGAGACGTCGGAGCCGTCCGTTGGCCGGAGGCTAGCAGTGACGAAAGGGGGCCGAGGTCGCGGAACGGTTACCGCTGAGTGCCGCGCGCGTTCTCGTTCGAGGCAGCGCGTGGCGCGGGTCTTGCGGCCACCAGGTCCGAGAGCAGGCGGCCGAACTCGCGCTCGAAATCGACGTACCGGTCGGCACGGCCGACGACCTGGAGAGTGCCCGCGGAGTCAAGCCGGGTCCACACGCGACGGCGCGGCAGATAGAACGTGATCAGCAGGCCGGCCAGCAGCGACCCGAAGGCCAGCCAGACGAGACCCTGGCCGGGATCCCGCTTCGCGATCAGGATCGTGGCGCCCTCCACGCCTCTCAGTTCCACCGTGAACGCCGCGTCCGGCGACTTGCCGGTCTCGCCGATGCCGAGGAAGAACGGCGCAAATGACTGGATCGCAGGGCTCCCGTCCTGGTTCTGGCCGACGGCCCGGTAGGGGACGAACAGGACACCCTGGCCCGGATCCTCGGTCAGCAGCAGGTCCAGCCCGACGTCGGTCCCCGGCACGCTCATCTCGTCGTACGGCTGGCCCGCCGCCTGACGAAGCAGCGGGACGGGACCGGACCACAGGACGGCGCCCGTCACGTCGCGAATGACGAGGTCGGGGGCGGGCCGGAAACCGTTCTGGTGGAACGTGTAGCCGGCTACGGAGAGAGGATCGTTGACGCGGATCGTCTTGCGCGCGAGCAGCTGGCCCTCGCGGTAGACGGCCAGGTCCGTCGTGAAGTCGGCGAACGTGCCGTCCGGGTTTCGCGGCGCCTGGAAGCCGAGGCTCTTGATGCTGAGCAGGCCCGGCGTGCCGATGGCCTGCACGGGAGCCGTCTCGCCCGCCCCGAGGACGAGGCCTGCCTCCGAGCCGAGCCGGCTGGTCACGCCGGCCGCGACGAGGAACAGGATCAGTCCGAGGTGCGTGAGCAGCGTGGCCATCTTCGTGTACCGGTTTCGGTCGCCGTACACGTAGCGGTGTCCGCCCGCCTCCTCGACCCGGACGGTGAACCGGTGCCGACGGAGAATGGCGGCCACGTCCGCCTGGCCCATTCCGCTCACGGCGGCGCGGTCAGGTAACCGGTGATCGAAGAACGCATCGGGCTGGACGACCCGGATCTCATGCGACTGCCGCCACAGGCGCGGCGTGCGGTTCAGCGTGCAGACCACGATCGACACGAGCAGGAGGACCAGGCTCACGGAGAACCATGTCGAGCGGAAGATCTGGAAGACCTGCAGGCGCTCGAGCAGGTCGACGACCGCCGATCCGAGGGCCGGGTCGTAGCGATCGTGGATCACCGACATCTGGTCCGCGTAGTCGCTGACCGACTGGAAGGCCGACGACGGCAGCTGGCGGACGACCATCCCGACAGCGGCCAGCGAGCCGGCCACGATGATCTGCAGGACGGCGAAGTTGACCGCCGTGAGCAGGTCCCATGTCGCCGTGCCCGCTCGCGCGATGACGTTTGGACCGGCGGGGCGCGCGCGTCGGGTCAGCTCGAGAGCGGGGCTGGCGATGGCCGCCTCCTACGGTGTCGCGGCCGCTCCGATCGCGACGCGGCGGGATGCCGAAACGGACCGGGCCGATTCGAGTGCCTGCTCGAAGTCGAGGCGCAGGTCTTCCACGTCCTCGAGCCCGATCGAGAAGCGCAGCAGGCCGGGGACGACGCCGGCTTCGACGAGCTCGGCCTCCTTCAGCTGGCGGTGCGTCGTGGACGCCGGATGGGCCACGATCGTGTGGATGCTGCCAAGCGACGCAGTCCGCTCCGGGACGGTCAGGGCATCGATGAATGCTCGTCCCGCCCCTCGGCCACCCGCCAACTCCAACGCGAACATGCCGCCGCCGGCCGCAAGCTGGCGGCGAGCGGTCTCGTGCTGCGGGTGGCTGGCCAGGGCCGGGTGGTAGACGCGGTCGACGCCTGGCTGCCGCTCCAGCCAGTCGGCCAGGGCGGAGGCGCTGGCGGAGTGACGCTCCATCCGCAGGGCAAGCGTTGGCAGCCCACGCAGCACGAGGAATGCGGCAAGCGGCGCGAGGCTGGCACCGGTGTCGGTCGCGATCGCGCGGACCTTCTCGATCAGCGCGGGCGATCCACACACGATTCCCGCCATGACATCGGAGTGGCCGCTCAGGTACTTCGTGCCGGACTCCACGACGAGGTCCGCGCCGAGCTCCACCGGCCGGCATAGGTAGGGCGAGGCGAACGTGTTGTCGACGACCAGGGTTGCGCCGTGGCGATGTGCGAGATCGGCCAGGGCCGCGACGTCGGAGACGACGATCGTGGGATTCGAGACGGTCTCCACGTACAGCACGCGGGTGGCAGAGCCGGCGAGAGCGCGCTCGACGGCGGCGAGGTCGCTGGGGTCCACGAATTCGGTGCGGATGCCGAGCCCCCCGAGGACTCGGGTCAGGAGGGATCGCGTGGAGCCGTACATAACGTGCGTAGCGACGATCCGATCGCCGGCCCTCAGGAGTGACAGGAACGTCGCATGGATCGCGGCCATCCCCGTGGCGAAGGCGAAGCCGGCCTTCGCGCCTTCGAGCTCGGCGACCGCCTGCGCGAGCGCGGCTGACGTCGGGTTGTCGATTCGGCTGTAGGCGTACCCCGGGCGTCGAGCGTTGAGCACGTCCGCCAGTTCGTCCGAGTTCTGGGACGAGAACGTGACCGACTGGTAGATCGGGACCGCGTTCGGCTGCTGGTCGACTGCGGGTGCCCGGGTAGCCGCATGGATGGCCCGCGTGGAGAACCCTTTCATGCGCCGCGACGCATCGCGGTGCGCGCCGGAACCGTCGCCTGGCGTGGCGGAACCGTGGTTCGCTCGAGGGGGATGGTCCACGGCCGAGATGCTACACCGACTCTTCGGGTCGGCCTCCCACGGCGGTCTCGGCTTCGGTGTAGATCGCGACCCGGTTCTTGCCGGTCCGCTTCGAGGCGTACATGGCCTGGTCTGCGCTGATCATCAGCTCATCGGGCGTGGCCCCGTCATGGGGATAGGCAACGACGCCGACCGAGAGGGAAGTGCGGACGCTGATCTGGCCGGCCGGGAAGATCTGCTCGGCGACGCCCTGGCGGATCTTCTCGCCGAGCACGAACCCACCGGTTGGATCGGTTTCCGGGAGCACCACGACGAACTCGTCGCCGCCGTAGCGCGCCGCGACATCGATCCGCCGGACGCCTGCCCGGATGATCTCGCCGACCCGTCTGAGGACGCGGTCGCCCTGGAAGTGCCCGTACCGGTCGTTGATCGCCTTGAGCCCGTCGAGGTCCATCATCAGGAGGCAGAAGCCGCGGCCCGATCGGGCGCTGCGCTGCACCTCGCGCTCGAGGGCCGCAAAGAAGAACGCGCGGTTGAACAAGCCGGTCAGGGAATCGACGGTGGAAAGGCGGATCGCGGCCTCCCTGGAGCGGCGCTGCTCGCGGGCGATGACCATCGCCACGTAGCTGAGCAGCACGAGCGCGATCAGGTTGAAGCCGATGCCGGCCACGTCCGTTGTGGTCAGCCCGCGACCACTGAAGTCCGCCACCGAGCCAAGCACGTAGCCGAGGCTGGCCGCCGTCGCGATCACCAACGTCGTCAGGGGGCTGACGACGAGCGCCGCGCCGGCGACGATCACCGGGTAGGCGAAGAAGAAGGGGCTGGCGTTGCCGCCGGTCAGCATGATGAGCAGCGACACGAACGTGATCGCCGCCGAACCCTCGACGATGAACTTCGTGGCGCCGAGGAACCGGTCGGGGAGCAGCTCGTGGACGACGAGCATGAACGTGCCCGCCAGCGCCAGGAGCGCCAGGATCGCAATCTGCGTGTCCGGCCACAGGCCAGTGATGACGACCAGCGCCGCGGTCGAGAGGATGAACACCCAGGTCGCGATGCGCACGACGCGGTCGTAGGCCGCCGGCGGGACGCCGCCGTTGATGAACGTGCCAACCCCGTCCCCGACGAGACCCGACATTCCCTGCATCGCCGGGACCTCGGGGACCTCGCGCGCAACCGCGAACGGTGACGGTCGGCCCAGCAGCGTGGGCGCCAGCACTGCGGTCATCAGCGCGAGGTTGCCGATGACGGCGATGAGTAGCAGAAGCAGTACCGGACCCACCTCGCGCGCGTCCTCGTCAAGGCGGGGACCCGGTGTCCCCGGTGCCGTCCATCTTAGCCGTGACTGCCGCTAAAGCCTCCGCTCGTGGTGCTTCGATGCGCCACAAGTCTCGATCAGCGGGTGCCCCACTGGTACGTTTGCTTGACCATTCGTAGGTAGACGAAGGTCTCCGTCTCCCGGACGCCGTCGATCGCCCGCAGGCGCTCGGCGAGGAAGCGCAGGAGGGCCTCGTTGTCCTCGCTCACTGTCTCGATCAGGATGTCGTAGGAGCCGGCGGTGATGACGACGTAGTCGACCTCGGGGAACTCGGCCAGGCGGTCGGCGACCTGCATGAGCTTGTTGGCCTCGCATTTGATGCCGATCATCGCGACCTGCTGGAAGCCGAGGCGCAGGGGATCCGTCACTCCGACGATCTGGAGGATGCCCCGCTCGACCATGCGGTTGGTGCGCGCCCGGACGGCGGCCTCCGAGACGCCCAACGCTGTGGCGATCTGGGTAAAGGGCTTTCGCCCGTCCTCCTGGAGGTGCTCGATGATCCGCTTGTCGAGCGGCGAGACCTCATCACCGCGACCATTCAGGGTTCGCGTCCGCGGATGGGCCATCGCTTCACCTCCGGGAGCGCGATCCTAGCACGCGTCTTCGGCCGCTCCGAACGGGAAAGGGCCGAGGAAAGCGCCGGGGGCGGCATTCGTTGCGCCCGGAACACCAAAGCGGGCGTTTCCTTGTTGGAGCTGCCCCAGGGACCGAACGCGGCCACCGGATTTCTCCCGGGACACGCACGGCGCGGGATGAAATTGTCGAGGCGGCGGAGCCCGACACCCTCGAGCCCGCATGGTCCGCCCGATTTCGGGGGCTTTTGGTGTTCTACCCGCAACGGGCGTCCCTAGGCCGTGGTCCCGACCGCCTCCTCGCGGGGAGCACCGCCGAGCGCATAGGCGACGGCGTCGTCGACGGACAACTCCTGCCCCTCGCGCCAGCGGCGGACGGCCTCCTCGTCGTCCTCGGGAAGCTTCGGGATCTCCCACGACCACTCGCCGATCGGAACGTTCACGAGGTCCAGCCCGGTCGAGGCCTGGAGCGCCGATGCGGCACCCGCGAGGCGCCACTGGCGGTCCGTCTCTCCACGCGCGGCGGCGAGCAGCGCGAAATCGAGCAGCAGGATCAGGATCCCCGACAGGTCATTCGACCTGGTGAACGTCTCCAGCGCCTCACGCAGGAACGGCTCACCGGGGTCCGGTCGACCCAGGTTGACCTCGAACATTCCGAGCATGTGGTTTGCCCAGCCGACCCCGAACTCATCGCCGAGCTTGCGCGAAAGTGCCAGGCTCTCCTCGAAGTGGGTTCGTGCTGAGTCGAATTCCCTCATGACGCCCTCCGCGATCGCGAGCGCCCAGAGCGCTCCCGCGATGCCCCGCTCGTCGCCAAGTTCGCGGAAGAGCGCGAGCGCTTCCTCGAGGTACGGGCGCCCGGCCTTGTAAATCGCCGTTCCGTCCGTGGCGTCGCCGACGGCCGCGAACCCGAAGTTGTAGAGCGCCTCCGCCAGGGCGTGCCGGTCGGCGGATTCGCGCGCTGCGGCCAGGGCGGCCTCGTAGTTGGCGTGGGTCAGGCCGAAGTCGCCGCGCCAATACGCGATCGAGCCGGCGGCGCCGAGCGCCCGCGTACGGATGGGCGTTGGCAATTCGGATACCCCGTCCATCCGAAGGGCGCTTGCGGCACGCTCGGTCGCCTCGAACAGGTGACCCCGGATCTGCCAGAAGCGCCAGAGTGCGGACACGAGGCGCAGGGCGGTCTCCGCACGACCCTCGTTCACCGCCCAGTCGAAGGCTGCCCGCAGGTTGTCGTGATCGAGCGCCAGTCGATCGAGCCAGCGACCGGCCTCCCTGCCCGTCAGGTAGGCGGCCGCGCCCTCGGCGACGGCGAGGTACGTCTCAGCGTGGCGGCTCCGGAGCACGTCGGCCTCACCGGCGGTGTCGAGCTGCTCGAGGGCGTACTCACGGATCGTCGCAAGCATGGCGAAACGAGGCTCGGATTCGGACGGCGGAACGCCCCGGACCAGGCTCTGCTCGGCGAGCGACGCGAGGCCGTCGAGGATGTCCCGCCCGACTTCGGACGCGGGTCCGCAGATGCCCTCAGCCTGGCTCAGGCAGGCGCCGCCCGAAAAGACAGCGAAGCGCTCGAACAGGCGGCGGTCGGGCTGGTCGAGGAGGTCATGGCTCCAGTCGATCGCTCCACGGAGCGTCTGCTGGCGCGCGGGAAGGTCGCGAGGTCCGCCTGTCAGGACCGCCAGTCGCTCGTCGAGGCGGGTCCGGAGCGTCTCGACCGGCAGGATCCGAAGTCGGGCGGCCGCCAGCTCGATCGCGAGCGGCAGGCCGTCGAGCCGGGTCACGATTTCGGCCACGGCCGGGGCGTTCTCGTCGGTGAGCTGGAAGGCCGGGTTGGCCGCCAGTCCGCGTTCGATGAACAGGCGAACCGCCTCCGACTCCATGGCTTCCTCCGCCCGGATGCGGTCGGTGGCGCGCGGCAGTCCCAGCGGCGGAACGGAGAACTCCTGCTCGCCGTAGATGCGGAGCAGGATGCGGCTGGTCGCAACGACCTTGAGATTGGGCGCGTCGCGCATGAGCCGGGCGATCGACTGCCCGGCATCGACGACCTGCTCGAAGTTATCGAGGATCAGCAGTGTCTGGCGGTCGCGGAGATGCTCGAGGAGGCGGTCCAGCGGTGGCGAGTTGCCGACCTCGACGCCCAGTGCGTGATCGATCGTCGACGGAACGAGCTCCGGATCCGTGACCGTGTCGAGGGGAACGAAGAACACGCCGTCCCGGAACTCGTCGAGCATCTCTGCCCCGAGCTGCAGGGCCAGCCTCGTCTTGCCGGTGCCGCCCGGGCCCGTCAGCGTGAGGAGTCGCGTCCCGGCCAGCAGCCGTCGCGCGGTTTCGATCTCGGTGCGACCGACGAAGGTGGTCGGCTCGACCGGCAGGTTGTTCGGGCGTGCCTCGAGCGTGCGCAGGGCCGGGAAGGAGCTCGGGAGGCCCGGAATCACGGCCTGGAAGAGGCGCTCGGGATGGGTCAGGTCGCGAAGCCGGTGCTCGCCGAGATCCCGCAGCTCGACACCGGCTGGGAGGTCTGCGCCTGCCAGGGCCCGCGCCGCGTCCGAGAGCAGGACCTGGCCGCCGTGGCCCGCGGCCGTGATCCGCGCGACCCGGTGGAGGGTGAGACCTACATAGTCGCCGCCGACGAGGGTCACCTCGCCTGCGTGAACGCCCATCCGGACCCTGATCGCGTGGCCCTCCGGCCAGGCGTGATCCGCGAGGGCCCTCTGAGCGTCGACCGAGGCCATGACCGCCGACGCGGCATCAGAAAATGCCGCGAAGACCGCGTCGCCCTCCGTCCCGATGACGCTGCCGCCGTAGCGGGCGATGGCCTCGTCGAGCAGGGCACGGTGCTCGTTCAGCAGCTGGCGATAGGCGTCACCCAGCTCCTGGATGAGTCGGGTGGAGCCCTCGATGTCGGTGAACAGGAAGGTGACGGTGCCCGTGGGCAGCGGCCGTGCAGCCGGCGCGTCGATCCCAGACTTGGCAGGCGACGGGGCTGGGCTGTCGCTCATGGGCGTGAGTATGCCGGGAAGAAGCACCGGATCGGGAAGGTGGTCGGGGCGGCGGGATTTGAACCCGCGATCTCGTGCTCCCAAAGCACGTGCGTTACCGGGCTACGCTACACCCCGACGTCGCCATTCTACGGGTCCCGACCGTGATTTCGGCCGAGCGCTTTGGGGGCAGCGCGCACAACCATGCGGATCGTAGAAATCATGACGCCTCGCAGCCGCTTGGGTACCAGTCGCCGAAACCATCTTCGCGGGGGACTTGCCGGCGAGCGAGTGGAGGCCGGCGCGGACGCAAGAGCCAGGACCGTGGCAGGCCTTGGGTGCGGTTGCAGGACGTTGGAGCCCTCGGTGTTCGCCCCTTTTTGAACGAAGGCCATGTTGTGGTAGAAGGTCAGTGACCGTATCCAGGTGTCGGTATATGCGGGCACGTAGTTCGGGATGTCGAATTCGGCGTAGTTGAGACCATCCACGAGCTCCTGCAGAAACGTCATCGACGTTCCGGCGCGGTCCAGTCCACTCGAACCTCCATAGCCCCTTGCCCAATACGAGGTCTGAAGATCCTCGATCGCGTAGATGCCGTCCTCGGCAAGATGCGGGAACAGCGCCCGGAAACTTGCAATTACGTGGGCGCAGATGTGGCTCCCGTCATCGATGACCACGTCGAAGGGACCGTACCGAGAGGCGACATCGTCCAGGAATTTCTCGTCGCTCTGATCACCCTGGAGGATCGCGATTCGATCCTCGGACAGGCCCTCTTTTGGATGGATGTCGATACCGATGATCTGCGCCCTGGGAAAGAACTCCCTCCACATGCGCAGCGATTCGCCGCCGCTGGTCGAATCGCGATAGCCGCCCACCCCGATCTCGAGGAGCGTGATTGCCCGATGTCGCAGGTGCCGAAAGTGCCACTCGTATGCATCGGCATAGGAGTGGGCTCCTTCTTTGTCGGTACCCATTGCGAGGGCTATCTCTCGCAGTGACCGTTCGCTCAATCTATCTGCGGAACTCCCTCTGGGCGGGCCGGCCCGCTGAGCGTCCGGCGGGAAGATCGGCCGGGACATCGACGTCGAGCAGCGTAGCGCCGTCGGGATCGAGGGCGCGCCACGCGTGTTCGGGCACGGTTGCGACCCGCACGCCATCGAGCAGCGCAAGCAGGCTCCTATCACCATGACCCAGCGTGAGCCTGGCGGCGGTAAGGGCCGCATTACGTCGAAGGGCCATGGGCAGCGGCTCGACCCGGTCACCGGATCCGAGGACGGCGGCCGTCGCGTCACTGGTGGCGAGGCTCCCGAGCAACAGCTCGAGCACCCCGCGGACGAGCATTGGCATGTCGCCGCCGACGACGAGGACCAATGAGAAGGCCGTTGCTTCGAGGCCGGTCGCCAGGCCAGCGAGCGGTCCGCGGTAGGCCTCGGTCTCCTGCACGACTCGAATAGAGGCCAGCCGGGTACTCCAACGCTTCATTCGGGATCGGTCGCCAGGGGCCACCACGACGATGACCTCGCGGCAGATCTCGGCCAGCGGATCGACCGCGCGGTCGAGCAGCGCTCGCCCGTCGATCACTGCCGAGAGCTTGTCGCCGCCGAAGCGCACCGAACGACCGCCGGCGAGGACGATTCCCGAAGCGTCGGCAGTCATGATCCCCGGAACGGCTCGGGCTCGATCCACGCGCCAAGGTCGACCGGTCGGGACACTACCTCGACGACCGCGTTGTAATCCGGCACCAGCGACGCCTGATCGCGGCGGCCGCCTCGAACGAGCGCGTTTGCCTCCGGAAAGAACATCTGGACGTTGCCGTCGCGGATCGGACTCACCTTGATCTGTGCATCGACCGAGCCGACCTCGGATCGGACTGTCACGGCGGCACCGTCGTCTAGCCCAAGCTTCGCCGCATCTCCGGCTGACATGAAGAGCGCGTCACGCTCCGCGCCGGTGAGCGGGTCGCGCCGCTTCCAGACCATCGTGTTGAACTGCTTGCCGCGGCGGGTGGCGAGCAGAAACCGGCCCGGCGGAAGGTCCAGCTCGCGCGGCGCGACGGGCACGAAATGGGCGCGGCCGTCCGGTGTGGGGAAGGTCCAACCGTCGCACAGCCGCTCGCCGCCCCATTGCACCTGATCGCCTGTCCGCACCAGCCTCTGGATGCCCTCGTAGTTCGGGATCGTGGCTGCGATCTCCTCGCGGATCTGCTGGGTCGATGCGAAGTCCACGAGTGGCGCCCGCTCCGGGTCGACGCGAGCCGCAAGGTCGCGGTAGATCTCCCACTCCGGCCGCGCCTCGCCGATCCGTGGGCCCGGGATCTCCGGGCTGAAGACGATCCGTCGTTCGGTGGTCGTCTCGGTTCCGCCGCCGGGCTGCTCGTAGCGGGTCATGGCGGGCAGGAGGACCACGGCACCCTCGTCGGGCGGCGGATCGAGCAGCATCTGCGACGAAACCACGATGTCCGCGTGCACGCGAAGCGGAACCCGCCGGAGTGCTGTGGCGACCGCATCCGGGTCGGGCAGCGTATCCAGGAAATTGCCGCCTGACGAGTAGAGAACGTCCATCTCGCCGCGACCCGCGGCTTCGACCATCTCTGCCGCCGAGAGCCCGCGCTCGCCGCTGATCTCGAAACCATATCGGGCGGCAAGGTCCGAGGCGGCCTCCGGGGTGATGGGGATGCCACCAGGCAGGGCCGTCGCGTACGCGCCCATCTCGGCCCCACCTTGGACGCCCGAATGACCGCGGATGGGCATGAGCCCTGCGCCCGGCCGACCAACATTTCCCCGCGCGAGCGCCAGGTTGATGATCGACTGCACGTTCTCCGTGCCGCAAACGTGCTGGGTCATGCCCATCGACCAGACGATCACTACGGACCTCGCCTCGGCGTACATCCGGGCCAACCGCTCCATGTCTGCCCTCGTGGCGCCGGACCAGCGCTCGAGGTCGTCGAACGACTGGCGCTCGAGCATTGCCCGGAGTTCGCCCCAGCCCTCGGTGTGATCGCGAATGAAGCTTTGAGGACGCCATTGATGAAGGCCACGTCGCCGCCCGTGTGCACGGCGAAGAACTCGTCGGTCATCTTCGTCCCGAAGATCGCCGACTCGACGTTCGAGGGGACCCAATACCGGTCGAGGCCCGGCTCGCGATAGGGGTTCACCACGGCCACCTTGAGGCCCTGCTTGCGCCCGAGGTAGAGGTACTTCATGAAGACCGGCTGGGCGTTGGCGACGTCGGCGCCCCACAGGATGACCAGGTCCGATTCGATCGCGTCGCGGTAGCTGACGGTCGTCGCCGCGATGCCCAGCTGCTTGCGCAGCGCGCCTGTGGACGGCGCGTGGCAGATCCGCGCCGCGTTGTCGACGTTGTTGGTGCCGATGAAGCGAGCCGCCTTCTGGGCCACGTAGTAGACCTCGTTGGTGATCCCGCGGCTGGTGAGGTAGAAGCCGACCCGATCGGCGGACCCGCCGTTCGCGGCCTTTGAAGCGCGGATCCGTCCGGCGATGACGTCGAGCGCCTCGGACCACAAAACGCGCTGAAACCCCTCATCACCCGCGCGTCGAACCATCGGATAGGGCAACCGGCCCAGATCGCGCAACTCCGCTCCGGAAACCTTGCGCAGCGGGGCGACGTCGGCCAGTACCCGTGGATCCAGCGCACCCATCGTGTTGACCTTGAGGAGGTTCAGGCGCGTGGTGCACAGGTGAACCCCGCTGATCGTCCAGTCGGAGAAGCCGGCGACGCCCAGCGCGCAACCGTCGCACACGCCCTTCGACAGGATCCGCCAGGCGTACAGCGGATGGCGCTTGTTCTCCCAGGCCGTCCGGAGGATCTCGAAGTAATGATTCGGCTTGGTCTCGCCGAGGCCGTACGGGACCGGGCTGACCCACAGGCTTGGCTTCGGCCGGCGGCGGCCTCGCAGACGGCCGTCTGGCTGCTCGATCGACGGGAGGTCGGCCATCGCAGGGCCAGTCTACTCAGGCGGCCGCGGCACCCCCGGAGCACGAGCGCGCTACAGTCCAGCCATGCCCGCAAAAGCTGCCGACCCGGATGCCCTGCGGCGCGAATCGGCCGGTCGTTACGTCAGCGGCGACGGCAGGTTCACGGTGGAGGCTGAAGGATCGACTGCCTGGTACGTTGCGGATACCGAGCAGACCGACCAGCTCGGGCAACCCGTGCTTCGCGGGCCATTTTCAACGCTGGCAGGCGCTCGCGCGGCAGTCGCCGAGGCGAGAGGACAGCCGGTGGCGGCGGGCGGGCGAGAGGCTGGAGGTGCGCGGGAAGGGACGAAGGCCGGCGCCAAGGCCCATACGGGGCGCGGGCGACCCGGCCGCCGGGCGACCGAGTCCGCTCGGCGCGGCGCGAAGCAGCCGCCCGACTGGCTCTCCGCCATCGACTCACACAAGCGGCCTCAAGCCCAGCAACTCGTGAGCGAGCTGGCAGGCCTGGGAATCGAAGACCCGGAGCGAATCGTGGCCGCCGATCTCGGATCGGACGAGCCGTTGATCGCCGAAGCCATACTCGAGCGGCGGCTGCGAGATGTGCTCGGCAGCGCCACGGACGTCAAGGCAGTGCTCGAAGGGTTGCGCGCCGAAGGATTCCGCGCGGGTGCGGGACGGCCGGC
>VBFZ01000139.1 GCA_005880805.1 Chloroflexota bacterium | reverse complement strand
AGGGATGCACGGACTCCGCTGGTCACGCCAGCGTTCGATCGACTTCCTCCTCAAGACCGGTCTGTCCGAGACCGACGCGGTGATCGAAACCGATCGCTACATCGCCTGGCCCGGCCAGGCGCTGACCTACAAGCTCGGGCAGCGCGAGATCGAACGCCTGCGGGCGGAGATCGCCAACCGCGACCGGGACCGCTTCGACCTGCGGGAATTCCACGACCAGGTGCTTGCGCACGGCTCGCTTCCGCTTGCCACGCTCGCGCGCGAGCTGCCGACCTGGGTCGCCGCGACGGCCTGACCCTCGCCCTGGCCGGACTGATCTCGACCCGGCCCGCCCCGCGCTCGACCGGCCCGGGGGATCACCTGCCGGGCGCCTAGACGGCGCCGCGCGGTTCACCGCTCGGTTGGGCCGTCCGGCCGCGTATTTCGTTGCCGCGAGGCCAGCCGGTGACGATCGACCCGCGCAGCGCTCCCAGCGGGGCTGCCCGAACCGGCACTGGAGGGATCATGACCACGCGACCGGAGGCGCTTCCGACACCTGCACTGAAGCGCGCCCGCCAGCTCGCCATGTACGAGCGGGCCTCGAAGACGCTGCCGGGCGGAACGGACTCGAACTTCCGCGCGTGGGGCACGGACACGATCTACGTCGACCGGGGCAAGGGCGGGCTGGTCTGGGACATCGACGGCAACGAGTACATCGACCTGCGGCTGGGCTACGGCCCGGTGATCCTCGGGCACGGCGACGACCGCGTCGACGACTACGTCAACGAGCGGATGCGTCGCGGCGTCAGCTTCAGCCTGACCAGCGAGGACGAGGTCCTGGTCGGCGAGCTGGTCAAGGAGCTGAACCCGTGGCTCGGTCAGGTGCGCATGACCGTCTCGGGCACCGAGGCCACGATGCACGCGATGCGCATCGCGCGCGCGTACACGGGGCGCACGAAGATCGTGAAGTTCGAGGGCCAGTACCACGGCGTCCACGACTACGCCTTGATCAGCGTCCTGCCCAACGACGTCAGCGAGCTCGGCGACATGGACAACCCGGTTGGCCTGGCGTGGGGCAGGGGCATCCCGCAGGCCGTGGCGGACACCGTCATCCCGGCGCGCTACAACGCCCTCGACGTCCTGCGCCGGATCTTCGAGCGGGACGGACGCGACATCGCGGGCGTGATCATCGAACCGGTGCTCGGTAACGCGCAGGGGATCCTGCCGCGACCGGGCTTTCACGAGGCCATTCGTGCGCTGACGCGGGAGTTCGGCGCGCTGCTCATCTTCGACGAGGTGAAGACCGGCTTCCGGTTCGCCCGCGGCGGGGCAGCCGAATTCTTCGGCATCACGCCTGACCTCGCGACGTACGCCAAGGCGATGGGGAACGGCTATCCCGCCGCGGCGTTTGGCGGGACCACCGAGGTCATGAGCGTGCTGCCCGACAAGGTCAGTCACGGGGGGACGTACGCCGGCAACCGCGTGGCAGCGGCAGCGGCCGTGAAGACGCTCACGATCATCAAGGAGACCGACGCGCTGGAGACGGTCAAGGCGACCGGACTCCGGGTCCAGACAGGCCTCCGGGAGGTGCTCGAGCGGCGCGGCATCGCCCACGTCTTCACGGGGCACCCGACGATGTTCGGGATCATGTTCACCGAGCAGGTGCCGACCGAGTACCGTGACTGGGCGAACAGCGACCACGACCTCTACGACGCCGTTGCGACCGGCATGCATGCACGAGGCGCCATGCCGGAGCCGGATTCGCGGGAGCCATGGTTCTTCTGCGAGGCACACGCGCAGGGCGACATCGCCGACCGCGTCGTCACGATCTTCGAGGACGCGCTGGATGCTGCGCTCGACCAACGGGCCGGTGGCGCACCCGATCAGCTCCCGCGAGACGCCGAGCGACACCATCTCGCGCGCGAGGCCGAGATGCTGGGCGACGGCCAGGGCTGAGCGGAGCTCCGGATGGCGATCGACGGCAACGCGGTCCGGTCAGTCGACCGAGCTGCCGCGCTCCTGCTGGCGCTTGGCGAGAGCCAGGGTGAGGCAGGGGTCACGGAGCTCGCGCGCCGGCTGGGCCTCCACAAATCCACCGCCTCACGCCTGCTCGCGACCCTCGAGCGGCGCGGTCTCGTCGAACAGGACGACGAGTCGGGCAAGTACCGGTTGGGCCTCGTCGTGATCCGCCTGGCCGAACGAGCCGAACGCACCCTCGACCTTCGAGGACTCGCGATGCCGGAGCTCAAGCGGTTGGCGCGGATGACAGGCGAGAGCGTCAGTCTCGCCGTGCTCGATCGCGATTCGGCCCTCACGATCGCCTGCGCGGACGGCAGGAGCCTGAACGAAGTGGGCGACTGGACTCGCCGCTCGACGCCACTCCACGGCGTCGCGGTAGGCAAGGTGCTGATGGCCGCGATGCCCGAACGCGATGTGTTGCTGATCGTTCGGGCGGGTCTCGCCGCTCACGCGGAGCGGACGTTGATCGCGCTCGAGCCCCTCCTCGAGGAGCTGGCACGGGTGCGGCGGCGCGGCTATGCCGCCTCATTCGGGGAGTTCGAGGCAACCCTGAACGAGGTCGCGGCGCGCGTCTTCGATGCACGCGGGTCCGTCATTGCCGCGGTCGCAGTGTCGGGTGGCGCGTTGCGCGTGGCGCCGCGGACGATCCCTGAGCTTGCCGCAGCCGTCCGCGAGGTTGCGACAGCCATTTCCGCGCGCCTGGGAGGCGTGGCGACCTGACCCCGATACCTCCCGCTTGATGCTGCGAGACGGTTCGGCGTCAGGCTAGGCTATCGACCATGCCCGACTTCTCGACCAGGCCCTGGCGCGATCTGGCCGAGGCGTGGGGAACCACCATCGGGCCGATCATCCTCATCGTCTTCGTGGCCTTCATCGCGCTGGCCGCGGCGCGGGTGTTCGTCCACGGGGTCGTCAAGACCCTCATGGAACGCGAGGCGACCGAAGGGACCGCCCAGGAGCTCTCGGCGATCGAGGTCAAGAAGCGGATCGACACGATCGACACGCTGGCGGTCAACGTCCTCCGCTTCCTGATCGTCGCGATCGCGGGGCTCCGCAAAGCCTCGTCAAGGACTATCTCAACGGCGCGCTGATCCTCATCGAGAACCACTTCTCGAAGGGCGACGTGGTCCGACTGGCCGGCGTCAGTGGAACCGTCGAGGACTTCAGCCTCCGGCGGACCACCCTGCGCGATCTGGACGGCGTCGTCCACACGGTTCCGAACGGGGCCATCGAGGTGGCCTCCAATCTCACCCGGGTCTGGGCGCGCATCAACCAGGACGTGACCGTCGCGTACGGCACGGACATCGACAAGGCGATCGAGATCGTGGACGCCGTCGGGAAGGCCATGCAGGAAGATCCGGTCTGGAAGCGCCGGCTGCTCGAGCCTCCGCGCGTGGAGCGCGTCGAGGCATTGGGCGAATACGGCGTGACGCTCAAGATCCTCGGCACGGTTCGTGCACCGGAGCGATGGAACGCGGCGGGGGAGCTGCGAAAGCGGCTGCTGGGGGCGTTCCACGAGCACGGGATCGAGATCCCGCGCCCGCAGCGGGTCGTGCTCCATCGCGGGCCCTCACAGGTCGCGGGGGATAGCGGCCAGGCAGTGCCCGCAGCGGCGTCTCCGACCCAGGAGGAACTCGCGGAAGGCAGCGAGTAGGCCTGCGCGCGAGCCAGGACCTGGGGCGGCGGCAACATAAGGGCGCTGCCGACGACTCCCACCCGCGTGACCTCGGGCCCTGGGCAAGCGCATGCGTAGAATTGCCGGAGGTCGGAAGGAAGGCAGGAGGTACCGGGAGTGACCGTCGATTCGACCGCCCCATCGCAGCCCGCCATCGAAAACCTGCTCGCCGAGCGCCGGACCTTCCCCCCGGATCCCGCGTTCACGGCGCAGGCCAACGCGAAGGCTTCTCTCTATGAGGAGGCGGACCGGGATTTCGAGGCGTTCTGGGCGCGGATCGCGCGGGAGCGGGTCGACTGGACGAAGCCATTCGAGCAGACCCTCGACTGGCAGCTCCCCTTCGCGAAGTGGTTCATCGGCGGCACGCTGAACATCTCGGAGAACTGCGTCGACCGGCACGTCAAACAGGGGCTCGGTCACAAGGTCGCGTATCACTGGATCGGCGAACCCGGCGACACCCGCACGATCACCTACGCGGATCTCCTGCGTGAGGTCCAGAAGGCCGCGAATGCGCTCAAGGAACTGGGCGTCAAGACGGGGGACCGGGTCGCGATCTACATGCCGATGATCCCCGAGCTGCCGGTCGCGATGCTCGCCTGCGCGCGTCTCGGCGCGGCGCACACGGTCGTGTTCGGCGGCTTCTCGGCAGAGGCCCTGGCCGGCCGCATCAACGACGCGGAGGCAAAGGTCCTGATCACCGCGGACGGCGGCTGGCGCCGCGGCAAGGCGACTCCGCTCAAGCCCGCCGCCGACGAGGCGATCGCGAACGCGCCCACGATCGAGCACGTCCTCGTCGTGCAGCGGCTGGGCGACGCGGCCGAGACTTCGATGACCGAGGGCCGCGACGTGTGGTGGCACGACATCGTCGGCCGGCAGCCTGAGACGTGCTCGCCGGTTCCGGTCGACTCCGAGCACCTGCTCTATCTGCTGTACACGTCCGGAACGACCGCCAAGCCCAAGGGCATCGTCCACACGACCGCCGGCTATCTGGTCGGGACGAGCTTCACCCACGAGATGATCTTCGACGTCAAGCCGGACGACGTGTACTGGTGCGCCGCCGACATCGGCTGGGTGACCGGCCACTCGTACATCGTGTATGGACCGCTCGCCAACGCGACCACCGGTGTGCTCTACGAGGGCACGCCGGACACGCCGGCCTGGGATCGCTGGTGGCAGATCGTCGAGCAGTACAAGGTCTCGATCCTCTACTGCGCCCCAACCGCCATCCGTGCGTTCATGAAGCAGGGCGAGGAGCATCCGGCGAAGCACGACCTCAGCTCGCTGCGCGTGCTGGGATCCGTCGGTGAGCCGATCAACCCCGAGGCATGGCTCTGGTACCAGCAGAACATCGGCGGCGGAAAGACCCCCGTCGTCGACACCTGGTGGCAGACCGAGACGGGCATGATCCTGATCACGCCGCTGCCCGGCGTCACGACCACCAAGCCCGGCAGCGCGACCTTCCCGTTCCCGGGCATCGAGGCCGATGTCGTCGACAACGAGGGCAGGTCTGTTCCACTCGGTGGAGGCGGCTACCTCGTCCTCAAGCGACCGTGGCCGGCGATGCTGCGCGGCATCTACGGCGATCCGGAACGCTACCAGGAGACGTACTGGAGCCGGTTCCCCGGCATGTACTTCGCGGGCGACGGCGCCAAGCGCGACGAGGAGGGCTACTTCTGGCTGCTCGGCCGCGTGGACGACGTGATGAACGTCGCGGGCCACCGGATCAGCACGATCGAGGTGGAGTCTGCGCTCGTCGACCACAAGAAGGTCGCGGAGTCCGCGGTCGTCGGCAAGAACGATCCCCTGACCGGGCAGGCAATCTTCGCGTTCGTCATCCTGAAGGCGGGCGTCGAGCCGTCAGACGGGCTGGGCATCGAGCTCCGCGAACACGTCGCGAAAGTCATCAGCCCGATCGCGCGCCCCAAGTTCCTGATGTTCACGCCCGACCTGCCGAAGACCCGCTCGGGCAAGATCATGCGCCGCCTGCTGCGGGACATCGCCGAAGGCCGAACGCTGGGCGACACGACCACGCTCGCCGACGCGGGCGTTGTGGACGCGATTCGCGAGCGGTCGGGGGCCGCCGAGGAGTAGGGAGTGCCCTTCGACTTCCTGAGGCGGAAGAAAGGCGAGGATGCCAAGCCGGCCGAGACGGGGACCGGCCGCCGGTTGTATACCGCGCGCGGAATCGCCTTCGACGGGCTGACCGAGGAGTGGCGGCTGACCGGCCTGATGCAGATCGAAGGCCGGCTGTCGGACGCGCTCAACAAGCGCCACGCCGTCCCGATCACGGAGGTGCGCTGGGCACCGGTCGATGGATCGGCACCTCTGACGGATGCTCCGGGTCTCAGGAGCATCGACCCGTACGACCTCATCGTGGTGCTGGCGGGCGAAGGATCACAGCCGCCGTTGACCGATGAGGAGCGGGCAGCGTTCAAGGTCCACAAGATCCCGTACGACGTGGCGCTGGAGGTGCCACCGTTCCGGATCTTCGGGACGGTCTACCTGTACCCGGGCTCAGAGCCGGATCGACTGCTCGATCGCGCCACCGAGATGTTCCTGCCGGTCACCGAAGCCGCCGCGATGCTGGGCGAGCGGCAGGTCGGCGACCCGGAGGTGGACACCCTGCTGGTGAACCGCTTCTATCTGCGTGGAGTGACGCAGGTCGACAAGCGAACACGCGAACCGGCACCGAAGCTGCCCGGCCAGCCCCTTGGCGGGATCAGCTGGCAGGACCGCTCGCGGTAGAACGGTGCATTTTCGATGCCGCGCGGCGGGCTCCTGGTGCCACCGCCTGTTGCTCACAGAAGGACAAATGGCGATTGTCCCGGGCCCGATCGCGCACTCCTGGCCGGGCGATACCGGCCGACACTCGTTAGTGAGCGCAGGAACATTCCGGGCCACGCTCGGGACGGGACGAATCCCGACGCGCTCGACGCGTTCACCGAGCGGAGGACTGCCGGTCAGGCCTGGCATCCCGGTTTTGTTCTTCTCGGAGCAACGGCCTGCGGCGCGTGGCGCCCCACGCGCCAGGCGATTAATCGCGGGCCCAGTGAGCGGCCCACGTCGATCAGGCGGTGGGGTGCTCTCTGTCAAATACGACGCCCGGCAATGAGTCGGCCGAAGGCGGCGCCAAATACCACTCCCGGCCGTGTGTGACGCATTTCCGGGGCCAATCGGAAGTCGATTACCACCCGTAGCAGTAGCTGACGGCTTCGGGGAGTGACCTCATCGCTCCCGGTGGTAAACGACTGGATGGCGCTCCGCCGCGAGCCGAGCCGGGTGCCAGGGCGCGGCGAACGTCAGACTCGGATCGGCTCCTTGACGCGGCCGAACAGGC
Organism: Chloroflexota bacterium; assembly: GCA_005880805.1. Classification (GTDB taxonomy): domain Bacteria; phylum Chloroflexota; class Limnocylindria; order Limnocylindrales; family CSP1-4; genus CF-16. The sequence goes on along the minus strand of VBFZ01000139.1, from coordinate 2,314 downwards.
CGCGGACGGGCGCGGGGGCAACGCTCGGGACGGCATGCGGGCCCATGACGTTGTCGGCGAGCGTCTCGAAGTCTTCGGTGATCTTGTCCTTGGGGAACCGCTCGATCACGGTCCGGCCCTCGTTTGCGGCGCGGACGAACAGGAGGCCGCCTGAGCGGATCTGCGCCAGCGCCGGCATCCCCACGGTGCGCTCCATGTCGGTTACCGACACGCCGCTATTGGCTCGATTGACGACCATCTTGACGCGCTCCACGACACCCATCTCCGTGGCGACGTCGCGCATCTGGAGGGCGGCGCGCAGGGCCGGCACGTCGGGCGTGACGGGAACCAGGATCTGGTCGGCTTCCAGGAAGATCGCCTGATTGAGCGGCCCGTAGGACGGGTGCAGGTCGATCACGATGTAGTCGAAGGCGCGGCGCGACAGGTTGATCGCCTGCGTGACTCGCTCCGGGTCCAGATCGGCCATGTGCAGCGGGTCGTCGGTCAGGTCGACCACCCGGATGCCCGACGGATGAGCGGTCGCGACGTCGAGCATCGTTGCGGGCTCGCCGCCCTCGGCCTCGTCCTGCCAGGCGTCGGCCATCGTGCGGACCTGCTCCAGTCCGAGGGACGTCGTCACGTGGCCCGTGACAGTGTCTCCGTCAATGAGCAGGACGCGCTGGTTCTTGCGGAGCTGGAGCGTCGCCGCGAGGTTGGTCGCGATCGTGGTCTTGCCTACGCCGCCCTTCGGGCTGAAGACGGCCACGACCGTCGCCCGACGCGACCAGTCGCCGAGCTCGATGCCGGCTGACTGCAGGATCGCGCCGCTGCCGTCGTCGACGGTCTGCGACCGGATGCACATCGCCTCGACGCGCCAGCGAATGGACTCGGCGGAGTACGGTCGCGTGAAGTACTCGTCGTTGATCGACGTCTTCGTGACGTTGGCGGTCAGACGGTCCATCGCCCGTGGCGAGACGACCATCAGCGCGGGAATTGACCGCCCGTTGTCATGCAGCAGCGCGTAAAACTCGAGCGAGCGATCGAAATCGACCTCGCCATCGAGGATGGCCAGCGCGATGTTGCGCCGGGTCGAGAGGATCGACTCGAGCTCGTCGGCCGTGCTCACGCCCAGGACCTCGAAACCGGCCTGCCGCAGCTCCGTGCTGACCGGGACCATCTCCTCGTGTGGGAGCGCGATGACGACCGCGTGGCGGCTCACTCCAAGTTGCTCCTGAGCTCATTGGAGATGGCGGGGGTCGTCACCTAGCTATCCGACTCAGGGTCGTGCGCGGAGACGTTGATAACGCCGTCGCCTTCGCCGGTGATCCTCGCCTGGAAGCCGGGCAGACCCTGGACTGCGTCCCGAAGGGAAACGCTGTCAGAGTGGCCGACGGTGAACAGGAACTCGCCGTCGGGGCCCGACGAGACGCCGACGCTCGAGACGCCTTCGACGCGACCGAGATGGCGCTTGAAGCTGGCGATCGACGCGACGCTCACGAGGCCGACCACGACGAGCTGTGTCTTCTGCCCGGACTCCTTCGCCTGGCTCCCTCGACCAAGGCCGTCAGCGGGTCCCTCGCCCTCCGGTCGCACCGGGATGAGGCCCGCGAGCCGTGCCGCGAGCGCATCGTCGGCCATGACGGGAATTTCCTCGCCCTCGGCGGACTGGTCGCCGTCACCGGCTGCCTCGCCAGTTTCGGCTGCGGCAGCGGCCTCGGCTTCCGCGGCCGCGAAGTCGGACTCGCCGGAGTCGGCGGTTTCGAACCGGGCCTCGAGGGCAGCAGCGGCCGCTTCGGCCTCGTCGGTCTCGCGAGAAGGCGGCTCGGCATCGCTCGCCTCGGCCGCGTTGGCCGTCGGCGAGTCCTCGGTTCGGCTCACGAACGCCGTGCGGACAGAAGTGGTTTCCGGCGCGTCGAACGGAGGAGGCTCGGGCAGGTTCTGCGCGAGCGCGGCGAAACGGCTCGGGTCTTCTTCGGCGAGGAGCTTCTCGAAGAACTGGCCCATTTCCTGCTCGAACACCGTGATCCGCGATTGGACGCGTTCGATCTGGCGCTCGATGTAGGCGGCATGCCCTTCGAGGTCCTCGTCGAGCTGTGACTTGCGCGCGGCGATCCGCTTCTCGGTCTCTTCGCGGATCCGGGCGATCTCGGCCTTCGACCACTCGCGGATGGCGGCGATGTCGTCTTCTGCCTGCTGGCGGAAGTCGGTCACGTCGGTGGCCGACGCGCCATGGATCTGCTCGATGAACGCCTTCGCGTCACCCTGGTACTGGCTGATCGTGGTCTCTCGCGCTGCCTCGGCGGCGGTGTGCATGGCGCGCGTTAGGTCGGCGAGG
>VBFZ01000039.1 GCA_005880805.1 Chloroflexota bacterium | reverse complement strand
GACCGAAATACGGTGTGACCTACCTGCGCTACTGGTTCGACGAGGCGACGGGCAAGGTCTTCTGCCTGGCCGAAGGACCCACACCGGAGGCAGTCATCGAGACGCATCGCGAGGCCCATGGGCTCCTCGCGGACGAGCTGCAGGAGGTCAAAGAGGGAGCGTAGCCAGGATCTCGTCGGGCGCCTTCGCGTGGCCCTCCTGGCGAGCAATGCTGAACGCCTCGGCTCCCATGGCGGCCACGAGCCGTCCAACGCCGGCCTCGTGATCTGATCGGGCGACGGGCGGCAGGTGAGCCCGGATCGATTCGCGCAGTGCCTCCGCGCAACCCAGCAGGCGGGCGGCCGCGACCGGGTCGTTCGTCCCCAGCACCCAGGCCACCTTCTCCATCGCTGACGCCACGCCCGGGACATCGCCCAGAGCGCGGCGAATCGCCAAGCTTTCCCGCAGCAGGGCCATCGCTTCGACGGCTTCGCCGCGTTCGGCGGCAACGTCCGCGAGGTGGGTCAGGGCGCGCGCGATGCCGCGCTGGTCGCCGAGCTCGCGCGAGATTCCGAGCGCCTGGTCGTGGAGCTCGCGAGCGGCGTCGTACTGCCTCTGGCGGCAGGTTACGAGGCCGAAGTTGTCGAGGGCGAACGCCTCCCCCCAGCGATCGCCGAACCGCCGGAACGTCGCGATGCTCTGCTCGAAGTGGCGGCGCGCCCCCGCCTCGTCGCCCTCATGCGCGACTACCTCGGCCATGTTCATCAGCCCAAACGCCGCGCCCCGGTCGTCGCCCATCTCGCGGGCGATCCGCATTCCGAGCTCGTAGAGCTCGCGGGCCTGGGCGTAGTCACCCCGCAGGACGGCCACGTTCGCGAGGTTGTTGGCGGCGTATGCGATGGCGTTCCGGTCGCCGAGACGCCGGTGGAGCTCGAGGCTCTGCTCGTGCAGCGCCGAAGCTGCCGCGTAATCGCCCTGCATGTAGGCAAGGATGCCGGCACCCGTGAGCGCGTTGGCTCGCAGGACGGACGTGTCGGACGCGGTCGCGGCAAGCATTCGCTCCAGCCACGTGCGACCTTCGATGAGGTACCCGCGGATCTCCCAGAAGCGCCAGAACGCGGCGGCGAGCCGCAGGCCCGCGGTCGCCGCGCCTGGCTCGTCTTCGCTCCACTGGAGCGCCGCCCGGAGGTTGTCATGCTCGACCTCCAGGCGTTCGAGCCAGTCGCGCGACTCGATGCCCCGGAAGAATTCGGGGGCCGCCTGCTCCGCGAGCGCCAGGTACCAGTCGCGGTGCCGCCGGAGGGCCTCCGTCGCCTCACCCGATTCGAGGAGCCGATCGCGTGCGTACTGGCGGATCGTCTCGAGAAGCCGGTAGCGGCCCTGTCCCTCGGCCTCGGCAACCAGCAGCGACTTGTCGACCAGCCGCGACAGCAGGTCGAGGACGTCTATCTCCGCGACGTCCTCACCCGCGCACACGGTCTCGGCCGCCTCCAGGGAGCAGCTCGGCGCGAACACGGACAGCCTGCGCAGCACGGCCCGCTCGTCGTCGGCGAGCAGCTCGTAGCTCCAGTCGATCGTTGCGCGCAGGGTCTGGTGGCGCGGGACGCTGATCCGGCTCGAGCCCGTGAGCAGCCGGAACCGATCGTCGAGGCGGCCGGCGATCTGGTCCGGCGTGAGCGCGCGCACGCGGGCCGCGGCGAGCTCGATCGCGAGGGGAACGCCGTCGAGGCGACGGCAGATCTGCGCGATCGCCACGCCGTTCGCGGACGTGACCCGGAACGCCGGCGAGGCAGCCATTGCGCGCTCGGCGAACAGGCGAACGGAGTCGAACTGGCCGAGCTCCTCAACGCCGGGGCGGTCCACCGAGGGCAGCGACAGCGATGGGACCGGAAACAGCGCCTCGCCGGGGATCCCGAGGCCCTCCCGGCTGGTGGCGAGCATCCGGACACCGGGGCTTGCACGCAGGAGCGCGTCGGCGATCTCCGCACAGGCACCGATCACCTGTTCGCAGTTGTCGAGCAGGATGAGCGTCTCATGTCCCTGGAGATGCTCGACGAGCGTCGACAGGAGCGGACGGCCGGGCTCCTCCCCCATTCCCAGCGCTGACGCGACGGCCTGCAGGACGAAGGCGGGATCGGAGAGCGACGCGAGCTCGACGAACCAGGTACCCCCGTCGAAGCCCTCGAGGAGGTCGCCCGCGACTTCGAGCGCCAGCCGGGTCTTCCCGACGCCTCCCGGCCCAGTCAGGGTCACGAGCGGCGCGGTTGCGAGGATCCGTTTGACCTCCCCGACCTCCGACTGGCGGCCGACGAAGCTGGTCAGCTGTCGCGGCAGGTTGTTCGGTCGCGCGTCGATCGAACGCAGTGCCGGGAAGTCCTGTGCCAATCCATCGGCAACGACCTGGAAGAGCCGCTCCGGAGCGGCGAGGTCCTTGAGCCGGTGCGCGCCAAGGTCGACGAGGCGGGCGTCGGCGGGAAGGTCGCCGCCCATGAGGTCGCGCGCGGTTTGCGATATGAGGATCTGGCCACCGTGGCCCGCGGCCGAGATCCTGGCCGCGCGGTGGACGTCGATGCCAACGTAGCCCACCTCCCCGCTTACCGGTTCCCCCGTATGGAGGCCCATCCGATCACGGACGGTCACTCCGTCCGGCCAGGTCCTGGCGGCCAGCGCCCGCTGCCCCGTGATCGCGCCGGTGAGGCCCGCCCGTGCGGTCGGGAAGGCGTAAAAGAGCCCGTCCCCTGACGCATCGACCTGCGTACCACCAGCCGCGTCGAAGGCCTGGCGCAGGTGTGCGTGATGCTCGGCGAGCAGGCTCGCGTAGCGGTCGCCGAGTGCTTGTACCAGGCGCGTCGAGCCTTCGATGTCGGTGAAGAGGAACGTGACGGTCCCCGCCCGCCGGCCGGTCTGCGCAGGCGTGGGGGCGTCGGGAGACGCATCGGGCGGTGCTTCGGCGGGATCAACGGTCATCAGGCTGGCGACTCTCCTGGGCTGGACGCGATTGAGCCTACACGTCCGCGCGCTCAAACCTCGGGCTGGACTACGACCGAGGCAGGGCCGCCGGCAAGAACACGGTCGATCGCGGCGTTGCAGAGCGCGTCGGCCGCGCTGTTCTGCGCTCGCCCCACGTGGGTGGCCGACCATCGTCGGGAGGCGCTCAGCAGGCTCCGGGCCTCGTTCCAGAGGGGCAGGAGCTTGGCGTCCTTGACCTTCCAGCGGCCGTGGAGCTGCTCGACGATCAGCTTCGAGTCGAGCAGGAGGTCCACCTCGTCGGCGCCGAGCTCGCGCGCCAGGCGGAGTGCGCGGACGACGGCCGTGTACTCGGCCACGTTGTTCGTGGCGATCCCGAGGTAGTCGGAGATCGACGCGACTGGAGCCGCCAGCGGATCGCCCGCGTTCGGTGCTGAGGCGTCGATGAGCACGGCACCGGCGGCGGCGGGGCCGGGATTGCCGCGCGCAGCTCCATCCGTCCGGACGATCAGGCGCAGGCCATGCGCATCGGTGGCTTTCGAGGCTCCAAGGCTTTCGGCCGTCCCGGCCCGGCCCTCGAGCGGGCCTTCGTCGGGCCACAGGTTGCCGAATGGATCGGCGGGCGCCTCCCGGCGGCGGCTGCTCGACGTCAGCCGGCGCCCCCGTCCCGGCGGCCCCGCGGCGCACGGGCAGCATCCTTCCTGCCGGCCGTTTGCCTCGCGCTCTTGGTCGTTCGCACGCGGCGTGGAGGCCGCGCCGGTCCGGTGCCAGCCGCTGCGGGCTCGGCCGTCTGGGCTGGTGCGGATTCGGTCGCGGTCGCGTCAGTTGGTGTTGTGGCGGCGGCTGGCGGCGGTGGGGCCCCAACGGGCGCCGGCAGGACGGGAAGCTCGGTGCCGGCTCCGGTCGCCTCCCGGCCGCGGAGCTTCCGCCACGCCCATTGCAATGGGTCGTAGTACGCGTCGGCGACCCGCTCCTTGAGCGGAATGATCCCGTTGTCGGTGATCTTGATGTGTTCCGGGCACACCTCGGTGCAGCACTTCGTGATGTTGCAGTAGCCGATCCCGCCGGAGTCCTTGAGGTACTGGCGGCGATCGACCTGGTCGATCGGGTGCATCTCCAGCGACGCGACCCGGATCAGGAAGCGCGGACCCATGAATGCCCGCTCCGTCTCGTGGTTGCGCAGCACGTGGCAGACGTCCTGGCACAGGAAGCACTCGATGCACTTGCGGAATTCCTGAACGCGATCGACGTCACGCTGCTGCCAGCGCCATTGCTCCTGGGGAAGGTTCTCGGGCGGCGTGAACGGCGTGATCGTCCGGTTGACCGCGTAGTTCCATGAGACGTCCGTGACCAGGTCCTTGATGAGCGGAAACGCGCGCATCGGCTCGACGGTGATCGGCTCGTCGAGGTCGAAGTCCGACAGGCGCGTCTTGCAGGTCAGGCTCGGCCGGCCGTTGACCTCGGCGCCGCACGATCCGCACTTGGCCGCCTTGCAGTTCCAGCGGACGGCGAGGTCGGGTGCCCGATGGCCCTGGATCCAGTGGAGGGCGTCGAGGACGACCATCCCCTCCTCGACCGGCACGTCGAAGTCGACGAACTCGCTCGGTTCGCCCGGTCGGCCGCGGAAGACCTTCAGGTGGGCGTCAGGCATCGAACCTCCCCCGCGTCAATGCGCCGCTCCCAGCAGGCCGCGCAGCTCGGACGCCATCGGCGGAACGCCACTGCGGGCGACCATCATCGCGCCGTCGGGACCGCGGCATATCACGCTGTTGATGACTCCCCAGTTCCTGTCGTCCTGCTCCGGATAGTCCACGCGGCTGTGCGCGCCGCGGCTCTCAGTGCGCTGCAGCGCACTCAGGGTGACGGCCCGCGACACCGTCAGCAGGTTCCGCAACTCGAAGACGAGGTTCCAACCCGGGTTGTACATCCGGCCGCCGGTGACCTTGATCGACTGCCAGCGCGTCTCGAGATCCGTCAGGCGGCCGAGCGCCTCCCTCAGGTCGGCCTCCTCGCGGAAGATCCCGACGAGCGACTGCATCATCGCCTGGAGGTCGCGCTGGATCGCGTACGCGTCCTCGCCGTCCTCCCGTTCGAGGGGAGCGGACAACTGCCGTGCGGCGCGGTACGCCTGCGAAGGGTCCACGTACGCTGACGCAGCGTTTCGCGCTGCGTAGGCCGCCGCGCCCGCGCCCGTGCGCGCCCCGAACACCAGCAGGTCGGACAACGAGTTCCCGCCCAGCCGGTTGGCGCCGTGCATGCCGCCCGCCACCTCGCCCGCGGCGAACAGTCCCGGCACGGTGGTGGCCCCCGTCTCCGCGTCGACCCGCACGCCGCCCATGACGTAATGGGTCGTCGGACCCACCTCCATGGGGCCACGCGTGATGTCGACGTCGGCCAGCTCCTTGAACTGGTCGAACATCGAGGGCAGCTTCCGCCGAATGTGCTCGGCCGGCAGGTAGCTGATGTCGAGGTACACGCCGCCGTGCGGTGAGCCGCGACCCTCCTTGACCTCGGTATAGATCGCCCGCGACACGTTGTCACGGGTCGAGAGCTCGGGGGGTCGCCGCGCCTCGCTGCTGCGGCCCTGCGCCGTGACCTCCACCCAGCGCTCCGCCTCTTCGTCGGTGGCCGCGTACTCCTGGCGGCGGTCCTCGGGCAGGTACTTCCACATGAACCGCTCGCCGTCCTTGTTGCGCAGGATTCCACCCTCGCCGCGGACGGCCTCCGTGACCAGCAATCCACGCACACCCGGCGGCCAGACCATGCCCGTGGGGTGGAACTGGACGAACTCCATGTCGATCAGCTCGGCGCCGGCGAGGTAGGCCAGCGCGTGGCCGTCGCCGCTGTACTCCCAGGAGTTCGAGGTGACCTCGTACGCCTTCCCGATCCCGCCGGTGGCCAGGACGACGGCTTTGGCCGGGAACAGCACGGGCTCGCCGGTCACGCGCCAGTAGCCGAAGGCCCCCATGATCCGACCGGGACCCGTGATCAGGTGCGTGATCGTGCACTCCATGTACACGTCCACGTCGGAGTGGACCGCCTTGTCCTGCAGGGTTCGCATCATCTCGAGGCCTGTTCGGTCGCCGACGTGGGCCAGCCGTGGGTAGGTGTGCCCACCGAACGGCCGCTGGCTGATCCGCCCATCCGCCGTTCGATCGAAGACCGCGCCCCACAGCTCCAGCTCGCGGATGCGGTCCGGCGCCTCCAGCGCGTGGAGCTGTGCCATGCGCGGGTGGTTGAGGAGCTTGCCGCCGACCATCGTGTCCCGGAAGTGGACCTTCCAGTTGTCGTCGGGGGCGACGTGGGCGAGGGCCGCCGCGGCACCGCCCTCGGCCATGACCGTGTGCGCCTTGCCGAGCAGCGACTTGCACACGAGGCCGACGCTCGCGCCGCGCGCTCGCGCCTCGATCGCCGCACGCAGCCCGGCTCCGCCGGCTCCGACCACCAGAACGTCGTGAACGTGCGTCTCGAACCCGGAGATCGCCACCTCAGTTCGGGCGCCGGCTCAGAAGCGCAGCGCGGGATCGCCGATGACCCCGATGGCGAGCAAGCGGATCAGCAGGTCGGTCACGGCGACCGAGATCAGGCTGGCCCACGCCCAGCGCAAGTGATGGATGTTCAGCCAGGTCGCGCGCTCCCAGGCCCGGTAGCGCAGGAGGGCGCCGCGGCTGCAGGAGAAGCAGTCCATCTTGCCGCCGATCACGTGGCGGAAGGAGTGGCACGACAGCGAGTAACCGGTCAGCAGGGCGACGTTGAGGAACATCAGCGCCCCGATGACCCCGATCCGCCAGACCCCCTCCTGGCGAAGCGCGAGGAACGCGTCGAGCCACAGGAAGAAGAGTGGGATGAACGCCAGGTACAGGAAGTAGCGGTGGATGTTTTGGAGAATGAACGGGAAGGCGGCTTCGAGGCGGTACCGGCTGTGGATGGTCGGCTCCCCGACAGCGCACGCCGGTGGATCGACGAAGTACGCCCGGTAGTAGGCCTTGCGGTAGTAGTAGCAGGTCGTCCGGAAGCCGAGCGGGATCCACAGGATCAGGATCGCCGGCGAGAACCACCACGGCAGCCAGTCCGGCTTGATGAGCGGCGAGAAGAAGGGCGAGAGGTAGCCCTGCGCCTCGTACGGCACGTGGAAGACCGGCTCCCAGACCAGCGACGAGAACAGCGAATAGAGGATGAACGCGCCGAACCCGATCGCCACGATCGTCGGCTCGATCCACCAGGCGTCGGGGCGACGTGTCGCGAAGAGCCCCTGCCGGGCCGTGCCCGTCGGCTTGATCGGCGACGCCGGCGGCCTGGCGGGGGAAGCGGGCCGATCCAGCTGCGCGGCCGGCGGCGCGATCGAGGTCATCGTTGACCCTTGAGCTTCGGCGTGTCCGTCACGAACGCAGGCTCCGTCAGGACGCTGGCGCGGGTGCGACGGGGCGCGCCCGTTCCGCGTCGTCGGCGGCCGCCAGTCGCTCGATGACTGCGTCTGCCATGTCGCTCGTCCCGGCCGTCCCCCCAAGGTCGTAGGTCACGGAGCGGCCGTCCGCCACGACGTCGCGGATCGCCGTCTCCACCCGCTCTGCAGCGGCCGTCTCGCCGAGGTGCCGAAGCATGAGGACGCCGGACAGCATCAGAGCGGTCGGGTTTGCCTTGTTCTGGCCGGCGTACTTCGGCACGGAGCCGTGGACCGCCTCGAACACGGCCGCCTCGGTGCCGATGTTCGCGCCGGGGGCCACGCCCAGCCCGCCGACGAGACCCGCGGCCAGGTCGCTGACGATGTCGCCGTAAAGGTTCGGCAGGACGAGCACGTCGTACAGCTCGGGTTTCTGGACCAGCTGCATGCACATGTTGTCGACGATCCGGTCCTCGAACTCGACCCGACCCTCGTACTGTGCCGCCACGGTCCGGCACGACTCCAGGAAGAGCCCGTCGGACAGCTTCATGATGTTCGCCTTGTGTACGGCGGTGACCTTCCGCCGGCCGTTGGCGACCGCATAGTCGAACGCAAAGCGCGCCACGCGCTCCGACGCGGTGCGGGTGATGATCTTGATGCTCTCCGCGGCGTCCGGGCCGACCATGTGCTCGATCCCGGCGTACAGGTCCTCGGTGTTCTCACGCACGATCACGAGGTCGACGTTCTCGTAACGGGTCTCGAGGCCCTTCATCGAGCGGGCAGGGCGCAGGTTGGCGTACAGCCCGAGTGCCTGGCGAAGCGTGACGTTTACGGACCGGAAGCCGGTGCCGATCGGGGTCGTGATCGGGCCCTTGAGCGCGACCCGATTGCGACGGATCGACTCGAGGACGTACTCCGGCAGGGGCGTCCCATGGCGCTCGATGACGGCCTCGCCTGCCTCGACGACATCCCACTCGAAGCCCACTCCCGACGCGTCGAGCACGCGCCTCGTCGCCTCCGCCAGCTCCGGCCCGATGCCGTCGCCGGGGATCAACGTGACTCGGTGGGCCATGCCCGCATTCTATCTGCGTGACCCTCGACGGGCCTGCGCCCCGCCGGTCCTGTGCCATGCTCGGCGGGTGACGAAGGAGCGGGTCAATCCGCGGTCGCGCATGGTTGCCGCGGGCTACGATCGGATCGTCGATCGCTTCGCCGAATGGGCGTCGACGGCCGAGGGCGAGCCGAAGGCCGCCTGGCTGGCGCGCTTCGCGAAGCTGGTGCCGGCCGGCGGCCGGGTGGTGGAGCTCGGCAGCGGCGCGGGACCCGATGCCTCGTGGCTCGCTTCGCAGTACGAGCTGACCGGGGTCGACATCTCGGAAGGGCAACTCGAGCGTGCGCGGGCGGAGGCCCCCCAGGCCCGGTTCATCCACGGGGACATGACGACCGTGGAGTTCGACGCCGCTTCCCTCGACGGCGTCATCGCCATGTACTCGATCATCCACGTCCCGCGCGAGCTGCACCCGACGCTCTTCGCGCGCATCGCCGGCTGGCTGCGGCCCGGCGGCTCCTTCGTCGGGACCCTCACAGCGAGCGATGATCCCGGGTGGACGGGCCAATGGCTCGGCGTCGAGATGTTCTTCAGCGGGTTCGATGCCCAGACGAACCTTGGGCTGCTGCGCGAGAGCGGCCTCGAGCCGGTCGAGTCGGAGGTCGTTACGACCCACCGCCCGGACGAGGACGAAACGTTCCTTTGGGTCCTGGCCCGTCGCTCATGACCGCTGCGGCGGGGGTTGACCGCAGGGCCTGTACCATCGCGGACATTCCCCACGACGGAGGACGGATTCGCGCGTGAAGATCCAGGAAGCGGACGCGAAGCGGCTCCTCGTTGCGCAGGGGCTGCCGGTGCCGCCCTGGGAGGTCGCGCGGACGCCCGAGGAGGTTCGCGCCGCAGCCGACCGCTCGTTCGCAGCGGGCGCCGAGCAGGTGGTCGTGAAGGCCCAGGTCCTCGTCGGCGGGCGGGGCAAGGCCGGCGGCGTGAAGCTGGCCGCAAACGCGGACGAGGCGGAGCGGATCGGCCGCGAGATCCTGGGCATGGAGATCAAGGGCATCACGGTCCGCAAGGTGCTCGTCGCGGCCGCGGCCGACATCGTCAGGGAGTTCTACCTCGCGGCGGTGCTGGACCGCGCTGCCCGGAAGGTGCTCCTGATGGGCTCGGCGGAGGGCGGCGTGGAGATCGAGCAGGTCGCGGCCGAACGTCCTGAGGCGATCGTCCGCGTCCACGCCCATCCGATCGCCGGCCTGCTCGACTGGCAGGCCCGCCAGATGGCTTTCGCGCTGGGGCTGGCCGGGCACCTCAAGGAGGCGGTCGGGATCGCCAAAGGCCTCGTCGCCGCGATGATCGCCAACGACGCCGACCTGGTGGAGATCAACCCGCTCGCCATCGTCCGCGAGAAGCACGCTTCCGAAGGCGTGATCGAACGACTCGTATGCCTTGACGCGAAGGTCTCCCTCGACGACTCGGCCCTGGCCCGCCATGCCGGCCTGGAGGACCTGCGCGACCTGGACGAGGAGGACCCGACCGACCGCGCCGCTCGCGCTGAGGGCATCAGCTTCATCAAGCTCGACGGGACGATCGGCTGCATGGTGAACGGCGCCGGGCTGGCGATGACGACGATGGACCTCGTCAAGCGCGCGGGTGGCGAGCCGGCCAACTTCCTGGACATCGGCGGTGGTGCGCGAGCCGACAAGGTGGCGGCTGCCATGCGCCTGATCCTCGAGGATCCGAACGTGGAGGCCATCCTCGTCAACATCTTCGGCGGCATCACGCGCGGGGACGAGGTGGCGCACGGGCTGATCGAGGCGCGCGCCATGCAATCGCGCGAGGTGCCGATGGTCGTGCGCATCGTCGGGACGAACGCCGAGGAGGCCGGCCGCCTCCTGCGGGAGGCTCGCTTCGAGACGGCGGCCAGCCTTGACGATGCAGCCCGAAAGGCGGTCGCGGCCGCGAGATCGGCGCAGGGCGTGCGCGCATGAGCATCCTCGTCGACTCGAACACGCGGCTCGTCGTGCAGGGCATCACCGGTCGCGAGGGCGAGTTCCACTCGCGGGCGATGCTCGAGTATGGAACCCGGATCGTGGCCGGCGTGACGCCGGGCAAGGGCGGCCAGCGAGCCCTCGACGGGGCGGTGCCGGTCTACGACACAGTCGCCCAGGCCGTTGGAGAGCAGGGCGCCGACACGTCGGTGATCTACGTTCCGGCGGCGGGTGCGCCGGACGCGATCATGGAAGCAGCCAGCGCGGGAATCGCCACGATCTTCTGCATCACCGAGGGCATTCCGGCGCTCGAGATGGTCCGTGCTCTCGAGGTCGTCCGGGAGACAGGCGCTCGGCTGATCGGGCCCAACTGTCCGGGTGCGACCTCGCCGGGGAAGGCGAAGGTCGGCATCATTCCAGGGTCCGTCCATCGGCCGGGAACCGTGGGGGTCGTGTCTCGGTCCGGGACACTGACGTACGAGGCGGTCCAGGCGATGACGGACGCGGGCATCGGGCAGTCGACGTGCGTCGGGATCGGGGGCGACCCGATCATTGGAACGAGCTTCACGGACGTCCTGCGCCTGTTCCGGGACGACCCGGAAACCACCGCGATCGTCCTGATCGGAGAGATCGGCGGTGCGGCCGAGGAGGAGGCCGCTGCCTTCGCCGGCGAGCACCTGCGCGAGATGCCCATGGCCGCGTTCATCGCCGGACGAACCGCCCCCGAGGGCAAGCGGATGGGCCACGCAGGGGCGATCATTTCGGGTGGCGCCGGAACCGCGGCCGGGAAGGTGGCCGCGCTCGAGGCGGCCGGGATCGCCGTCGCCGAGTCACCCACCGAGATCCCGACACTCCTTCGTGCCGCGGGAGTCGGCGGCTGAGCCTTCCCACCGACGAGCACACACGACGTCGCGGCCGGGAGCATCGGGGAGGAGACCGACCCGTGGGAACGCTGATGGACCTGGTCGCCGGCGACACGCGCGAGATGCTGCTGGCGATCAGCGTCGACGACATGGCCGGGCTGTCCGACCGCGGGCGCTTCATCGCCCACCTCGCGCTCGGCGCCGGGCTCGACCCGACGTGGCTCGACCTTTTCTCCGAAGCCTGCCGCAGCGTGACAGGCTCCGCCGAGCCGGGCGACTTCCTGGACGCGCGCCGCGAGCTCGACGGCCCGGGCGGCCCGGGCAATCCCGGCGACCTCGGCGAGCGCACGATCGAGCGGGTCGACCGGACCTGGCTGGAGGCTGTCGCGCAGGTGTCCGATCGCGACCTCGATCGCGTCGCCGGCCGCTGGATCGACCTGCTCGACGACGAGCTGGGCGAACTGCCGCGCGAAGAGAAGCCGTGGATCCGCCAGCTGACGGGAGACCTGGTCGAGTTCGCGCGGTCCTCCAGGGAAGCGCCGGACGTGCTCTTCGCCTGGTCGATCTGAACCTCGGGCCGATGGTCTCGGGGAGCTCGACCTCGGGCCTCGGTGAGCGGGCGGCAGGTCGACGGAGGTGAACGGCTCAGCTGTATCCGAGGCTCTTCCAGGAGGGCCCGCCTTGCGCCTCGATCAGTTCGACCAGCACGCCGTGGGCAGAGCGGGGATGGATGAAGGCGACCGGGCCTTCGGCTCCACGCCGCGGAGCAGTATCGATCAGCTCGACCCCGTCGATCTCGAGGCGGAGGAGCGATTCGGCGAGGTTGTCGACCTCGAGGCAGACGTGGTGGAAGCCCTCGCCGCGGCTCTCCAGGAAGCGCGCGACGCCAGTCGTGTCATCCGTCGGCTCCACCAGCTCCACCTTCGACTCGCCCACGCCCAGGAACGCGATCCGCACGCGGTCCGAGGGAACGTCGGCGACGGCTTCGAGCTCGAGCCGGAGCAGGTCGCGATAGAAGACCAGCGAATCCTCGATGGAGCGGACGACGACCGCCACGTGATGGATGCGCCCGAGCTCGCGCACGGGTGCCGGCAGGTCCGCCGGTCGCTCCTCAGATCGTGATGAGCTCACGATGCTCTCCCCACGCGACGCGCAACCGGTCGCTGATTTCGCCGACCGTGGCATACGCATCCACGGCCTCGATGATGGCGGGCAGGACGTTCTCGGAGGTCCGGGCGCAGTCCTCAAGCCGGCGGAGCGCGGCGCCCCAGGCAGCAGCGTCACGTTCTGCCCGGACGCGCCGGACGCCCTCCACCTGCGCTCGCTCGGCTGCCGGGTCGATGCGCTGGATCGCCGGCGGGCTGACGGAGCCGTCGTCTGCGAAGCGGTTGACCCCGACGACGATCTGGTCGCCTCGCTCGATCGCCTGCTGGGCGCGGTACGCCGACTCCTGGATCTGCCGCTGCTGGAAGCCGCCCTCGATGGCAGCCAGCGTCCCGCCCATCGCCTCGATCTGGTCGAGGTAGTCCTGCGCTGCTCGCTCGAGCTCGGTCGTCAGGCTCTCGACGAGGTACGAGCCACCGAGCGGATCGGGCGTCTCCGTCACCCCGCTCTCGTACGCCAGGATCTGCTGGGTCCGGAGGGCCAGCCGGGCCGCGTGCTCGGTCGGCAGCGCGAGGGCCTCGTCCCGCGCGTTCGTGTGCAGGCTCTGGGCCCCACCCAGGACCGCCGCAAGCGCCTGGACCGTGGTCCGGACGACGTTGTTGTCGATCGACTGCGCCGTCAGCGACGAGCCCGCCGTCTGGACGTGGAAGCGGCACATCATCGAGCGTTCGTTCGATGCGCCGAACCGCTCCTTCACGATTCGCGCCCACATCCGGCGAGCCGCGCGGAACTTGGCGACCTCCTCGAACAGCTCGCTCCATGCGGCGAAGAAGAACGACAGGCGGCCCGCGAAGTCGTCGATGTCCAGGCCACGGGCGATCGCCGCCTCGCAGTAGGCGATCGCGTCGGCGAGGGTGAACGCGAGCTCCTGGGAGGCCGTCGCGCCGGCCTCCCGCATGTGGTAGCCGCTGATCGAAATGGTGTTCCAGCGCGGCAGCTCGCGGGCGCAGAACTCGAAGACGTCGGTGACGAGGCGCATCGAGGGCTCGGTGGGATAGATGTACGTGCCCCGCGCGATGTACTCCTTGAGGATGTCGTTCTGGGTCGTGCCGCTCACGCGCTCCTGGGGCACTCCCTGGCGGCGCGCAGCGGCGACGTACAACGCCAGCAGGATGGCCGCGGTCGCGTTGATGGTCATCGACGTGCTGACCTCGCCGAGCGGGATCCCGGCGAAGAGCGTCTCCATGTCCGCCAGGCTCGAGATCGGGACGCCAACGCGGCCAACCTCGCCTTCGGCGGCGGGCGCATCCGAGTCGTAGCCCATCTGCGTCGGGAGGTCGAAGGCGACCGACAGGCCCGTCTGGCCGTGCTCCAGCAGGTAGCGGAAGCGCCGGTTCGTCTCGGCCGCGGTCGCGAAGCCGGCGTACTGGCGCATCGTCCACAGCCGGCTCCGGTACATCGTCGGCTGGACGCCTCTCGTGAACGGGAACTCGCCGGGCAGCCCCAGGTCGCGCTCCTCGTCCAATCTCGCCAGATCCGCGGCCGTGTAGACGTCGCTGATCTCGATCCCCGAGGTCGTTTCGAAACGCTCCCTGCGCTCGGGAGCGTTCCGAAGGGCGGCAGCCCGCCTCGTCCTCCGCCAGCGCTCGCGGGCGTCCGACTGGTCGGTCACCGAACGACCACCAGCAAGTCGCCGAGCTCGACCGTCTGGCCTGCGCCGACGGCCACCCGTTCAACGACCCCGGTCCGCGGAGCACGCAGCTCGTTCTGCATCTTCATGGCCTCGATCACGAGCAGGTCGTCGCCAATCTCCACGCTGTCGCCAGGCGCGACTGCCACCGACACGACCCTGCCCGGGATGATGGCACGAAGCTCGGTCGGTCCACCATGCCCTCCCCTGCCCCGCTCGCGACTGGCCCGCTCGCGGAGCCCGGCCCGAGCGGCGTCCTCGACCTCCAGCTCGAAGCGCCAGCCGTCGATCACGACCTCGACGCGATGGTGACCGCGCGAGTCTCCCGGCACCGACGGCGGCGTCGCCCGCGAAATCGAGACCGGCGTGCCCGGGTTGGGATGGCCGGCTGGCTGCAGCACACCATGCCCCGATCCCGAGAGCCGCAGTTCCCCATCGCCCTGCGACACGACCCGGGGTTCGGCGTCGATCTCGGTTGGCACCGAGACACGAACGGGTCGCGTGATCACCGCGGCCACCGCTCGAGCATGGCTTCCCGGCCCGCACGGCGCCAGTCCGGCCTCTGCCCGTCCGCCCCCGTGGTCCGCCCGCCCGATCCATCCTCCAGCGAGGGCCAGCCATCGATGATCGCGAGCCCGGCAGCGAGCTGAGCCAGCTCGAGCCGCTCTCGGCGATCCGCCGCCCCATCCCACCGTTCGCCCACCCACTCGGTCGAGAGGCGGCCCGCCGCGAACTGGGGATCGGCGACTACCGCGCGGTGGAATGGGAGCGTCGTCTGGATGCCGGTCACCTCCACCTCGCCGAGCGCCCGCCGAAGCCGGGCGATCGCCTCGGGGCGATCCCGTCCATGGGCCATGATCTTGGCGATCAGCGGGTCGTAGTCGGGTGGCACGCGCTCGCCGGCCTCGATGGCGGCGTCGACCCTGATGCCCGGGCCCGAGGGCATTGCCCAGCGGCCAACGCGGCCGGGGGCCGGGATGAAGGCGCGGGACGGGTCCTCCGCCGAGATCCGCACCTCGATCGCGTGGCCCGCCGGCGTCGCGGCGGCCTGTGCAGCCGCCACCGCCTCGGCCGAGAGCGGCTCGCCGGCGGCCAGGCGGAACTGCTCGACCACGAGATCGAGCCCGGTCACCAGCTCGGTCACCCCGTGCTCGACCTGCAGGCGCGCGTTGACCTCGAGGAAGGAGAACCGGCCGTCGCCCTCGTACAGGAACTCTGCCGTGGCCGCGTTCGACAGCCCGACGCTCCGCGCGGCACGCACCGCGAGGTCGTGGACATGCACCCGCTCATCGGCGGTCAGTCCGGGAGCGGGGCACTCCTCGATCAGCTTCTGGTGCCGGCGTTGGATCGAGCAGTCGCGCTCACCGATCGCGACGAGCCCGCCATCGATGTCGCCAAGCAGCTGGACCTCCACGTGACGGGCTGGGCGGACCTCACGCTCCAGGTACACGGTGCCGTCCCCGAAAGTCGAGCTCGCTTCGGCCGATGCTGCCGCGAGAGCCGCCGGCAAATCGACCACGCGCTCCACGCGTCGCATGCCCCGCCCTCCGCCGCCCGCGGAGGCCTTGACGAGCAGCGGGAAGCCAATGGCCTCCGCTTCTGCGACCAGCGCCGGCACCTGGTCCGGAGCGTCAACCGCGGCAGGCTCAAGTGTGCCGGCAACAACTGGGACCCCTGCTGCGGACGCGGCACGCCGGGCCGACAGCTTGTCACCGAGGGCCGCAATCGCCGCCGAGCTCGGGCCCACGAAGGCGAGGCCCGCGTCCTCGACGAGCCTGGCGAACGTGGCACGCTCCGCCAGGAAGCCATATCCCGGATGCACGGCCTGGGCGTGGGTCGCGACGGCAGCCTCGACGATGGCCTCGCCACGGAGGTAGCTCTCGCCCGGAGGCGCAGGGCCGATCCGGATTGCGTCGTCCGCCGACCGCACGTGCACCGCATCCGCGTCCGCATCGCTGTAGACCGCGACGACCTCCATACCCAGGTCGCGACATGCGCGGATGATCCGCAGCGCGATCTCGCCGCGGTTCGCGACGAGCACCCGGTCGAAGGGCCGCCTCGAGCTGTCTTTACGCAAAGACGCCATCAGGCCTCATCGGCCCGGCTTCTCCTGCGGGCCCCGCCATCGTCCCTTCGTCAGTTCGTTCTCTATTCAAAGCGGGATGTTGCCGTGCTTTTTTCGCGGGTTCGTGTCGCGCTTGTCGGCCAGCATGTCGAAGGCCCGGATGACGCGCGGACGCGTCTCGGACGGAAGGATGACGTCGTCCACGTAGCCGCGCGCAGCGGCGATATAGGGATTGGCGAACTCGGCCTCGTATTCGGCGACCAGTCGCTTCCGTTCCGACTCGGGATCCGCTGCCGAGGCGAGCCGATCCTTGAAGATGATGTTGACCGCGCCTTCAACGCCCATCACCGCGATCTCGGCCGTCGGCCACGCGAAGTTCATGTCCCCCCGGATGTGCTTGCTGCTCATGACGTCGTAGGCGCCGCCGTAGGCCTTCCTCGTGATGACCGTCACTTTCGGAACCGTGGCCTCGCAGTAGGCGTAGAGCAGCTTCGCACCGTGGCGGATGATTCCACCATGCTCCTGCCCTACTCCGGGCAGGAATCCCGGCACATCGACGAACGTCAGCAGCGGGACGTTGAAGCAGTCACAGGTGCGCACGAAGCGCGCGGCCTTCGTCGAGGCGTCGATGTCGAGCGCGCCGGCCAGGACGGCCGGCTGCTGGGCGACGATCCCTACGCTGCGGCCGGCCATTCGCGCGAATCCGATGATGATGTTCTGCGCCCAGCCGGGCTGGATCTCGAGGAACCGGCCGTCGTCCACGACGTGGTCGATGACCTCATGCATGTCGTAGGGGCGCGCCGGTTCGTCGGGCACCACGCCGTCCAGGACGGAGTCCCGCCGGTCGCGTGGGTCATCGCTCGCGACGAGTGGCAGGTCCGCGAGGTTGTTCTGCGGCAGGAAGCCAAGGATCCGGCGGGCGAGGTCGAGCGCCTCCGCTTCGTCGTGGGCGGCCAGGTGCGCGACGCCGCTTCGGGTCGTATGCGTCGTCGCACCACCCAGCCGCTCGGGGTCGACGTCCTCGTGTGTCACCGTGCGCACGACGTTCGGGCCGGTCACGAACATGTAGCTCGTCCCCTCGGCCATGATCGTGAAGTCCGTGATCGCCGGCGAATAGACCGCGCCTCCGGCGCACGGACCGAGGATCACCGAAAGCTGCGGCACGACACCCGATGCGAGCGTGTTGCGCAGGAAGATTTCCGCATAGCCCCCGAGCGACACCACGCCTTCCTGGATCCTGGCCCCGCCGGAGTCGTTCAGGCCGATGATCGGCGCGCCGACCTTCACGGCAAGGTCCATCACCTTGCACACCTTTTCCGCGTATGCCTCGGAAAGCGAGCCCCCGAAAACCGTGAAGTCCTGGGAGAAGACGAAGACGAGCCGGCCGTCGATGGTGCCATGACCCGTGACGACGCCGTCGCCGAGGATGACCTGCTCGTCCAGACCGAAGCCGGTCGAGCGGTGCGTCACGAACGCGTCGAGCTCGACGAACGAATCGGGATCCAGCAGTAGGTCGAGACGTTCCCGTGCGGTCAGCTTGCCTCGGGCGTGTTGCTGTTCGATACGCGCTTGTCCACCGCCCAGCTTCGCATCGTCGCGCATCGCTACCAGGCGAGCGATCCGCTCCTCGCTTGACGGCACGGCTGCCCTCCCGATGCTGAACATAGGGACGCTGTCTTTGTGCACAGACAGTCGCCGAGGTGGCCGAGAATGATAGTGGCTGGGCAATTCGACTTCGGCGCTGGAGTCACCGGATATCCACAGAAATGGTGAACAAGTCCGCGCTTCTGTGGATAAAGAGGTTGTCGAGTCGTCGCGCGGCTGGAGTAGCATGAGTCATCCCGCCCCGCCGTTCGGCACGCTTGCCAGACGACGCCCCGAGACGTAACGAGAGGTGACGCCCCGGTGACGAATGTGATTGCGATCGCCAACCAGAAGGGCGGTGTTGGCAAGACAACCACGGCCATCAATCTCGCCGGCGCACTCTCGGAAGAAGGGTTTCGAGTCCTGTGCATCGACATGGACCCACAGGCCAACCTGACGGCCGGGCTCGGGATCAACCTCAACACCGTCGATCGATCGATGGCGGACGTCCTCGCCGACAGCCGGGCGACGCTTGACGAGGTGATCCTGGCGACGGAAACCGCCGGCATCGACGTGGCTCCGGCGAACATCGACCTCGCGGCCACGGAAGGCGAGCTGTTCACCGCGCTCGGACGTGAGCAGGCGCTGCGCGATGCACTCGATGGGCGGCTCGAGGGCCGCTACGAATTCGCGCTCATCGACTGCCCACCGAACCTCGGCCTGCTGACCGTGAACGGGCTCGTCGCCGCCGACGGGGTGATCATCCCCGTGCAGACCCAGTACTACGCCATGAAGGGTCTCAACAACCTGGTCAAGGTGATCAACACGATCCGTCTCAAGCTCAACCGGAACCTGCGCATCCTCGGCCTGCTGCCGACGTTCTTCGATGGGCGCACGCTGCTTGCGCGCGACATGCTCGACGAGCTGCGCGTTGTGGGCGATCACCACGTCTTCAACAGCATCATCAAGACCACCGTGAAGCTTGGTGAAGCGCCGCTCGCGGGCAGGCCGATCACGGTTTATGCAGGGGCATCAGAGGCAGCGCGCACGTACCGGGACCTGGCGCGGGAGGTAATCGACCTTGGCTAGGCCCGACTTCCGTGGCGCCGCGGCACGGCGCCTGTCCGAGGAGCGCGAGCTTTCTCCAGCAATCATCAGCCTGCTGTCACCGGATCAGACCGGTCGCAGCATCGGTGTCCGTCATGTCCCCGTCCACCAGATCGAGCCAAACCCCGAGCAACCGCGACTGTCGATCGACCAGGAATCGCTGGATGAGCTCACCGCGTCGATCCGCGAGCACGGCGTGCTGCAGCCCATTCTCGTGCGGCCGCTCGGCGGCAACCGGTTCCAGCTCGTCGCCGGTGAGCGCCGCTGGCGCGCGTCGCAGGCTGCCGGGCTCGGCACGATCCCGGCGCTCGTGGAGGAGCTCGACGACGACACGGCACTCGAGATCTCGATCATCGAGAATCTGCAGCGCGAGGACCTCTCGCCTCTCGATGAGGCCTCGATGTACGACCGGATGATCCGGGAGCACGGCTACAGCGTCCGTCGTCTGGCCCAGAAGCTGGGCAAGGACAAGGGCTACCTCGAGAACCGGCTCAGGCTCGCCGATGCCCCCGAAGAGGTGCGCGCGCTTGTGTCTGTGCGCAAAGACACCCTGTCCCACGCCTACGAGCTGCTGAAGGTCGACGATCCGCGCAAGCGGCGCAAGCTGGCCGAGCAGGTCGCGCGCGGTGAGCTCTCGCTCGTGAAGCTGCGCGAGAAGATCGAGGGGCGCACGAGGCGAACAGTCATCGAGGTCGAGGACGAAAGCCACCTTGCCGAGAGCAACGGCCTGGGCGGCGGAAACGGGTTCCACGATGCGGAGGAAGACCCCGTAAGCGCCGAAGCCGAAGCCGCCTGGACGGGTGTCCGGGTGCAGAAGGCCCTGACCGACGAGTCCCTGGTCGCTGCGAAGCAGCAGCTGGCGACCGCGGTCGAGGACCTGGTCGACGTCCTCCGTGGTCCTGAGGTCCTCGAGAGCATCGGCGAAGTCGATCGCTCGAACCTGGCGAAGTACCTCACGATCGCCAAGCTGAAGTTGGAGAACGCGATCACCCTGGTCCGTCACGCCGAGACGCCCTGACCGTCGTCCCCGCGGCCA
>VBFZ01000138.1 GCA_005880805.1 Chloroflexota bacterium | reverse complement strand
TACCGGATGCTCGGATCGCTCACGGAAGCCGACGACGCCGTCCAGGAGGCCTGGATCCGGCTCAGCCGAACGGATACCAGCGATGTCGATAACCTGAACGGCTGGCTGACGACCGTGGTCGGCCGCGTCTGTCTCAACATGCTCCGCTCGCGGAGGACACGACGCGAGGCGCCGCTCGAGACCCATGTGGCGGACCCGATCGTGAGCCCGGAGGCAGGCACCGACCCCGAGCAGGAGGCGCTGCTTGGCGATTCGGTCGGCCTGGCGCTGCTCGCGGTCCTCGACACACTGACCCCGCCGGAGCGGGTCGCGTTCGTACTCCACGACGTGTTCGGTATGCCGTTCGACGGGATCGCGCCGATCGTCGGCCGGTCACCGGCTGCCGCGCGCCAGCTCGCGAGCCGCGCCCGCCGCCGCGTCCGCGGCGCGCCGGTCCCGGACACCGATCTCGAAGGCCAGTGGGTGGTCGTCGACGCTTTTCTCGCGGCCTCACGCGAGGGTGACTTCGAGCGGCTGCTCGCCGTGCTCGACCCAGACGTCGTGCTCCGTTCCGATGGCGGGCCGTTGTGCGGGCGTTCGCGTTCCGACGATTTGCCGACTCCGCCACGCGAGCGCTGATCAACGGGGTCCCGGGCGGAGTGGCCTGGACCCCCGACGGTCGCGTCTTCTCGGTCGTCTCGCTCACCGTCGCGGGCAGCCGGATCGTGTCGATCGACATCCTCGCCGACCCCGAGCGCCTCGCACACCTGGACCTCGCTCCCGTCGCGGGCTGAGGCGCCGAGGTCGACCAGTCGGCCCGTCGAGGGTGGCGGCCGCTTCGACTCGGATGGCTGGAGGATGATCAGAACCGCCGCGCTGTAGGCTGCCCGCCATGGACGCGATCCGTCGACTCGTCCGGACCTTGCTTGATCGTGCCGCGACGATCGGTGCTGATCCGCGCGATGACGACGAGCGCCGTTTGCGTCCTGATCCTGCCCATATCGCTCGTCTGGGGGACGCTCTTCCTCGCCCTCGGGGCGCCTGCCGGAGTGATCGCCTACCTGTACTTCGTCGTGTCGGCCACGGCCCTGGTGATCTTCTCGCGCACCCGCGACACGGAGTGGCTCCTGCGGGCGGAGCTTCTCAACATCCTGCTGGCACCCACGATCTCGATGGCGTTCGTGGGCGGCTTCCTCGAGTCCGGCGGCGTCGGTCTGTGGGGCGTCCTCGGCGCACTCGGGGCGCTCGTCTTCTATGGGCCGCGGGCGGGAGTTCGCTGGTTCGTGGCCTTCGTCGGAGTCTTCCTCGTCTCGGGGCTCATCGGCGAGATCCTGGGCGGGCCTTCGACTCTTCCGAGATGGTTCCAGAGCACGATGATCGCCCTCAACATCACCGTCGGCGGGTCGGTCGTCTTCTTCCTCCTGGCCCTGTTCGCGACACAGCGCGCGGAGGCGCTCGCCGCGCTGCGCCTGGAGCAGAACAAGGCCGAGGACCTGCTGCTGAACATCCTGCCTCGCTCCATCGCCGACAAGCTCAAGGCCGACACGGCGACGATCGCCGACCAGATCGACGCGGCATCGATCCTGTTCGCCGACGTGGTCGACTTCACCCCGCTCTCGGAAGGACTGCAGCCAGCCGAGGTGGTCGGCATGCTCGACCGCCTGTTCACCCACTTCGATCTGCTTGCCGAGCGTCACGGGCTCGAGAAGATCAAGACGATCGGCGACTGCTACATGGTCGCGGCCGGCGTGCCGAATCCTCGCCCCGACCACGCGCGAGCCATGGCCCTCATGGCGCTCGACATGCGGGACGCCATGCACTCCGACGACGGCGTCGGCCAGTTGGGTCTCGATCTGCGGATCGGGATCAACTCGGGTCCAGTCGTCGCGGGGGTCATCGGCCGGAAGCGCTTCCTCTACGACCTGTGGGGTGACGCGGTGAACACGGCGAGCCGGATGGAGTCGCACGGGACGCGAGGACAGATCCAGGTCACACGGGCAACGTATGAGCTGCTCAAGGCTGAGTTCGAGCTGGTGCCACGGGGCACGGTCGCGATCAAGGGCAAGGGGGACGTCGAGACGTGGTACCTCGTCGGCCGGCGCGGTTCGGCCCCGGCCGAGGACGTAGCCCTGTCGGGCCTCAAGCCGGCTGCAGCTCCCCGACCTCGCGAAGTGCCGTCTCGATGACCTCCACCACCACATCAGGGTGGGACACCATCGAGACATGCGAGGCGTCGATTTCGGTGATCTTCGCGCCGGCATGCTCGGCCATCGCCCGCAGCGACACCGGGTCGATGATCTTGTCCTGCCGTCCGATGATCGCCCACGCCGGGATGTCCTTCCAGGCGGGCGGACCGGACGGCTCGGCGAGCCCGGCGAACGACGCCGGCCGCTGGGTGGCGTAGATCACGGCGGCGTCCTCGGCCGGGACATCCTGGGCGAAGCTCTCCCTTACCGTCGTCGGCAAAAGATACGTATCCACGACATCCGGCGGCGCGCCGGGGATTGGGACCAGCCTGAACGTGGCCGTGGGGTTGGTGAGGGCCGGGACCAGGGCCGAAGCCTGACCGGCGAGCGCGACGGCTGGCTGGCCTTCGTCCGGAATGAACGCGTCGACGTAAACGAGCGCCTTAACGTTCTGTGCCCCGGTCGCGGCGTTCGTGATGACGAACCCGCCGTACGAGTGGGCCACGAGCACCACGGGCCCACCGATCGTGTCAAGGTAGTTCCGGATGACGGCCGCGTCCGCTTTCGGGCCGCGAAGCGTGTTCGGCAGGGCGACGACGTCGTGGCCGGCAGCCTGGAGGCGCTGGATGACACCGGTCCAACTCGAGGCGTCGGCCCACGCGCCATGGACGAGGACGATGGTCGGGTGGCCGCCCGTCGATGTGTCCATTTGATCTGTCCTTTCATCTCGCTTGGCTGATTGCTAGACGGCCACCGTCCTGGCGACGGACTGGGGGAGCCAGTCGTCGAGCCGGATCTCCCCCAGGCTCGCGCCGTCATCGGGCACGAGCGTGCGTTCGCCCACGGCAATGCCGTAGTAGCCCGCGTTGGGATCCGTCACCACCTTCCGCGGGTCGTGCCAGAGGGCAAGGACCCGGCGTATGACCTCGTCGACCCGGAACCGCTCCGGCCCACCGATCTCGACGATGCCGTTCACGGGCGCGCCGATGGCGACCCGGACCACCGCGGTGGCCACGTCGTCGGCAGCCATCGGCTGGAAGAGGACGGGTGGCACTCGGACAACCCCGTTGTGCGTGGAACCGTCGGCGACCCTTCATGAACTCGTAGAACTGCGTCGCATGAACAATCGTGTACGGGATGCCGGATGCCTGGATCAGCGCCTCCTGGGTCAGCTTCGCGCGGAAGTAGCCGGCAGTGGTCGTCGTGGGATCACCGCCCTCGGACAACGTCTTCGTGCCGACGATCGACAGTGCGACGTGATGTCCGACGCGTGCGGCCACGTCCGCGGCCAGCAGGTTGCGGGTCGAGGTTTCGAAGAACTCGAGGGCCGTCGCGTACGTGAAGTTGGGCGAGTCCGAGACGTCGACGACGACCGACGCGCCGTCAAGTGCCTTGGCCAACCCTTCGCCCGTGATTGTGTTGATGCCGAGCTTGGGCGAGGCGGGAACGGCCTCGTGGCCGTGCTCGGTGAGCTTGGCGACGAGCTTCGAGCCGACGCGCCCGGTGCCACCGATGACGATGATCTTCAAGCTGACTCTCCTTCCAGTCGCCTTGGGCTTCGAGGCCGCGACCAGGCGGCTCGAGCACAGGCTGGGTTCGGAGAAGGCCCGCATGCGGTCCTGGGCGCTCGGGCCTGAAGGCATGCCCAACGACCAGGATTGGTCGAGGAGCTCACCGAGCCGTGGAACCCTGCCGGTTCGCCACGGGAAAGACGGATCTCTCCCTGGCCGGATCAACAAGTCTGGACTCTCGCCATGAAGTTGACAAAGAGTGCCGGCACCCGTCTCGACTGACGCTAGTCGCGGCTACCGGACGAGGCCGCCTCGAACGACCGCGCAAAGTCCTCTGACGTTCCGGAATGGCCGGCAGACTCCTCGTCTGTGTGCGTGCGGGCAAACGCAAGGTGGGCTACCTCGTGACGGATGGTGCCTCGAAGCTCTTCGAGGCTCGTCCAGTTCGCGAACACCCAGATCACGTTCGGTCGGTCTGGCGTGAAGGCGCCCTTGAAGCCGTAGCGCAGCCCGGAAACGGGAGGGGGTATGACCGTATCGACGAAGGCGACTTCCGCCTCCTGCACGTCGAGCTCGAGGCATGCCTCCGCAAGCGCGCTCAGTGCCGTCTGGACGTAAACGGGGTCCGGGTTGGCCACTCTCACCTGATCAGACTGGACGTGCACGCCCAGCCTCGCGAACCATGAGAACTGTGGAAACGCTTCCCGGCTGATCGTGAATGTTCCGTCGGCGGAATCCACGTTCAGCTTGGCGACGCCAACGCGTGGTTGCATGCCCCCAGTGTGGCCGCATCACGTTTGGGTCACCGTGGCATCTTGTTAGCGCATGGAGCCCAGCCTCAGGTACGCCCGCGCCAGTGACGGTGTCGCCATCGCCTACACGATGACCGGCGACGGGCCACCGCTGATCTGGCTGCCGCCCGCCCCACTCAGCAACGTGTTCGGCCAGTGGCGAGTTCCGCGTTTCCGCGACGCGTACGAGCGGCTTGGGGAGCACGTCCGGCTCGTCCTCTACGACGGCCGCGGCACCGGTCACTCGCAGCGTGATGTTGACGATTTCAGCCTCGAACCAATGCTCCGCGACCTCGACGCCGTCGTGGATCACGCGGCGATCGAGACGTTCGCGCTGCTCGGGTACTACTCGTCTGCCGTGACCGCGATCGCCTACGCCGCCCGACACCCGGATCGGGTCACGCGACTCGTCCTGTTTGGCGGCTCGATTCGACTGCTGGACGCGATGAGCCCGGCAGAGTCGCAGGCTCTGGTGACCCTGATCGATCGCGACTGGGACCTCTTCGTGGACTCCGCCGCGCACGCCTGGATGGGCTGGTCGATCGGTGATGAGGGGCGTCTCGTCGCCGATGCGTTCCGCACCGCAACGACCCCAGCCCTTGCTCGCGCGATGATCGAGGCGGAGCGGGACATGGACGTTTCCGCCGACGTCGGATCGGTGCACGTCCCTGCGCTCGTGGTGCATCGCCAGGCCGAGCGACAGATACCCCTGGAGGTCTCGGAGCAACTCGCACAGGCCTTGCCCGACGGCCGACTGCTCCGGCTTGACGGCACCTCGGCCGGCCTCTTCTTCGAAGATCCCGATGCCGACATCGCGGTCCTGCTCGAATTCCTGACGGGTGAGGCCGGCAGCGGCACAGGGTCGCAACCACCGACGGCACGGTCGGCCGGTCGCGGTGGCCGCGACGACGGTACGCGCGGCGTGTTCATCAGTTGCTCCGAACGGCAGAAGGAGACGCTGGGGCGCCCGTTCAAGGCGCTCCTGGAAGAGAACGGCATCCGCGGCTTCCTCGTCTCCGATGACCCGCGACCGGAGGGGACCTGGACGCCGGAGGAGAAGGTCGACGCCTACCTGGGCATGTCCGACGCCGTGGTGGTCTTCGCGACTGCGGATCTCGAGGCGGGCGAGGACCGATACACCAGGCCAAACATCGGTGATGAGATAGGGCGAGCCAGATCCCAGCCTCATCTGCGCAACCGCATCTGCGTGCTGAAGGAACACGGGGTAACGCTGCCCAGCAACATCAACCCCGCCTACGAATCCCTGGATCTTGCGCATCCGGAGGAGGGCTTCAGGCGGGCATTGGCCCAGCTTCGGGAATGGGGCCTTCACGTCGACCCGCTGGCAGCTTCGCACCCCGCCGCGAGCGGCTAGCGAAGACGCGGTCTGAGACTACCGTCGAGGCTCGAATACCACGACCGCAGTCTCGTGTGATCGCCTTGCGGCGTAGCCGTCGAGATTTGGCTCGCGCTGCTCCATCTCCGACCAGAGCCGCCCGCGCTCGTCGCCAGTCGCCACGCGTGCTCTGACCTCACGCGTACCGTCGGGCAGCTCAACCGTGGCATCCGGGTGCGCCTGCAGGTTGAGCCACCACGCGGGCTCTGGCTCGCCCCAGCCGTTCATGGCGAGCGTGAAAAGGTTCGGCCCGTCCTCGTAGTAGCCGAGGATCGCGACCCGCTCGCCGCCCGTGCGCCGACCCGTGGTGTGGATCCGCATCATCCCGTAGGTCTTCGCACTCGGCTTGCGCAGGCCGAAGCGGCCGCCGCTGACCGCGTACAGGGCACGATGAACTGCCCACGCCGCACGAATGAACCA
Source organism: Chloroflexota bacterium (assembly GCA_005880805.1). Taxonomy (GTDB): domain Bacteria; phylum Chloroflexota; class Limnocylindria; order Limnocylindrales; family CSP1-4; genus CF-16. The sequence continues at coordinate 183 of VBFZ01000138.1, read as the reverse complement.
CCGCGGCGGGAGAAATGGCTTCCGCGTCGTCTGCATCGCTCTCCTCCCGAATACTGCAAACGCAGTTTGACGGCCAGCGCGATCGACGGAAGCATGTCCCGATGCAGCGCGTCCTCGCGAGCCTCGTCGTCCTGTGCCTTGCCGTCCTCGTCCTCGCGGCACCGTCAGCGGTCGAGGCGAAGC
>VBFZ01000137.1 GCA_005880805.1 Chloroflexota bacterium | reverse complement strand
GACGATCGATGACGCGGAGATCGAGCGGGCTTACGCCGAGGCCACTGCCGGCGGGCTGCCCGCCGTTCGCGGCGAGCTCACCGGTGAGGACACGGGCGGCTACCACTACTACCCGGAGCGGCAGCAGGTCGCGCGGTGGCTCGAGGACGAGGGCCTCACCGTGATCGCGGACGAGGACGAGGCGCTCGACGGGTACGGCTACCGCCACCTGCTTCTTCGTTCGCATCCAGGTTGACCGAAAGGCGCGAGCTCAGGCTGCGAACTCGTCCTCTGGCACGCCGATCCCGATCGGGTTGTTGACCGGGTCCTGGCTCCACTCGAACCAGCCCCCGTCGTAGACCGCAATCCGAGGCCAGCCCATGAGCCAAGCGTAGAACCAGGTCTCGCTCGCGCGCCAGCCGGTCCCGCAGTAGAAGGCGACCCACTTCTCCGGAACGATCCCGGCCGCGGCCCAGTTGGCCGCGATCTCCGGGTAGGCCCGCATCGTGTTGTCCACGTTGCGGTAGTGCTGCATGTGGTATGCATAGGAACCGCAGTTGCCCCAGACGTCCCCGGCGATCCGGCCCGCCGGCCCGATGTAGTTGTAGCCGCTCACCGCTCCGATGTGCTCGCGCCAGGTCCGGACGCTCACCAGCGCCGCTGCCTCCGGGTCGGCCAGGATCTCCTTCGCTGCGCCGATGTCGACGATGAAATCCGGCCGCTGCGGGATGGCCACGCCGAAGCTCGCAACCGGCGACGGTTCGCGCACGACGGTATCGAGCGGGTAGCCGGCCCGGACCCACCAGTCGTAGCCGCCATCGAGCAGCCGGACGTCCTCGACGCCGGCATAGCGGAGGATCGCAAGCGCTCGGGTAGCCGCGATCTGCCCGGCCCGCCGGCCGGGCCACTTCTCGTTGGCGTGACCCTCCGTGTCCCGGCCGTACACGATGACGGTCGTGTCGTGCGTGATGCCGAGACTTCGCAGCGCGGCGTCCAGGGCCTCGGGAGGCCGGCGATTCCAGTCGGCCGGATCTTCGAGACGATTGGTGTCGAGGTAGAACGCGCCCGGAATGTGGGCCTCCTCGTACTCCTCGCGCACGCCGAAGTTGACGTGGAAGAGGAGGACCCGGCCATCCGGGGCAGCCTCGGGCCGCACGCCGGCGAGAACCTGACGCAGCCATTCCGTGTGGACCAGCCTGTCGTAGTTCGGCAGGCGTTCGAGCGGCAGGTCTTCGTCCGACGCCCACTCCAACCAGCCCGATTCGTAGACCTGCACGCCCTCGTGGCCGGCGTCCGCCAGTCTCGTCGCGAGGGCCGTCGTATCCGACGGCTCGTAGCCATAGAGGACGACCGACCGACTGGGCAGAACGCCCTTGGCGGCGAGCAGCCGTTCGATCTCGGGCTCATCAACGGTCTCGAGCCACGCCTCCGGAAACGCCGCTGCCCCGGGGATGTGGCCGCCGCGTGCTTCGCCGCGCAGTCGCCATCCGTTGTAGGCGGCCAGCGGTCGAAGGTCGACGATCGTGACGTCCGGGTCGCTCAGGCGTGCCAGGAGCTCGGGCGTCGTGATCGACGGCTTCGCGTCGGTCTGGAAGAGGTGGAGGCTGGTCATTCGTGGTGGTCCCTTCAGGTGCTGCTCGAACGGACGGTGGGCAAACAAAAACCCCTGCGGAGCAGGGGTTCGGCTGGTTGTCGCGACCGACCTTATCAGTGTCGGACGCTCAGATACACCGCCTGCCCTGCTCGGCAGAGGAGGGACACATACAGCGAAGCGCGGGTCGAGCGCTTGACATCAGGACGGCAGTCTGACACTCCCACGCACGAGACGCAAGTCTCACTTCTCAAAGCATGAGAACTCCGGCCCCAACGGGGCGAGACCGCTCCGAGACCGGTCACGATGGACTACTGATCCGCCGCTCCCGATCGCTCGCGTCCGAAGGCGTGACGGACGGTCGAGGTGTTCAGGTAGGCCAGGATCGCCAACGCGATCGCGATGTCGACGATCTGCGCCGCGACCAGGTATCCCTGAAGGATGGCGATGACGGCCTGCAGCAGCGCGAGCGCGCTGCCCACCACGCCGAGCACCCAGGCCCACGATCTCAGGGTCCAGGCACCGTACGCGAACAGCAACTCGATGGCCCCGGTGATCGCCGCGGGGCCGCTGAGCAGGAGCAGTACGCCCACCACCGCCGCCGCGATGGCGAGGATGGTGACCCCGAGCGGACGGGACCGCCGCGCCGGCTCATCGCCGTCGTCGACCCCACCCCCGTCGAGGTCGTCCTCGGGTCTCGCGTCCTCGGGAGCCGTCGCCGCTATCGGCTACTGCTGGAGGTAACGGCCGGGGCCACGTCCGAAGGCTCGTCGCACGGCAGGCGTGTTCAGGTAGTAGAGGATCACGGCGGCGATCGCGATGTTCACGATCTCGCCGGCCAGCGTCCCCTGCCCGAGCACCGACAGGACCGCCGACAGCAGGGAGAGCCCGGAACCGACGACGCCGAGCACCCATGCCCACGGCTTGAGCGTCCACGCGCCGTAGGCGAATCCCAGCTCCAGGGCTGCGGTGATCAGCGCCAACAGCCCTGCAAGAAGCACCAACCCGCTGGCCCCGCCGGCAGCCCCGGAGATACCGATGGCAGCCAGCCCGGCGATCAGGAGCAGGACGCCGATGATCGCTGCCAGGACTGCCAGGATCGTGATCCCAAGGGGCCGGTCCGCCCCTGTTGGCTGAGTCATGCCACTCACCCCTCTAATGCGGCGTCGCTCGTCCATAGGACGGGCGGGACGCCATCACGCGGCGCCATTCTTACAACACATCGGTGCCGGAAAGCAACGCCGGGGCATCCCAGCTGGTCGCGATCATCGGCGCAGCGAGGAGCGTCTGGAGCACCACACAGTAGCGTTCCGTCCGCTCCTTCAGGCGCTCGAGGCGGTCTGGAGGCACGTTGCCAAGGACGCCGAAACGCACGCGTATTTCCTGGAAACCCACCGGCACGTCCGGGACGCCGAGCGTTCCCCGCAGGTCCAGGTCACCCTCGACGTCGACCGAGATCGAGACCCCGTCGAGCCCCATGTTGGCGGCAACCATCTGGCAGGTCAGCTGGGCGCACGCCGCGAGTGCGCCGAGCAGCAGGTCGCCGGAGCAGGCCGCCGTTCCGAGACCTCCGACGCCGACGTGCGCCTGCGCCTCGTAGAGCGCCCGACCGATGTCGACCGAGCAGCTCATTGCGTCGGCCGTGGCCGCCCCGCTTGCCCGAAGTGTGATCCACGCGGCCTCCGGCTCCTGGTTGTAGCGCTCCTTGATGGGACGCTGCACCTCGCGGAGCGTCGAGGGAGTCCCTCCGCTCGGAGTTCCTCCGCTCGAGGTGCCGTCCCCCGAGCCGGCTATCGGAGTGCCTCGCGGAGCGCTTCCTCTGACTCCTCCGGCAGCGTCGTCTGGATGACCTCGCCGGTGAACGGCCGCAGCGCGGCGACGGCCGCATCGCCCTCCGTCTCCTTGACGACGAGGAAGAGGGCCGAGCGACCCGGCTGAAGTGTCTCCTTGACGTCGTTGACGAAGCTCCGACTCACACCCCTGTCGAGCGATGCACCGACAGCTGCCCCGGCGGCCGCTCCAAGGGCCGCTCCGAGCGGCGGGAACACGAACGTGACGACGCCACCGAGCACGGCGCCGATCAACGTGGCGGTCTCGGTCGTGCCACTGACCTCGTTGTGGACGCGGGCGGTTCCGTCCGGGTCGCGCTCCACGATCGCCGTGTCCTCGAACCTGATCTGACCATCTGACTCGAGCTCGCGGAGCCGCTTCATCGCGCTGCGCGCATCGTCGAGATGATCGAACCCGACGACGATGAGCTGGTTCATGTCGACCTCCATGCTTCGATCCCGAAAGCCTAACGCTCGGTGCTACTGTCGCCCAATGGCACCTGCACGCTTTCCGATTCGCCTCGGCGCGCGGTCTCGCCCGTTGCTTCGGCTGTTCGGAGCCACGCCCGGGAATTCGTACCTGGACCTGGATGGCGAGCTTGATGCGCACTTCGGGTTCTTCCGGGTGCGGACACCCATCTCGAACCTCGCCTCCTGGCGCATCGAGGGGCCGTGGCTATGGATCACCGCCATCGGCGTCCGCATGAGCATTCGCCACCGGGACTTGACGTTCGGCGGCAACCAGCGCGGAGGCGTGAGGATCGACTTCAACGAGGGGGTGCGGGTCGGACCGATCCGAATTCCGGCTCTCTACGTGACGGTCGGAGACCTTGAAGGACTGGGACGGGCCCTCGAGGAACGTGGCGTCGCCGGCGCGGACGCCCGGACGCGGAAGGGCTAGCGGAGCAGCCCAAGCCGATGGCGACCACCAGGCGCGACCTCACCTACCCGACCGATCACCTGCTCGGCGTGATCGACGATGCGGCTCGTGCCGCCGAGGCGGCCAGCGCGTTGATCGCAAACGGCTTCCGACCGGGCGATGTGACAATCCTGCGTGGCGAGGAAGGAATGGAGCGCCTCGCGCCATCGGAAGGGGTCCGCGGGATCTGGACGAAGCTCGTTCGAGCCGTCCAGTGCACGACGATGGACCAGATGCCCGACTTCCCCGCGTACGTGGCGGCGCTGAAGGACGGCCGCGTCGTGGTTGCCGTCCATGCGCGGAGCCGGCGGCAGTTGCTGCTCGCGCGCGACATCCTGGAGCGCCACGGGGCGCATTTTCTCAACTTCTTCGGCCGCTACTCGACAGAGGAGTTCAGCCGCTGGCGCGGGCCGGAGCTGCCGCTGCCGGACTACCTGCGCCGCTGAGGCCGAATCTCCGGCCAACCTGGCTGTAGTCGAGATGAAGCCGAGCACCGTCGCTCGGGCTCCCCGGAATATCTTCCGTGGCGATATTACGGACGGCTGCCGGTCCCCAGCGCCTCGACCAGGTTGGGCGCGGGGCGGAATCGTCTCGGCGTACGTTCAGCTCGGGATGAATTTCGCGGGAGCCTGACCCGAGGCCAGGATCGCGACGGCCCGGTTGTTCGTTACATCGCTCAGGGCGCTATTGAGAGAATTCGGGGCGCCTATCGGGCGGTCGCGGGAATCGTCGCTACTTGTCGCGGCGCGCGGGCGGTACGAGACTCGGGATGCGCTTGCCGTCCTCGGAGTGCTCGATGAGCAGCGTCAGCCGCTTGAGCCGCGTCTCTTCCTTCTTCGCGCTGATGACCCACCAGGTCGATGTCTTCCGGTAGGAGGGCGGCTGCGCTTCGAAGAAGGTCCACGCCTTCCGGTTGGCCCGAAAGGCGGCTTCGTGCTCGGGCCCGAGGCTCGCATTCGCTCGTTCGTACGAGTACAGGTTCGCCCGGGCCGGGTCGCGGGTTTCGAATGCACGACGGCCGGCCGGACGCATCCGCCCGGCTTCCTGGAGCTCCTGCACCCGCGTGATGTTCACCGCGCTCCAGGTGCTCCGCGCCGTCCGCGGCGTGAAACGGATCATCCAGTCGCGGTCGCCCAGGCTCCTGGTCAGCCCGTCGATCCTCGCGGTAAGTGATCCCACCGGCGCCCGTGGCTTTCTTGTGGAAGCCGACCCATAGCTCCTGCGCGCGATCGTGGTTCTTCTCGAACCATTCGCGCAGGTCGGCCGGTGTCTCGAAGAAGGTGGGATCGGGCATCGTACCGAGTATCCCAGCTGTGGCGCTGCGCGGCGGACCGCAGGAGGATGCGACAAACGTCCATGTCGTCCGCGCACGTTCGCCCCTGTCCGCGGGCCCAGACAGGCCCCGATCCTGTGCTCGAGCGACAGGAGGCCCACCATGAAGAAGCAACCGACACGACGACTGGACCGCGACCCGTTCCGTCATGACCGCCGAGATCGCCGGAACGCGCACCACGCCCGGTACGAGCCTGAGCATCGTCACACGATGCCACATGATCAGCACGCGCTCGATCGGCCTGCTGGTCGACCGCGAGCCGGAGGACTGGGCCCGCTAACCGACCCGGGTCGCGCCCCCGAGGACGACGACCCGGACGTCCAGGGCCGCAGGTGAGCCGCGGGTATCCTGTCGTCCCGTGAAGGCGACCTTCCTCGGTCAGGCCGGCATCTTCATCGAGACGAAGGCCGGCTCCATCCTCTGCGACCCGTGGTTCAACCCGGCCTACTTCGCCTCCTGGTTCCTCTTCCCCGCAAACGACGGGATCGACCCTGACCGAATCGGCAACCCGACGTACCTCTACGTCAGCCACCTCCACCACGACCACTTCGACCCGCGCTACCTGTCCGAGCACGTCAGCAAGGACGCCACCGTCATCCTGCCCGACTACCCCCTGGAAACGCTCGAGAAGGAGCTGCGCGCGCTCGGTTTCGAGAAGTTCCTGAAGACGAAGGACTGCGAGCCGGTCGAGGTCGACGGCGGCCTGCGCCTGATGGTGATGGCGCTCGTGGCCCCGACCGACGGCCCGATCGGCGACTCGGCTCTCCTCCTGGACGACGGAGAAACGCGCCTGCTGAACATGAACGACAGCCGGCCGACCGACCCCGACAAGCTTCTCGCCTTCGGCCCGCTCGACCTCCTCTTTCTGCAGTTCTCAGGCGCCATCTGGTATCCGATGGTCTACGAGTTCCCCGAGAAGGCGCTCGAGGTGCTCGCTCACAAGAAGCGCGTGGCGCAGGTGGCGCGCGCCCACCGCTACATCGAGATCCTGTCGCCCCGCTGGACGGTGCCGTCGGCCGGCCCGCCGTGCTTCCTCGACCCGCAGCTCTTCGAGTTCAACGATCTGCATAACGATCCAAACAACATCTTCCCCGACCAGACCGTGTTCCTCGACTACATGCGCGAACGGGGCGAGTTCGAGGGCAAGCTCATGCTGCCTGGATCCGGGGGCGTCCTGACGCCGGACGGGTTCGAGGTCGAGCATCCCCTGCCACCCGCGGAGGTGGACGCGATCTTCGAGGACAAGATCGCCTACCTGAAGGCCTACCAGGCGCGCAAGCTCGAGGGGATCGAGGCGGAGCGGCGGTCGTGGCAAGGTCCGCGGCTCGACGTCGTCGCGGAGCTCCAGGCGTGGTGGGTTCCGCTCCTGGAGCAGGCCGACCTGATCTGCGCCGGGATCAACGAGCGAATCGTGCTCGACCTGGGCGACGAGAAGATCGTGGCGGACTTCGTGGAGCGGCAGGTCCGTCCGTTCTCGGAGGGCGACGAGACGGCGCGCTACCGGTTCACGATCGCGCGCGACCTCGTCGAGTCGTGCATCCGCCGCCGGCTGGCCGACTGGGTCAACGAGCTCTTCCTGTCGATGCGCTTCAGCGCGGCGCGCAAGGGTCCCTACAACGACTACGTCTATACGTGGTTCAAGTGCCTGACCGAGGAGCGGCTGCAGTACGCCGAAGGCTTCTACGCAGAGCGCGGGCCGACGCAGGGCACCTGGGAGGCGGCCGGCTACCGGATCCAGAGCCGGTGCCCGCACATGAAGGCAGACCTGACGCGCTTCGCCGTGATCGATGACGGTGTGCTGACCTGCCAGCTCCACGGCTGGCAGTTCGACCTGGCGTCCGGCGCGTGCCTCACGTCAGACGGCCACGAGATCTGGGCGCGGCCGGTTGATGCCGAGGACGTCGGCGAGCGCGGCGAGGGGCCGCAACGCGCCGCGAGCTGATCAGGCCGGTTCTGCCGCTCTCGCTCGGAGGGCCTCGACCAGGCGGTCGGCGATCACATACGACCGCCCGCCTCCCATCACCAGTACGACGTCGCCGGCCTCGACCTCCGAGGCGAGGTAGTCGGCAGTCACCACGACCGACCCCGGAGCCACGGCGCGGGCGCCGTTCCGGGCGTTGATCGCGTGCGCAAGATCGGCGGCCGAGACGATCGCGGTATCCGGGTCGCGGACGGCGAAGATATCGGCGATGGCCACCCGCTCAGCTCGTGTCGCGAGAACCTCGGCGAACTGGTCGAGCATCGCGGCTGTGCGGTGGAAGGTCAGCGGTTCGTAGACGGCCCACAGCCTCCGGCCGGGGTATCGGAGACGGACGGCCGCGATCGTCGCCGCGATCGCTGTCGGATGGTGTCCGAAGTCGTCCAGGACGGCAACGCCTCGGACTTCGCCCTTGAGCTCGAGCCTCCGGCCCACGCCCTCGAACGCGGCAAGGCTGCTCACGATCGCGTCGGTTGGAACCCCGTGCGCCTTCGCCGCCGTCGCGGCGGCGAGTGCATTGGACGCGTTGTGGCGGCCGATCAGGCGCAGGGTTGCGACGGGAAGCGGTCCACCGGCACGATCGAGGCCGGAGATGGTGAGGGTGGGATTGCCCTTCTCGCCGATCTCCATGGATCCGACGATGGCCCCCGCCGGTCCCTGCGCGGTTGCATAATCATGCGTAAGTGCTCGGCGACGATCTTCGGGATCAATGCCATCCCCGCTGATCGATGTCAGCAGCAATCGGCCCTTCCAGTCTCGCAGCCGCGGCAGAAGTTCCTGGACGCCCTCGTCGTCCACCACCGCGACCAGCGTCGGCGGCCCCCCTCCACCGTCGAATGCCCGGATCCAGCGCTCGAACGTCGCGACGACGTCGGCACGCGACGCGAACACGTCCGGGTGGTCCCAGTCCGCGTTCAGCACCACGCCGATGGCGGGCTGATACGGGTCGAAGTTCCCGCCGTACTCGTCGGCCTCGAGGACCAGGACCGGGTCCGCGCCAACGCGAACGACCGACGGCTCGCCGCCCGTCAGCGAGGACGGCATCAATGCCCCGACGAAGGCAGTGGGATCCTCGCCCGCGGTCAACAGCAGATGGAGGAGCCAGCCGGTCGTGGTCGACTTCCCGTGCGTTCCGGACACCGCGATCAGGCGTGCGCCCCGGGTCGCCGCGGCGTCGGCGATGAGCTGCTGGCAACTGATCGCCGGGATGCCGGCCGCGCGAGCCGCAACGAGCTCCGGCAGGTCGGGATCGACCGACGTCAGGGCCTTCGAGACCGCGATCCGGTCGACGATCGCGCCGCCGCCGGGCCCGACGACGTGGGCAGGGTCGTGTCGCCACTCGAGCGGAATCCCCGCCTCTGAAACGGCGGGCGTGTAGAGGCTGGGACCTGCCGCATCGCATCCACCCAGGCGTGCCTCGGAGGCCGCGGCGAGGAGAACCGAAGCGCTCGCTGCGGCGCCTCCGACACCCAGTACGTGGATGCGCTCGCCCGGCGGGATCGGTCGACCCGGCCGCGAAGGTTCGAGCCCGCGGGAGATCTCCTCGAGCGAGCGGGTCATCCCTCCGTCGCGATCGAGGCCGGCTCCTCCCGGCTCGCGGCGACCGGCGCTCCCTCGGGTTCCTCCGGCGGTGGGACTTCCTCCGGAACGGTCGGTTCCGGCTGTTCAGGGGCGGCCGGTTCCTCCGGGGCGGGTTCTTCGGGCTCGCCCGGTCCGGGTTCCTCGGGTGCGGGAGGGCTCGGCTCGCCAGGGGGCGGTGCCTCGTCCGGGATCGGCCGCTGGTCCTCGTCGGTCACGCCATCCTCGCTTGGGGCCCGGGTGGCTGACGGGGCCTCCACGGTGGGCTCGTCCGCCCGCCGATCGATCGACAGCCATCGACGGTCGAGGTCCAGGTGGAGGACGGCAGGGCGTCTCGCCTTGAGAGCCGTCGACAGTGTTTCCTCGAATTCGGCGTCGCCTCCGACCCGGAAGCCCACACCTCCACAGGCCTCGGCGATCCCTGCAAAGTCGATCGGCCCAAGCTCCGTCGCGATCCCCTCCCCCGCGCCACGCGCTTCCTGGTGGGCCCTGATCGTGCCGAAGCGGCGATTGTCGAAGACGAGCACGGTGATCGGCAGGCGCTCCCGCACGGCGGTCTCGATCTCCGCCATCGTCATCGCGAAGCCTCCATCGCCCGCCAGCGCAACGACCTGCCGACCGGGTCGGGCGATCGCCGCGGCGATCGCTGCCGGCAGCGCGTAGCCCATCGCCCCGGAAGTTGGCCCGAGGAACGTGCCCGGCCGCCGGAAGACGTAACCACGAGCGGCCCACGACGCGAAGTTGCCTGCGTCCGTGGTCAGGATGGTCTCCGGGCCGAGCTGGGACGCGAGCGAGGCGATGACCCGCCCTGGGTGGACGCCTGGCCCGTCCCACGGCTCGGAGTCAACATTCGCGGCTTCGGCGAAAGCGGCCCGGTCCGTTTCCGCCCCTGCCCGGCGCATCTCCACGACCGCCGCCTCGAGAACGCCGCCGGCCAGCAGGTCCCGCGCGACCCGCAGGAAGGCCCCGGCATCGGCCGCGAGCGCGATGTCAGGCGCCCGCAGGCCCGAGCCGCCACTCCTCGGTTCGACGTCGACATGCGCCCAGCGCGTCTCCGCGCCCGGTGCCGCGTAGTCGAACGAGGCGATCTCGTTCAACCGGCAGCCGAGCACGAGGAGCGCATCGGCCTGCAGGAGCCGCTCGCGAACCGTCGCAGGAGAGCCCAGACCGGTCATCCCGAGGTAGAGCGGGTGGTCATTCGGGAACACGTCGGGGCGCCGCCAGGCGGCCATGACGGGCACGGTCAGGGTCTCGGCGAGCTTCAGGAGATCGGTCGACGCGCTCGATCGGAGCACTCCCGCACCTGCCAGGATGACGGGCGACCGCGCGCCCGCGACCAGGTGCAGCACTGCACGAACGGTGGCGGGATCCGGCTGCAGCGGCCGCGTTCCGCGCTGCGGAGCGATGGTGGAAGCGACGACCGGTGCGTCCAGGACATCTTCGGGAACGGTCAGAAGCACCGGACCGGGCCGGCCGCTCGTTGCCTGCCGCAGAGCCTCGCGGAGGCTCTCGGGAAAATCGTCGGCGTCGGGCACGTCGCCGGCCCACTTCGCGAGCCTGCCGATCGAGCCCGCGATGTCCGCCTCCTGGAAAGCCTCACGGCCCCGGACAGCCGTGCGTACGCCACCAACGATCGCGACCATCGGCGCGGAGTCGGCGCGGGCGGCATGAATGCCGATGGCCATGTTCGCGGCACCAACCGCGCGAGTCCCGAGGCAGAGTGCCGGACGTCCCGTGAGTGACCCGTAGGCGGAGGCCATGAACGCCGCGGCGGACTCGTGCCGGGCCGCCACGACGCGGATGCCGGCGCCCGGCAGCTCGTCGAGCAGGCCGAGGAAGCTCTCGCCGGGGACCGTGAACGCCACCTTGACGCCGGACGCGGCGAGCGTCGCGGCGGCAAAGCGGCCCACGGTCATCGCGCCTGGTCCGTCCCTCACGAGGTGAACACAACCCGCGACCCGTCGTTCACCGGTAGTTCTCGAATTGCAGGGGAACGTCCAGCTCGAGGCCACGCAGCCGGCCGATCACGCGCTGGAGATCGTCCTTGCTCTTGCCAGACACCCTGATCGCATCGCCCTGCACCTGGCTCTTCACTTTCGGAAACTCGTCCCGGATCGTCTTCTGGAGCTTGCGCGCAAGCTCGTCCGACAGCCCGCGGCGAAGTCCGACGCGCTGGCGGACCTTGTTTCCGCCGGCCGGTTCCAGCTTCCCCCAGTCGAAGATCTTGAGGGACAGGTTGCGGCGAAGCGCCTTCGTCTCGATCAGGTCCCGCACCGCCTTCGCGCGGAACTCGTCGTCGGTCAGCAGCGTGACCTCGGTGCTTGCCTGCTCCAGCTGGACCGTCGAGCCCTTGAAGTCGTAGCGCTGCGCCACCTCGCGGCGGACCTGGTCGAGCGCGTTCCGGAGCTCCTGCTCGTTGAAGTCGCTGACCACGTCGAATGAGACTCCTCCGGCCATCGGCCCTCCTCGTCATCCATCGTCTCGTTTCAGTATGCCGCCTCCGGCCGAGGCAGTCGGCGGGTGCCGTGGCGCGTTTGTGGCGTCCCGCGCCGATACCGCGCTCCGAGGTCTCCGCAGAGGGACCTCGCCGGCCCCCTACTCGCGGCCGGCCTTGGCCGCCACCGGCTGGCGCTGCGGGCCGGCACGCACGACCTCGAGCAGCACGCCCGCTTGTTCGCCGCGCGGTCTCCGGTCCACAGGAAGCGGCGGACTTCGTTCGTCGATGGCGCCGTGACGGCCACGTACGTGAGTCCGACCGGCTTCGCCGGGGACCCGCCGCCCGGACCTGCCACGCCGGTCACCGCCACCGATACATCCGTCGTGAACCGCGCCGCGGCCCCGTCGGCCATCGCCCGAGCGACCTGCGCGCTGACCGCCCCATGCGCATCCAGGACGTCATGCGGAACGTCGAGGAGTCGCTCCTTGGCCTCGTCGGCGTAAGCGACGATCCCACCCCGGAGGTAGCCGCTGGAGCCGGCGACCTCCGTGACTGTGTGCGCCACCAGTCCGCCGGTACAGGATTCGGCGGTCGCGAGCGTAAGCCCGCGCTCGAGGAACAGCGCCTGAAGCTGGGTCGCGAGTTCCACGAGCTCGCTCTCGCTGAGCCCGCTGCCCGTCCGCTGCCGGGTTCGCTGGTCACGCTACGGGTGCTGGGTCTGCTTCGGCGGCCCCGTCGGTCCGAACTGCCAGGTTTCGGACACCCCCGACTGCCCGAGCTTGCCAAGGGACTTGCCGTTCAGCGTGAAGTAGGTGTTGCCCGACGAGCCGGTCCACACGACCACCGACTGCCGCCCATTGAACGTCAGGACCTTGCCGTCCGTGAACGTCCGGTTGTTGGCCGAGTCGGCCATCTCTCCGTCGACCCACACCGTCAACCAGGCACGACCGCCCCTGACCGACACGATCAGGTTCACGCCCTGGTAACCGACGGATACGTTCCGTGTCAGCGAGATGGTCTTGCCCTCGGCGCTCGAAGCGGTGACCGTCAGCATCCACTTACCCGACGACAGCTCGAACGGTGTGCTGAACGTCCCGTCGCTCTGCACGTCGACGCTGACGGGCTGCGGCGACGGCTGGGGCGAGGGGCTGTGGGATGGCTTGCCGCCCGTGACGACCCCGACCGGCCCCACGTACGACGCCGTCACGACGACCTCCTTGGCGTTCGTCGTCGATCCGGAGATCGGGATCGCGCCGTTCTGGATCGTCGCACCGTCGGCCGGCGAATCGAGCGTGAGCGTGGGCGCCTGCACGACAGAGAACGGAACCGTGATGAGGATGCGCACCGGGTTCTGCGCCTGCTTGCCGGTCTCCGGATCGGTGGCGGTGATCTCGAACTCGTTCCGGCCACGCCGCAGGTCCACGGTCCTGCTCCACGTCCCGTCGGCCTCGGCGGTGAAGATGATCTTGTCCGGCCCGGACGTTCCAATCGAGATCGTAGCGCCCGGGATCGACATCCCGCGCAGCGTGTATTGCGTCGTCGAGTCGTCCATCTGGGTCACCGCCTGCGCAGGATCGGTGACCGCGATCGTGGGCGGCTTCACGAAGCGCAGCAGCTGGACCGTCATGTAGCCGGCAAAGAGCAGGACGCCGACGGTCAGGATCGCCGCCACGAAGACCGCGGGCGAGAACGTCAACCCTTGGCGGGGCGCCTGGATCGGCCGCGGGACCACGATGACCGGCTCGCTGCCGACTGCCTCCGCGCCCCGCTCACGTCGCCACTGGGCCAGGATGTCCTCGGGGTCGAGACCGAGGTAGAGGGCGTAGTTCCGCAGGAAGCCCTTGGTGTAGACGGCGCCGGGGAGGGCCTTGTAGTCGCCCCGCTCCAGCGCGCCGAGGTAGCGCGCCCGGATCTTCGTGTCGCGCTCGGCGCGATAAAGGTCGACGCCCTTGCGCTCGCGCGCGGCCAGCAGGCGCTCGGGCAGCGCGGGCGCGGGCTCGGCGCTGACGCCGGTACGGCTGCTTTCAGCCGGCCGCTCGCCCGCCGGCCGAGCGTGCTCGCGTGTGGTCATTCGTCGTCCTCTTCTCGAGCGAACCGGTCGCGCTCGCTGGGACTCCCAGCCGGTCCACCCTCCCGTCGGAGAACCTGCCGCGCATTCGATCCGTCGAACGGCCCGATGTATCCCCGCGCCTCCAGCTGATCAATGATCCGGGCGGCGCGTGCATAACCAATCTTGAGGCGCCGCTGCAGGAGCGACGCTGAGGCGCGATCGTACTCCTGGACGACGGAAACGGCATCCGGCAGGAGGCGGTCGGCCTCCTCGTCGGAGAGATCGTCGATGCCTCCGCTCGGCTCTTCGTCGTTCTCCACGATGCCGACGTCGTAGTGCGGCGTCCAGCTCCGCCAGTGATCGACAATCCGTCCGATCTCCTTGTCCGACACGAAGACGCCCTGCAGGCGAACGGGCCGCGGCAGATCTGCGGGCTGGAAGAGCATGTCGCCGCGCCCGATCAGGTCTTCGGCACCGGGCGCGTCGATGATCGTCCGGCTGTCGATCTGCGAGGCCATCGCGAACGCGATGCGGCTCGGGAAGTTGGCCTTGATCAGGCCCGTCACGACGTTGACCGACGGACGCTGCGTCGCGAGGACCATGTGGATCCCGGTCGCCCGCGCCTTCTGCGCGAGGCGGACGACGGGGTCCTCCACGTTCTTGCCCTCGCGCATCATCAAATCGGCAAGCTCGTCGACGATGATCACGATGTACGGGAGACGGTCGGCCGGATCGGCGCGCGTTTCGTTGTAGGTGGCGATGTTCCGAGCCGTGGCACCCGCGAACTTGCGGTAGCGCGCCTCCATCTCCTGGACCGCCCACTTGAGCGCGGCCTTGGCGGCTCCCGGCTCCGTGATGACGGGGACCAGCAGGTGCGGCAGGCCGTTGTACGCGGCGAGCTCCACGCGCTTGAGGTCCGTGAGGATCATCCGCACGTCGTCCGGCGTGGCCTTGCACAGCAGGCTGGCGATCAGCGCGTTGACCATGACGCTCTTGCCCGAGCCCGTGGCCCCGGCGATGAGCAGGTGGGGCATCTTCGAGAGGTCGGCTGCCCGGGCATGGCCGGCCACGTCACGGCCAAGCGCGAACGTGAGCCTGGAGCCGGAAGCGGCGAAGTCGACCTCCTCGAGGATGCGGCGCAGGGCGACGACGTTGAAGTCGCTGTTCGGGATCTCGAGGCCAACCACGCTCTTGCCGGGGATTGGCGCCTCGATGCGGATGGTCCGTGCGGCGAGCGCCATCGCGAGGTCGTCCGCGAGGCCCTCGATGCGCGACACCTTGACCGACGGGTCGGGATCGATCTCGTATTGGGTCACCACGGGGCCCGCGTTCCAGCGCGTCACCCGGGCAGGGATGTTGAAGCCGGCCAGCTTGCCGGTGATGATCGCCGCGTTGCGCTCGTGGTCCATCGCGGCGCCGCCGGTGCGCGCGGCAATGTCGTCCAGCAGCGTGATCGGCGGCAGGTCATAGGGCGGCTCCTCGTGCCGGTGGGTGCCGTCCGAGACGTCGGTGACGTCGAACGGATCGCGCGGCGCCGCCGGAGCGCGCGGCGGTGCAGCGACCGCCACGGCGCCCTCGGTTCCGCCGCCGACCACCGATGGTGCGAAGGTCGCGGAAACGGGGGCGCTGCTGGGCACCGCGCTGGGGATCGCCGGACGGCCGTTCTCCTCGCCGTTGCCGCCCCACATGCCGGTTTGTCCGGGTGATGCTCCGCTGGGGATCGCACGCGGCGCCCGGCCCCGTCCATCGTCCGCCGCGATGTCGGCTGCGCCTGGAGCGGCCGCCCGCGACCGATCCCGAAGCGGGCCCTTCTCGTCCCGCCGCAGGGACGCGGCAGCCGTCGTCCCGAGCCAGCGTGCCAGCCGTGTTCCTGGTCGCGCGAGGTCCCGCAACCGGAGGTTGAACGCAAGCAGAAGCCCGACGATCCCGATCGCCATCAGGACGACGAATGCGCCAGGAGCCGTGAGCAGAGGCGCCAGCAGGCCGGCCAGGAAGCGCCCGATCCGGCCGCCGCCGCGCTCGATCCCGAACACCTCGACGTCGAGCACTTCGAAGGCGCCCAGGAACCCGGTGAAGGCGACCGCGAGCCCGAAGACCGTCAGTCCCCAGCCGGAGTTCGGCCGCTTTCCCGGCCCCCACTCGACATACCACCCTGCCCCCAGGAGGAGGAAGGGCAGGAGCCAGCGTCCGGTCTGGAACCACGGCGCGATCGAGTCCCGCCACAGGTCGGTGAGCCGACCCTGGCCGGGGAGCGCGAGTGCGATCAGCGTGACGGCGCCCATGACCAGCAGCACGACACCGAAGATCGAACGCGCGACGTCCGGCGGGATCGGCGGAAGGATCGGCGGCAGCGAAGCCAATGCCCTGCGCCGTCGGGGCCGGGGTGCGCCGGTTCGCCTGCGACGCGTGGCCATCAGACCTCGACGACGACCGGGAAGACCATCGGCCGCCGCTTCGTCTGCTCGTACAGGTAGCGCGACACGCCATCCTTGATCTGGCTCTTGAGCAGGGCGACCTCGCTGATGTGGTCACCAGGGTTCTGGATCGCCTCGATGACCTTGTCGACCGCGGAGGCCATGATCGGATCCTGCTCGTTGCCGTGGACGAAGCCGCGGGTGATGATCTCCGGCCGGCCGATGACATTGCCGGTCTGCTTGTCGACGGTGACGACGACCATGAACATTCCGTCGTTCGCCAGCGCGCGCCGGTCGCGCAACACGACGTCGCCCACCTCGCCGACGGACAGACCGTCGACGAACACGTAGCCGGCCGGTACCGGCTGACCGCGTCGGGCGGTGCCGTCGGCGCTGATCTCGATCGGCGTCCCGTTCTCGATGATGAACACGTTCTCCGGAGCGACGCCCGTCTC
>VBFZ01000180.1 GCA_005880805.1 Chloroflexota bacterium | reverse complement strand
CCGACGGGCCCATGATCGCGACGAACTCGCCCGCCTCCACGGAGAGCGACACGCCGCGCAGCGCGTCGACTGCCTCGCCGCCGAGCTGATAGCGCTTTGTGAGGTCGCGAGCCTCGAGGATCGGCGGCATCGCGGCGGAGTGTACGTCCGGGTCAGGTGCCGAAGAAGGCGCCTGTGACGCTACCGAAAATCGCCTCCAGGAGGCCGGGCGGGGCGGGCGGATTCAGGACCCGAAGGCTGCGGTCGGTCAGGTCGCCGGCCGACAGCTGCCCGCCCGGACCCGGCGATTCGCTCGGGGCGCTCGGCGGCGACGGTCCGTGGTCCAGGGGGTTCGCTGGGGAAATCGGTGGCGACGGCGAGGAAAGCGAGGGCGAGAGCTCGGGCGCCGCCGGGCTGGGCTCCGTGGTCGGTGTGGCGGCAGGCGACTGCGCGCTCGTCGGCCGGCTGGTCGGTTTCGGGGTCGGCCTGGGTGTCGGTCGTGGCGTCGGTCTGGGGGTGGGCCTTGGCGTCGGCTTCGGCGTCGGCTTGGGCGTCGCGGTCGGGGTGCTGCCGCATTTGTCGGCGAACAGGACCGTCCACATCTTCTTGCTGGTGGGGCCCTTGTACGCCCCGATCCCGATGACGTCCCAGCGCGTGCCCATGATGTTGGCGCGGTGCCCGGAGCTGGCCATGAACATCTGCTGGATCGCCTCGGTCGCGATGTCGTCGGGATAGGTGTTCCAGCCGATGTTCTCGCCGGCATAGCTGTAGCAGTAGGCGCGGCGGTCCATCTCGCCGAAGACGGTGCCGCCCGGGGGATTCGGGATCGAGTGACTGAAGTAGTCCCGAACGATCATGTCCTTCGAGCGCCAGCGGGCGATCGAGGTCAGCGTCGAGTCGACCCTCAGGGCGCGCAAGCCGGCACTGGCCCGCGCCTGGTTGGTGAGGGTCACGAGCTCTTGCTCATCTGCAGCGCTGAACGAGTTGCCATCCCAGGCCAGGACCGAAGCGGGATGGGCGAGCAGCCCCGCCGCGGTCAGCACCAGCGCAACCGAGGTGAGCATCGACCAGCGGCGCAGCCTGGCCGTGGAGTGGGTGCCTACTCGCAGGCCGGTCATTCGTTGGCGGTCCCCGAGAGCCGATGCGCCGGTCGTCCGACGCAGACCGCACCGTACGGGCGATATCGGCACCGGACAGCCCGCGAGATGGTCCCGGCGCCACGCGCCGCAGGTACCAGCGGCGGGTCCGCTAGACTCCCGCTGGTCTGTCGCGCCGCGGGCAGGTTTCCGTTAGCGCGTGGCGGCCGACGCGGTGGCCTTAGCTCAATCGGCAGAGCAGCGGATTGTGGATCCGCAGGTTGCGGGTTCGATCCCCGCAGGCCACCCCATCCACTCGCAGACCGGTCCGTCGAGCAATCGCGGGCCGGGGACCTCGAAGGCCGCCTGCGCTGGGTGGTTCGGTTCAGTCATGCACCCGTAGAATGCGAAGGCCGACCGGGGGGCGGTTCGCTCACTCATGCATCCGGGGACTGCGAAGGCCGTCGGCGCAGCTTGAGGCCTGATCGAGCCGGGCTCCGCGAGCACGGATCCGGCCCGCAGGCCCTGCCGCACGGTCGATTCCCGGCCGTGCCACGGTCTTTATAGTCCGTCCATGCGTAGGTGATCCATCGCGGAGGTTTCGCCGATGTTGGCAGTCTCCGGGCGCATATCTGGAGCGTCGGTGGCTAGGCGCGACCGCCGGAACTGGCCGCGACCGCCGGAACTGGCCGTGCTGAAAGCCGCGGAAGGGAGTTGACGGCAGGGTCGCCGGTGTGCTTGGCTAACGCGCTTCAGTAACGCGCGTCAGCGTCGTTCTCCGAGCAGGTCCGGTCAAGGCCCCGAAAATCCCCGGAGGGCCCCAGGCATCGGAGGTTCCTCGGCGGCGAACCCGCCTGGAGGCTGCCCATGGCTCGTGGCCGCGCGACCAGCGCCGACGTCGCAAAGCTCGCGGGCGTCTCTCGTACGACGGTGTCGGTCGTCCTGACCGACCGCCAGGACATCCATATCAGCCCCGCCACGCGACGCCGGGTATTCGACGCCGCTGAGCGACTCGACTACCACGCGCACGCACCGGCCCGACAGCTCCGGCAGGCGCCAGTCTCACTATCGGCCTGGTGCTCCGCCAATCCTCCGAGCAGGTCGCCGGCGATGCCCTCCTCGGCGAGACCCTGCGTGGCGTGACGGCGGCCGCTCGCGCCGGAGGCTATCGGGTTTTGGTCGAGGCGCTTCCGCCGGGCACCGGCGGTTACGAAGAGATCGTGCGGTCGCGGCAGACCGACGGGATCATCGTGTCCGGCCCGCGAGCCGACGACGCTGCCCTGAGCAACCTCGCACGCGACGACTTTCCCGTGATCCTGCAGGGCTGGCTGCCCCGGCTCAACCTCCCGAGCGTCGACGTCGACAACCGGGCTGGCGCCAGGGCCGCCGTCGAGCTGCTCGTGCGGCAGGGTCACCGAACCATCAGTTGCATCACAAATGCTCCCCTGGCCTACACTGCGGCCCTTGAACGGCTATCCGGGTATCGCGAGGCGCTCGAGGCGTCGAGCATCCCCTTCGATCCTGATCGGGTTGTCGAAGCCGAGTTCGACGCGGCCAGCGGCTATCGCGCCATGAGAACGCTCCTGGACAGATCACCGGACTGCACGGCGGTCTTCGTTGCCAGCGACGTTGTGGCGTTCGGTGCGATGGGTGCCTTGCGCGACGGAAGCCGACGAGTACCAGAGGACGTGTCAGTCATCGCCTTCGACGACATCCCGCTGGCGGCGTATTTCGACCCGCCGCTCACGACGGTCCGTATCCCCGCCTTCGAGCTCGGCCAGGCCGCCGGTCAGGCGCTCCTGGACCGCGTCGTCGGCCGGCCGGTCGCAGCGCGGACGCTGCTACCGACCGAGCTCGTCGTCCGCGCGTCGGCGGCGCCTCCGCCCGTAACTGCCCGGGCCGTGGGTTCTTCCACCGGCCGCTGAACGGAGGGTCGCACCCGAGAAACAGACGACTCGAATGCGAAACGGAGGCGATCCCCCGTCGGGATCGAATCGGAGGAGAAACATGGATCGCATGAGCTTCAGGCACAAGGCACTGGTCCTGCCGGCTGCATTGGCGCTGCTGTTCGCAGCGTGCAGCAGCAACCAGTCGCCCGGCGCAAGCGGCGGAGGCGGCGGCCTCTCCGGCCAGACGGTGAAGATCATCGCCACCTGGACGGGTGACGAGCAGAAGGCCTTCCTCGCGATGGTCGCGCCCTGGGAGAAGCAGACCGGCGCCAAGGTGAGCTACACCGGTACCCGCGACATCAACACGATCCTCGCGACCGGTGTCGCGTCAGGGGTGCTGCCGGATCTCGCCGGGCTGCCGGGTCCCGGACAGATGAACGAATACGCGCAAAAGGGCGCCCTCAAGACGCTCGACAACGTCATCGACGTTTCGACCTACAAGAGTGAGACCGCCAAGGTCCTGGTCGACCTGGGCACGACGACCGACGGCAAGATCGGCGGCGTGTTCATCAAGAGCGCAATCAAGGGCCTGATCTGGTTCAACCCGACGCTGCACGACTACTCGTCGAGCCCACCCAAGACGTGGGACGAGCTGAAGAGCCAGGCGACCGCGAACAAAGGCAGCGCCCAGTCCATCTGGTGCCTCGGCGTCGAGTCCGGCGCCGCATCGGGATGGCCGGGGACGGACTGGATTGAGGACTTCGTCCTTCGCCAGTCAGGACCCCAGGCCTACAACGACTAAGATCAAGTTCAGCGACCCGAAGATCAAGCAGGCCTGGCAGGCATTCGGCGACGTGGCTGCCAGCTCCTTCGGCGGCTCCAGCACGATCAACGCGACCGCCTTCCAGACCGCGGGTGACCCGCTGTTCAAGAGCCCGCCCGGCTGCGAGTTCCTGCACCAGGCGAGCTTCATCACCGGTCTCGGGGCGTTCAAGGCCAAGAAGGCCGGCACCGATTACAACTTCTTCCCGTTCCCGGACATCGACCCGCAGTACGCCGGAGCCGTCGAGGGCGCCGGTGACCTGTTCGGCATGTTCCACGACACTGAAGCCGCCAAGTCCCTGATGAAGTACCTGGTCACAGCCCCGGCCCAGGATGTGTGGGTCAAGATCGGCGGCGCGCTGTCCGCCAACAAGAACGCCACGTCCTATCCGGACGACATCAGCAAGCGCTCTGCGGCGCTTTTGCAGAACGCCAAGATCTTCGCCTTCGATGCGTCCGACCTGATGCCTAACGTGCTGCAAAACGCGTTCCTGAAGGGCATCGTCGACTACATCAAGACGCCATCCAGCCTCGACCAGATCCTCACCACCCTGGACGCGGCCCAGGCCTCCGCCCAGCCACAGGGGTCGCCGGCCGCAGCTTCGCCGTCCCCCTCACCTTCGCCATCCTCGTAGCCCGTTAATGCCGGTCGGTGGCGGTTCGACCGTCACCGACCCGGCCCGCTTCTGGCGACGGCTTCGCCGGTCCCCAGCTGTGGAGGCACGCGATGGATCCTCGCATCGGCACGGCACTCACTGTGCTCATCGGCGTGCCTGCCGTGCTCATCGGCTACATCTACCTCACTGAGATCGCCTTGCGCGCATTGCCGGAGCGGTACAAGCCCAGGGCCCGGCCATGGCTGTGGCTGCTGCCCGCCCTCGCGTTCCTGTTCGTGTTCCTGATCTATCCGACGATCGGGACGTTCATCCGCAGCTTCCGCAACGCGGACGACACCGACTTCATCGGCCTCAACAACTTCCAGAAGTTCGTGTCCAGCGACGCGACGCTGATTGCGCTTCGGAACAACATCCTGTGGGTCATCTTCCTGACCGTGTTCTGCGTCGGGATCGGGCTGCTGATCGCCGTCCTGGTCGACCGGGTTCGCTACGAGTCGTGGGCCAAGGGCGTGATCTTCCTGCCACTCGCCATCAGCGCGGTGGCGGCTTCGCTCATCTGGAAGTTCATGTTCGACTACCAGCCGCCCGGGGAGCCCCAAACGGGCACCATGAACGCCTTCATCGGGGTATTCGGCATCTCGCCCGTGCCGTGGCTGCAGATCGATACGTTCGCCCTCAACACGTTCGCGCTGATCGGCGTGATGGCCTGGATGTGGACCGGTTTCGCGATGGTCATCATCTCGGCCTCGCTGAAGAGCATCAGCGCGGAGCTCCTCGAAGCGGCACGCGTAGATGGCGCCAATGAATGGCAGGTCTTTCGCCGGATCGTCTTCCCGCTCCTGCTGCCGACGATCGCTGTCGTCTCGACGACGATGATCATTACTGCCCTCAAGGCGTTCGACATCGTCTACACAATGACCGGCGGCAACTTCAACACCGACGTGATCGCCAACCTGATGTACAAGCAGATCTCGTTCGGTGACTTCGGGTTCGCGAGCGCGATCGCAGTCGTTCTGCTGATCGCCATCGTCCCGATCATGGGCGTCAACATCCGCCGGTTCCAGGCGCAGGAGGCCATCCGATGACTGCTGTGGCACAGCCGCGCGAGATCACCGCGCCGCGGACGACCAGCCGCTTCTCACGCGGGCTGGGCCGGGTTGGTGTCCATGCGGGCGTGGTCATCCTGATGGCAATCTGGCTGATCCCCACCATCGGCCTGCTCGTGAACTCCTTCCGACCTGCCCAGGACGTCGCGTCCAGCGGCTGGTGGAACGGTCTGTTCCCGCCCTACAACCTTAGTCTCGACAACTACGCGGCAGTCCTGAGCGAGCAGGGCATCGGCGACGCCTTCGTGAACAGCCTGTTCATCACGATCCCGTCGGTGATCATCCCGATCCTCGTTGCCGCCTTTGCCGCGTACGCCTTCAGCTGGATGAGCTTCCCGGGTCGAAACCTCCTGTTCGTGGCGGTCGTCGGCCTCCTGGTCGTCCCTCTGCAGACGACGTTCATCCCGATCCTTCGGCTGTACTCGGGGATCAGCATCCATTTCGGGCCGCTCAATTTCGACACGCTCAACGGCGAGTTCCTCGCGGTCTGGCTCGCGCACACGGGCTACGGCCTCCCGTTCGCGATCTACCTGCTGCGCAACTACATGGGTGGTCTGCCTCGCGAGGTCTTCGAGTCGGCGGCAATCGATGGCGCGAGCCCCGTCGTCGCGTTCCTGCGGCTTGCGCTTCCGATGAGCGTGCCGGCCATCGCCGCGCTGGTCATCTTCCAGTTCCTGTTCGTCTGGAACGACCTGCTCGTTGCGCTGGTGTACATCGGCTCGACCAACGCGGCCAACTCGCCGTTGACGATCAGCATCGCGAACCTCGTCACGTCGCTGGGCGGCAACTGGCAGCTGCTGGGCGCCGCGGCGTTCCTGTCGATGGCGCTGCCGCTGGCGGTCTTCGCAGCGCTCCAGCGCTACTTCGTGCGGGGCATCACGGGTGGTGCCGTCAAGGGTTGACAGACGCCTCAAGCTCTGAGCACACCCCACGCTCGGAGTACCTGCCTCGGACGATGCCGGAGGAGCGTCGGCGCGCCGGTGCTAGGATGGGACGAAGGGGTTAGAAGCACGAGGAGCATCGATCGATGGCGACGGTCACGTTCGATCACGTCAGCAAGCGTTACGGCGACGTCGTGGCGGTCAATGACCTGAACCTCGAAATCCGCGATGGCGAGTTCATGGTCCTCGTCGGCCCGTCGGGATGCGGCAAGACCACGAGCCTTCGAATGATCGCCGGGCTCGAGGAAATCTCCGACGGCACGCTGCGTATCGGGGACCGCGTCGTGAACGACGTGGCACCCAAGGATCGCGACATCGCGATGGTGTTCCAGAGTTACGCGCTGTACCCGCACATGTCGGTGCGGGACAACCTCGCCTTCGGGCTCAAGCTGCGCAAGGTGCCCAAGGCCGAGATCGACCGGAGGGTGAACCAGACCGCGGAGACCATCCAGCTCCAGAAACTGCTGAACCGCAAGCCAAAGGAGCTATCGGGAGGCCAGCGTCAGCGCGTCGCGCTCGGTCGCGCGATCGTTCGCGAGCCGGCGGTGTTCCTCATGGACGAGCCGCTGTCGAACCTCGACGCCAAGCTGCGCGTGCAAACGCGAGCGGAGATCGCCCGTCTCCACCAGCGCCTCAAGACCACCATCGTGTACGTCACGCACGACCAGGTCGAGGCGATGACGATGGGCACGCGGATCGCGGTCATGAGCGAGGGCCTGCTCCAGCAGGTCGGAACGCCGCAGGAGCTGTACGACCGACCGGTCAACCGGTTCGTGGCCGGGTTCATCGGCAGCCCCGCGATGAACTTCCTCGATGTGGCCGTGAAGGGCTCCGGCGACGGAACCGTCCTGGAGGCCAACGAGGTTCGCATCCCGGTCCCGCCACGTTTCCGGCAGATCGTCGGGGACGGCGCGGGCAGCGGCGGCCGCTTCATCGCGGGCATCCGCCCGGAGCACCTGGACATCGGCCAGGCTGCCGGCGACAACGCGATCATGCCGGCCACGGCGGACGTCGTCGAGTACCTCGGCAACGAAGAGCTGCTCCATCTGACCGCTGCAGGCCAGGACATCGTGGCCGTCGTGGATGCCGAGCATCGCGTGCGACCCGGCGACCAGCTGCAGGTCATCATCCCGCTCGACAAGGTCCACCTGTTCGACCCGGAGAGCGGGCTGTCGCTCGGAGCGCAGCGGGAAGCGAC
The DNA here is from genome assembly GCA_005880805.1 of Chloroflexota bacterium. Lineage (GTDB taxonomy): Bacteria > Chloroflexota > Limnocylindria > Limnocylindrales > CSP1-4 > CF-16. The sequence goes on along the minus strand of VBFZ01000180.1, from coordinate 8,188 downwards.
CGCCGCCGCCTGACACTCAGCCAACCCACTTCCTGCCGCCCCTCCTCCGCCCGGACGTGGGGGTGACAGACGAACGATCGACCGACCACCTGCGTGAGCGGGTGGTCGCGTCACGTGTGCTCCATCGCGGCCACTACCTGACGTTCCGCATCGACACGATCGAACGCGCCGACGGCACGCGCCGCGAGCGCGACGTGTGCGGGCACCCAGGAGCGGTGGCGATCGTCGCGCTCGACGACCAGGAGCGGGTGCTCCTCGTACGCCAGTGGCGCTCGCCGGCCGGCCGCGCGATGCTCGAGATCCCGGCCGGCACCCTCGACATCGACCGCGAGACCGAGGCGGTCGAGGACCGTGCGCTCGCCGCGCCGCGCGAGCTGGAGGAGGAAACCGGCTACCGCGCCGAACGCTGGCGGCTGATCGGCAGCTTCTGGACTGCGCCCGGCTTCGCGACCGAGCTGATGCACCTCTACCTGGCGACCGATCTGCGACCCGCGCACGAGGGCCGCCTCGGGCCCGACGAGGACGAACGCCTCGAACTGGAGCGCTGGCCCTGGCGCGATGCCGTGGATGCGGTCGAACGGGGCGACATCATCGACGCCAAGTCGATCGTCGGCCTGTTCTGGCTCGCGCGCCTGAAGGAGTCGGGGCAGGCATGAAGGGTGCCCGTTCTCCGGGACAGGCGACTATCCGGCGGCCTCGACCACGTGCTTCAATCGGGTGAGGTCGGCCTGCACGAGCCCGGTGTCCCGTTCGAAGTCGTCGTCGCTCATGTCGGGCAGGCGACGCAGGGTGAAGACGACCTCACAACCGTCACCGTCGGGGATGACTCGCATCGGGTTGTAGATGACCTGGCCTGAAGGCAGCGTCACCTCGTGGTCGAGGACGCCCAGGCTGTTGCGCTCCACGAAGGCGAAGCCGACGCGGCCCGAGTCGGTCTCCACGAACCACTGCCCATCCACGTTCTGCACGGAACTGCCGAGTCCGGGCGCCCACCCTGGAAGGTTCGCAGGATCCGAGGCGTATTCGTAGACGTCGGCGGCCGGCCGGTCGATCCACTCCCCGATCTGCCTGGAACTGGATGGCATGGCGCGGTCAGCCCTTGCCCGGCGTGACGCCGCCCATCCGGTCGAGCGCCCCGCGGTAGAGCCGGCTGCCCGGACTCAGCGCGACGGCGAGGCGAAGGTGCGTCCACGCCTCGCGGGAGCGACCCAGTTGCTTGAGGCTCTGCCCAAGTGCGTAGTGGGCGTAGTGCGCCGAGGGGTCGACCTCGAGCAGCTCCTCGAACCGCTGTTGTAGTAAGCCCGCCCAAGGGCCTCGAGGATGGATGCCTTGCCGGGCTCCAGCCGCGCTGCCCGCTCGAGAACGGTCGCGGCCTGTGCGTGGTGGCGCTTGCCGAGCAGCTCGCGCCCCCGCTGGAACAGGGAGTAGGCGGACTCGTGCTCGCCGCCGGCCTCTCCATCCCCTCGGGCGTCGGGCAGGTCGGCGGGATCGGGCTCGCTGGATGAGTGCATGCGTGAATCGTTGCACGGAAGCCGCGGGCTGTCGCCCGAGAGTTCCGTTCGGAACATGCCGGGAAGTCGGCCGGCCAGTGTCGCCCGCCAGGTCCTCGCTAGCTCGACCGCCAGGCCGCCAGGTCGACCGACCGCAGGCGGGGGCCGGGCGTCAGGCCGGGGATGCGTCCCCGCTTGGCGATCGGTCGGCCGTCGATCTCCTTGATGTCGCCGGTGAAGTCGAACGAACCGACGGCGAAGCTATCGACCGGCGCGCCGTTCTCCCGGAAGTAGGTGATCCTGTCCGGGGAGAGGCCGCCGGACACGCCGATCTTTACGTGAGTGAAGCCCGCCTGGTCGAGGCGAGCCCGTACCTCGTGCACCAGGTCGGCAGTGACGCGGCCGCGCTCGGCCGGCGTGTCAAGTCGCACGCCGTACAGCCGGTCGCCCAGCGCGGAGGCCACTCGAAGCGCCTCCTCCGCCTCGTCCTTGAACGTGTCGATGAGCACGATCCGCGGCACGTCGGGCTCGAGGTCGCGGTCGAAGGCCTCGGCGGCCCGAACCGTGTCGCCGAAGATCAGCACCAGCGAGTGGGGCATCGTGCCGGTCGGCGAGAGGCCCGCCATCCGCGCACCGGCAGGGGTCGACGCGCCGACGCATCCACCGACGATCGCCGCGTAGTCCAGCACGTCCGTCACGTCCGGGTGGACGTGCCTGGCGCCGAAGGAGATGACCGGCATCGGCGCGGCGGCCTCGACGCACTCGCGCGCCGCCGTCGCCCACCCGGTCGACTGCGCGAGCATCCCGAGGATGGCCGTCTCGTACAGCCCGAACTGGCGGTATCGGGCCCGGATCCGGAGGACGACCTCCTTCGTCGCGATGCGATCGCCGTCCTCGAGCGCCTCGACCTTGAGCTCTGCCGGGTCGGCGTCCTCGAGCACATGCGCGAGGAGCGTCTTTGCCTCGTCGATGCCGCACAGGACCGCGTCCTGGCGCGCGAAGATCTCCATTGCGACGAGCGGATCGAGCCCCTCGCGCTCCAGGATCCGTCGGGCGCGGGCGAAGTAGACGTCCGCGGAGTCGCCGGACAGGATCTCGCGGGATGGTGGGGTCCGGACGGCGCCCATCAGCTGCGCTCGGGTCGCGGCGAGACGATCCGCGCGGGAGTCACGATTCACGCCCCTCCGGCTGCTCGCGCCCACCGTCGGCGGGCTCTGAATGGGGCGGCAGTGTAGCGTACGGCCGCGTCTCCTCCGATACGGCCGGGGGCTCGCCCGCGGGAACGGCGGGAACGGCGGGAACGGCGGCAGATGCGACGGGAGGCATGACGGCCGGCGTGACCGCCACCTCCGGCGCGAGGATCGCCCGCTGCCGTCGACGACGGCGCCGGATCAGGAACACGCCTCCCCCCGAAACGACCACCAGCGCGACACCCACTCCGCCGGCCGCGGCGGCGCGCTCCCGCCCGAGGCGGGCAGCATCGGCAAGCGATGCCTTCGGGGCGGCGGCGTCCGCGACCGCTTCGTCGAGATGCCCGGCGGTGAAGGCGGCCTTGGCCGCGTCCAGCTCACGGGCCGGCTCACTGCCGAACAGCCCGAGAACGACCAGCGGATCGCGGTCTGCTGCGAGCGCGTCACTGGCCTCCCGCAACGGCCCAAGGGCCGCGAGTTCGCGGTTGGCCAGGTCGCGCGGCGAACCAAGGTCGGTGAGGGATGCCTCGTAGGCGGTCTTCAGGTCGGCGGGCACCGCCAATCCAAGTGGGGCAGCAGCCGCGGCGATCTGATCCCGCGTCGCGAGCACGCCGCGGGCGTCCGCAATCCGCTTCTGTGCCGCGTCGAAGGTCCAGCCGGCCATCGGCGAGCGTACGGCGAAGGGCGGCTGCCAGCCGGCACCCGCCGCCACGAGGTCCGCGTAGGCCTTGCGCGCCGAATCGCGGTCGTCGAGCGCACCGATCTCGGCGCTCGGCACGACCCATGCCCGGAAGAGCTGGGTCGCCTGCTTCGATCCGGCCACCTGCTCCAGGAGGTCGAGGAGGCGCCTCCAGTCCGTGTCTCCGGTCACCTTCTCGGGCGCCGGCGCGCCCCGATACGGGATCGTGTGATCGACGGTCGCGGCGAACACCTGCCCCATCCTGTCCGGGCCGAGCTCGTCGAGCAGGGCCTTCATGACGGTGTAGGAGGCGGCGTAGCCGTACCGCTCACGCGCCTGCGTCGCCTTGTCCACGATCCGGCCGGGCGGCGGCCACGACAGCAGCGGGAAGGCGGCCGCGTCGGTTCGCTGTGCGGTGTCGGGCGGCTCGTAGGTCGTTGCCAGGTCGGTGAGCGCGAGGCTCGCGTACGAGTCCGCCAGGCCCTCGTTGACCCACCGTTCTGCGTACCAGTCGGCGTTGAACCACGCATGTGACAGCTCGTGAACGATGACCAGCGGGTCGAGGTTCTCCGACACCTCGATCAGCCGGATATCCGGCCGGAAGAAGCCCGCGTAACCCTCCAGGAGGGGTGTGTGGATCTCGCGGACGTCCAGCGTCCCGTTGACTGGCCACGGCTGGCCGATGACCTTCTCGAGCTCGGGCGCGCCGCGTGTCAGCAGGTCGACGACCTGGCGCTGCCAGGCCGCATCCTCGGGCCACGCCCGCACCACGATCGGCTCGCTGTCGGGAAGCTGAAGGCGGATCGACGTGAGCGCGGACTCCAGGTCCGCCGTCAGATCGGCGTACCAGGTCGAGACGTTCGTGATGCCGGACGCCGAGAGGACGACGCGGCCGCGGCTGTCGGTCGTCCGGCGCATCGGCGAACCGAGCTCGCTGGGCACGAACCCGGCCGGCAGCGCGATCCGGACGCTGCCCAGGTCGCCGAACGACCAGGCGTAGAACGACACGAACGCGGACAGCACGCGAATGTTGCTGGGGGAACGCGGCGGCTTGCCGGGCAGGTCGTACTCCATGCGGAAGCTGATCGACTGCCGGTAGAACAGCGAGCGGCCGAACATCACCTGGGCCTCGTCGAAGCCGCTTCGCGGACGGACGGACACCGACAGGGCGCGACCGCGCGAGGTGGCCCGCACGTCCTCCGCCTCGGGCTGGATCCCGAACCCTGCCCGGTCGTAGTAGTAACGCGTGATCGTCGTCGCGCTCGTCTTGTTGGACGTGCGGTTGATGGCTACGACCGCCACCGAGACGTGGACGACGTGGTTTGTCGGATCGACCGCGTAGGTCGCGTCGGCCTTGGTGTACAGGCCACCGGATGCGGCGGCAGCGGGAGGCGCCACGGGCGGTGCGACGAGCAGCCCGAGCGCCAGCAAGGCCGAGGCCACGAGCGACATGCCGAGGCCCTTCGAAGGCGGCCGAGGCCTCGTCGACCCCTCTCGCTTCAGCACAGGTGTAGCTAGGCCTTCTGCTGGCGGGTGGCCCGCCGTCCACGGCTGCCGGCTCGACTCCGCGTCAGGAGCAGAACGATCGCGAAGACGATCAGGGCGCTCAGGACCATCGCCGTCAGCCGCCGTCGTCCGGTATCGGGAGCGGCCTGCCAAATGGCCTTCGCATCCTGGGCCGACTGGACGGCGGCCGGCAGGTCACCGCGACTGAAGGCGGCACTCGAGCGGGCAAGCAGCGCATCGGGGCGCGTCCCGAACAGTCCGAGCCACATCGGCACGTCCGCCTCGGCCGGCATGGCCGCCCGGGCGTCCGCGAGCTCGGCAATGGCGCGCTGCTCCGCGTCCGCTTCGGCGCCGGCCATCGTCGGCGAGCCCGCGTTCTCGAACAAGGACTTGACGGTTGGCGGCAGGGTGAGGCCACCGGCCTCGGCCGACATGCGCAGCGGTTCGCGCATCGACAGAACGTCGCTCGATTTGAGCAGGATTTCGGTCGCCTGGTCGAACTGCCAGGCGTCGAGTGCTACGCGTGCTGGCTCGGGGAGCTGCCAGTCCCCGGCCGCCTGGAGCGTCGTTGCATAGAGGTCACGCGCTGTTGAACGCGCGTCCAGCAACGGGATCTGCTCCGCGGTCGAGACCCACTTCCGCCAGAGGTCGTCGTAGTCCTGGCTCGTTCGCGTCTCGAGGAGGTCGAGCAGCCCCCGCCAGTCAGGCGCGCCCGGCGCGGGTCCGGTCCCACCGGTCGGAGTGGCGATCGGCTGGTACGCCGGCTCGCGCGCGGCCGCCGCGACCCACACGGCGCGCAGCCCGTCGGAACCGGCGCGTCCCGCAATCGCGCGAGCGAGTGTCAGCCCGGCCGCCAGCGCGTACGCGCTGGCGGCATCGTCGGCTCGGCCGCTTGGCCGCCACGAATTGAGCGGTAGCTTCGCCTTCTCGAGCCCTGCCGTGAGCGCGGGCGGGGCCACCTTCACGCCCATCGTTTTCGCGGCTCCAACTGCGTACCAGGAGGCGAACGACTCGTCCGCCCAGCGGTCGGCAAGGAGGTTCCCGTTGAACCAGGCGAGCGCTAGCTCGCGCAGCACGGTGTACGAGTCGCCGTAGTAGGCGACGCGGACGCGCCCGTCGGCGGGATCGAACTGGCCGAGCGGGGCACCCCGCGTCCGACCGATCGCCTCCTCGACGATGAGCGGGCCTTCGCCCTGGTAGGGCAAGCCGATCGCGGTGCCGAGGGCCGGGAGCGCCGACTGCACGAGTGCCCCCATGCGCTTGCCCCAGCGCGGGTCGTCGGCCCAGGCCCTCACGACGACGTGGAGCGGCTGTCCGCCAACGGTCAGGTCGAGCGGTGTCTCCCTGAATGCTCCCGGCCGGTCCGCGATGAAGTACGCGGAGAAGCCGAGCGGCGACGAGAGAGGGCCCGCGCTGAACACCTGCGTCCCGTTCGGGCCCGCTTGAGGCTTGCCCATCGAGCCGGTTGCTTCCTGGATCGAGTAGCCGGCCGGAAAGACCACCCGTACGCTGCTGCCGGATGCGCCGTCACTGGCGAACGCCCAGACCGGGAAGGTGGCCAGGTTGTCGGTCACCCGAACAGTGGCCGCGGCTCCCCCGCCGGAGTCCTTCAGGTCGAAGGTGAGCCGGAGCGCCATGCTGCGCCCCGAGTAGAGCTTTCGGCCGAAGCCGATCGACAGCACCGCGTAGCCCTTCGGGCGAGCGGCCACCCGCACGGTCGGCTTCGCACCGCTCGACGTCACCTTCATGCCTGTCGCGTCCGGCAGGACGGCGAGGTTGGCGTGGTCGAAGAAGTAGCGCCGGATGCGCGTCTCGCTGGTGTGGTTCGCCGCGGTGATGTCGACGGTCACGTGGACGCGGTGACTCGCCGGCTGGACGTCGTAGCGGCTGTCGGTCACCAGGGTCAGCTTCGTCGAGGCGGCTTCCACGTCGGCGGCTTTCGGTGGCGTGAGGACGCAGGCGAAGGCAGCGACGACCGCGAGCAGCACGATCGCGAAGGCCCGCGACGGGGCCGTCATCGGTCGGTGGCCTGGGAAACTGCGTCCAGGTCGAGCGTGCGCAGAGCGCCGGGTTGGGACGGCTGGTCGACCGCCGGCAGCGCCTCGAGTCCTGCCAGCTCGTGCTCGTAGCGCCGGAACAGGCCCGGATTCCGGCCTTTCCGGCCGGCCGTGTCCGGGATCCGGCCATCGAGCCACAGCCACGCCGCGGACTCCCCGATCAGCTGGTCGCACACGACGAGCGCACGCGCGATCGCCAGCCCGAGTGCGTCGCGATCGAGGGAGCCCGGCGGCAGCTCGGCGGTCAGCACCGGCCGCTCGTCCTCGGCGACCGCGAACTTCACGAACGGGTATTCGTCGTTCCAGCGCAGCAGCTTGCGGTACGACTTGCGGAACAGGTCCGTGATCGGTGGCGCGTAGTGCACCCACACGATGAGGGCCAGGGCGGGGTCGAGGATCACCGTCACACGAACGTCGAACCGCCGGCGGCCATCCAACTCGAGGTCCCAGGACGCGATCCCCTCGCGATCGGCTCGATCGATCGGCTGCAGCTCGAGCTCGGCCAGCCAGCGCTCGACGTCGGACGGCCGGATCGGCGCCGGCGTCCGGCGGTCGGGAGACATGGCGGGGAGTCTATCCCGGATATCGCGCCGGACGGCTCAGCTCGAGATGCGCGTGACCCCCTCGGGGCCGTCTGCGCCCAGCCGTCCGCTCGTCAGCTCGCGTTCCACGGCTCGTACCGCCGCGGGTGCCGGACGGGCTCGCGGCTCACGCCGCTCGACGGTGGACCCGCTCCGGACGACGCGACTCACGAAGTCCGACGCCCGCACGTCGCCGCCGATTTTGACGTTGCGCCCAACCCGAATCCCACGCGGGACGACGGAGCGCTTGCCGATCACCGTGATGCCCGTGAACAGCCGGGCCGGCTCCTGGCGGTTGGGGATCGTCAGGTCCGTCCCCTCGCCGATCACTGCGCTCGGGCCGATCGTGACCTCCTTGTCGAGAATCGCGCGATCGACCACGGCCCCGGCCCGGATGACCGAGTCGAACATGATGATGGAGTCGCGGACGACGGCCCCCACGTCGACACGGACGCCCGGCGAGAGGACCGAGTTGACGACCGTTCCGTTGATGACGCAACCGTGGCTGATCAGGCTGCGCTGGACGTGCGAGGTGGCGCCGATCTTGGCCGGGGCCCGCTCCTCGGAACGAGTGTGGATGAGCCACTCCTTGTCGTAGAGGTCCAGCTCCGGCGCGTCATCGAGGAGGGCCATGTTGGCTTCCCAATAGGACTGGATGGTCCCGACGTCCTGCCAGTAGCCGTCG
>VBFZ01000179.1:347-6787 GCA_005880805.1 Chloroflexota bacterium | reverse complement strand
CGGCGATCGCCACCAGCACTCCAGTGACCAGCCCATCGAGGGCGGACGGGAATCCGTGGAGGAGGCGAACCACCCCCCGGACTCGGACCAGGCTGGACCGCGCAGCGGGTTCGCCGGACCCTCGGGCGAGGGTCTCAGACGTAGACGAGGTCCTCGAAGTTCTCGACGAGGTAAGCGATCAGGCGCTCGCGACCATCCGAGGCCTGTGAACGGATGCCCTGGACAAGCGCCCAGAGGGTGACCGCCGGGACCATGAGCCGACCCGTTGCATCCCGGCCGAGGCTCGCTGGCGGCCCGCCTCCGGCGGCGTACACGCGCTCGAGCGAGCGGTCGTCGAGGCCGGCGGCTTTCCGGAAGTCGGCCAGGACCTTCAGCACTCCCTTCCGGATCGCCACGTCGCGCATGAGCTCGGCCGCCCAGGCGTCGATCTGCTCGTCGCTCTGCTCGTCCAGGCGCTGCCGATACTCAGTGGGGTTGGCGGAGAGTCCTGTGCCGGCCACGTGTCCTCCTGGGTGGGCCGAGTATCGCACGGCCCAACGCCCGCACGTCTCGCGCGGTGCGTGAACATGCGTTCTAATCACGTGTCCCGCGCGCGCGAGCCCTCGGGCCACTCGTTGAAGATCTCCGTCAGCCAGCGGCCGAACGGACCCGGCGGTGGACGGTCGGCGAAGTCGGCGAGGAGACCGTGCAGCTCCGTCCACGTTCTGGCGGTCAGCGCCTCGACCGTCTCCCGCGTCGGCCGGCCGGTCGCCTCGATCGGCTCGCCGATGCGCACGCGCACGACCCTCCCGAACCCCAGCCAGCCTGTTCCGTTGATGGCCACAGGGACGATCGGCCGCCTGGAGCGCAACGCGAAGAATGCGGCGCCCTCGTTGAGCGGCAGGAGCTCCCCTTCTCCGTGGTGGATCCGACCCTCGCCGGCGATCGCGAGGCTGCCGCCGGCATCGAAGACCGCCTGCACCCGACGGGTCGCTTCGAGCAGGTCGTTCTTGCCGGGCTTGTAAGGCACGGCCGTGCCGACCCAGCTCATGAGCCGGTTCCGGCCGCCCTTCGACATGTCCTCCTCCTTCGGTCCGAAGAAGTACAGCCGTGGCCGCCCCGGCAGGCAGGTCATGAGGATGAACGGGTCGGCCCAGTTCTGGTGGCTGAAGCAGTACAGGCACGGCTCGGCGGGCAGCCGCTCGCGGCCCTCGACCCTGAGGCGGACGAACGCCCGGCACAGCACGGTTGCCGCCGCGCGCGCCAGCCAGTAGCGGATGGCCTGGCGGATCGGGTTGACGGGTGGCCCCGGGAGATGCGGACGACGCGCCTTCCCGGTCACGGCCCGGCCCTTGCGATCTCGCGCAGCCGCCGGCCCTGGGCGTCATCAGCCTCATCGAGCGCGGCCGGAAGCTCAGCGGGGACCAGGAGCCGGCGCGCGAGCAGGAGCCACAGGACGAGGACGCCGTAGAGCGCGATCGAGGCGAGCGGCGTCGCGTATGCCGCAGCCCGGCCACCCCCAAGGAGAACCGCGTCCACGAGCGCCTGGAGTGCAGCGCTGCCACCCCACAGCAGAAGCAACACTCGGTCGACCCGGCCCAGGCGCTGGAGCGTCAGATCCGGGGTTTCCAGCGCGAGCAGCGTGCCGACCGCCACGAGCGACGGGACCTGGTTCCAGAGCGAGTTCTTGGGTGCACCCGCGATCGCGGCGACGAGCACGAAGGCCGACGCCAGTGCTACACCGCGCGGGAGCGCCAGCGCATGCCGCGCCAGCCACAGGACGCCGAGCGTCGCGACGGCCAGCACCACGATCAGGACGGCCGACAGGCTCTCGGCGGGCGCGCGGCCGGGGAACATCGCCGAGGTCTGGTCGGTGCTGAGGACGAGACGGCTGGCGAAGCCGTTCAGAGACTGGTTGGTCCAGTAGGCGTCGGGCGCGAGCAGCGAGCCAAGCCCGTCGACTCCCTGCGATGCACCGGGGGCCAGGACCGCCGCCAAGAGCAGCGAGCCGCCGAACGCGAGGGCCAGCGCGGCGGCCATGACGAGCCTGCGCCCGAGCACGAGCGGAAGCGCGACAGCGATCGGGTACAGCTTGACGACGCCGGCAACCCCGAGCGCCAGGCCGGAGGTCACCTCGGCCAGCCCCGAGGCGACAGAGGTCGCGCGCTCGCCGGGCCGGACGGCATCCGCCACAAGCGTGGCGAACCCGATCGCGATCAGCACGCCGACCACGAGGTTTACCTGGCCGACGAAGACGGAACCGAGCACCGGCGGGTAGACACCACACCCGACGGCGGCAAGCCGACGCCGTGAGGGCGCGGCATCCTGGAGCCAGCGCTGCAGCCACCAGCCGACGGCGAGCCCGAACGCGAGGACCGACCCCAGGCTGAACAGCCATGCGGACGCCTCGAACGGCAATGCGGCGAGTGGGACCATGGCGAGGGCGAACGGCGGCAGGTAGCTGTATCCACCGCCCACCAGGAACTCGAGGTTTTCCTGCCTCGCGAGCTCCCTCAGCGCGCCCAGGTCGTACGGGTTGCCTCCGCTGGCCACCAGCCGGCCCGCCAGCCAGTAGTCGTGGTAGTCGTTGAATCGCAACGACGGTTGCTGGGCGACGACGACCGTCAATGCCAGGATCGGCCCGAGCATCGCGAGGCCGGCCAGGATCGCGAACTCCCGTGCGCTCTTCACAGCGGAGGCGAGGCTAGCACGGCGCCTGGGCTCGTCAGCCGTCAGAATGGTCCCGCGCGACGGTCGAGAGGGAGGCAGGATGCGCGTCAACCGCGGGCTGCTCAACTGGGGGATCTTCCTGATCCTCCTCGGCGGGATCCCTGCCCTGGTCCAGCTCGGTGTGCTCGATCCGGCGGCGCTCGTCGGCGCCTGGCGGTTGTGGCCGCTGATCATCGTGGGGCTCGGGTTCGGGTTGCTCCTTCGCAGGACGTCGCTCGAGTTCCTGGGTGGCCTCCTCGTCGCCGCGACGCTGGGGGTCATGTTCGGCAGCCTCCTCGCCGCGGGGCCGGCGTTCGCCGGACTGGGTCGCGACTGCGGGCGCGGCGAAGGCGGCAAGCCGTTCCCAGACCAGACCGGCTCGTTCGGCGGGGACCGGGCGTCGGTCGAGCTTCGGGCGGCCTGCCGCAGCACGACGATCTCGACGGGGAACGGTGCCGGCTGGACCGTCGCCGGGTCGAGCCGGGACGGTGCCCCGCCGAGCGTCACCGCCTCGGCGAGCTCGCTGAACATCCGAAGCGATTCCGGGCGCTGGGGCATCCTGCCCTTCCTCGATGGCGGCGGCGGTCCTGGCGCCTGGCGCATCGGCCTCCCACGCCAGCCCACGGTCGATCTCTCGGCGACGTCGGATTTCGGCGACCTCACGGCTGACCTGAGCGGCGCCAGGGTCGGGAACCTGTCCGTGACGGTCAACTTCGGCCAGGCGGATCTGGGCCTGGCGGGAGCGACGGTGCAGAGCCTGTCGATCACCTCGAACTTCGGTTCAACCGTGCTCCGCGTCCCCAGGGAGTCGTCCTTCCACGGCTCGATTACGGCGAACTTCGGTTCCCTCGAGCTGTGTGTCCCGTCGGGCGTCGGCCTGCGGGTCACCCTCGGCGGAGGCGCGTTCTCATCGACGGATTTCGGCGATCGGGGCATGACCCAGGCCGGCAATACGTGGACGACGCCCGGGTACGATGCGGCCGCCGCGAAGGTCGACCTGTCGACGACGGCGAACTTCGGCAACGTCGAGCTCCACGGGGAGAACTGCCAGTGACCGGGATGGAACTGGGATGAACGGGCGGCTGTATCGGTCGCGGGACGAACGGATGCTCGCGGGCGTGGCCGGCGGAATCGCCGAGTGGCTGGACATCGATCCTGCCATCGTCCGGCTGGGCTGGGTGATCGCGGCGGTACTCACCCAGGGTCTGGCTGTCCTCGTCTACGTCGCGATGGTGTTCGTCATCCCCGAGGAGCCATGGGCTCCATCGACCCCGTTCGGGTCCGCGCCGACTCCTGGCGGAGCGCCGACCCCGCCGGTCACGGGCGCTCGCGCGCCGGGCACGGAGCCCGCCGATCACCCCGCCTCGGCGGCATCGACGCCGGCAACGACGCCAATCCCGGCGTGGCAACCGGGTGCGGACGACTGGCGGGAGGCGCGCCGCCGGGAGCGGGAAGCTCGGCGAGCCGCGAGACGAGATGCACGCGGAGCCCGGGGCGAGGACGGCCCGGGACGCGGCGTCGTCGTGCTCGGCGTCCTGCTGGTTGCCGCCGGCGTCTACTTCCTCGTCCGCGACTACCTGCCGCCCATCCGCTGGGATGTCGTGTGGCCCGCCGCGCTCGTGCTGCTGGGGATCCTGCTGATCGTCCGCGCGCTCGATCTCGGCGGCCGCGGTTCGCCGCCCGCTTCCCACAGCCCGTAGCAGAGAGGAGCGCCACATCAGCGGCTCTCTCGCGCCATACGTGCTGCTCGGGAGCGGCGCCGCCGTAGTTGCCGGCCTGACGCTCCTCGCGCGCGGCATGGCGGGCTACCGCCGGGCGGCCCTCATCTCGGACGTATCGACGTCGCGCGTCGCCTCGCTGGCCGTCGGCGAAGTGCGCGTTTCGGGAGTGGTGGAGCCGGCCGAGCTGTCGCTCCTGTCACCCCTGCAGAGCGAGCGCTGCGTCTACTACCTGGCGCGCATCACCGAGACGCGCGATCGCGACCGCCACACGGTGTTCAACGAGGAGCGCGCGGTGGGATTTCGCGTCCGTGACGAGACCGGGACCGTCCGCATCTTCCCGAGGGGCGCGCGCTGGGACATGCCCTGGCGCCTCGACGAGCACGACGGTGCATTCAGCTCCGCCATGGGACTGCGCATGCGCAGCGGTCCCGCGATCCAGGTCGGCGAGCTCGATCGACAGGTGCAGATCGCGAACCTGCTCACGGTCCACCAACCCACCGACCTGCCCGACACGCCGCGGCCGATCGGCGACGTCTTCTCCCTCGCCATGCCAACGATGGGCGGCCGCGAGCGGCACTACCAGGAGGCCCGCATCCAGGTCGGCGACCAGGTCACAGTCGTGGGAACCGCCCGACCCTTCGACCAGCTGCCGGACCCGACCGGAGCCAATGCGGATTCGGCCGACGGGGACCTCACGAGCGACCCGGAGATCGAAGCCGACCTCGCGGCCGCGCGGGAAGCAGGCGTCCTCGCCGCCACGCCGGCCGACGCGTGGGGCAACGCCGCGATCCCCGGTTTCGGAATCGGCCACCCAACACGGGCGCCGCACCTGGATCCCGATGCCCGGCCGGAGCCCGTCGCGGACGAGGCGACATCTGAGAAGATCGCGCGGATGTTCGACATCGCCCCCGAGGAGCTCGTGGTCGCCGCGACACCCGAATGCCCACTCCTCATCGCACAAGGCGTGCCCGGAGCGGCCGAGGCGCGCAATCAGGGCCAGTTCGTCATGGGCCTCCTGGGCGCGCTTCTTGCAATCGGCGCGGTGTTCGTCCTGGCCTTCGAGCTGACGGGCGGCATACGGCTTTGACCACGTTCGAGGCAGCCGCGCTCTTTGCCGTCGCCGTGGCCGTCGTGATCGTTGGCTTCATCGCGCTGACAACGTACAACGACGTGATCGCCCTCCGTCAGCGGATCGACAAGGCGTGGGCGAACGTCGACGTCGCGCTCAAGCAGCGCCACGACGAGCTCCCCAACGTGGTCAACGCGGTCCGCGATCTCATGGCCTACGAGCGTGGCGTTCTGGAAAACGTCACCCGCCTCCGGGCGGCGTACTCTCCGACCGCCCCGATCGAGGCACAGGCCGCGACATCGGAGGCCACCACTGCGGCCGTCAAGCAGCTGTTCGCGGTCGTCGAGAACTACCCCCAGATCCGCTCCGAGCAGAACGTGCTCGACCTGCAGAACGAGATCGAGCGCCTCGAGGAGGTCATCGCCGACCGGCGCGAGTTCTACAACGACACGGTCTACCGCTACAACACGCGGATCGGCCAGCTGCCTGCCCTGCTCCTCACCGCGATCTTCGGGTGGGAGGCACGTCCATTCTTCCGCGCGCCGCCCGAGGACGTCGCGCGGCCGGACGTCGAGCTCCGGCCGGCCTGAAGCGACCCGGCGAGAACCGGTCGCCCAAGCCCTCGTCAGGACCACCTTGCCGCGCCGCGGTCAGCCCCCGGCGGCCTCCGACTCCGCCAGCGCGATGAGCCGATTCGCGTCGGCGATGTACGACTTGGCGAGCTGCTCGTTGAGCGCAATGTCATGGAAGGCGGAGTTCGTCAGCGCGCTCTTGATTCCGGTCGCGAGCGCGTCCCGCTGGAGGGTCCAGCTCGCGATCCGGTTCTCGAGCGTCGCGTACGTCGCATCGCCCGGCGAATCGCTCGCGAGCGCACGAGTGGAGACCTTCAGTACGGCCACGCTGAACGAGCCGAACGTTGCGTTGAGCTGTTTGTACACCGAAGCGAGCCGCTGCCACGTCTC
>VBFZ01000179.1:0-295 GCA_005880805.1 Chloroflexota bacterium | reverse complement strand
TCAGCCCCAGCAGCGCCAGCATGGTCGGCCGGTAGTCGGTGTGATCGGTCCACACCGAGTCGACCTCCCCCATCTTCCGCACACTGGGCCCGACGAAGCCCACCCAGGTGGACGCGATGTCGTCCTGGATGTCGCCGTGGTTCCAGGCGAAGCTCTGGTTCGTCCGCGCCGGGATGAAGGCGCACTCCGCCTGCGTGGCGCAGTTGCCGCCACCGGTCGCGAAGAAGAACCAGTCGGGATCCGCGAACAACGTGAACGTCGGCGTCCGGTTGGGATCGGCCGTGACCATGTGCAG
>VBFZ01000178.1 GCA_005880805.1 Chloroflexota bacterium | reverse complement strand
GCCTCTGCGATCCCATAGCCGCTTCGTACCGCAGGCCCGAGGTCAGAAGCTCAAGTCCGGAGCTCGGATCGAAGCTCAGACCCGCGTCGTCGCCCAGTAGCGCTCCGCGCGGGTCCCCTCGAAGCCACCAAGCGCGGCGACCCGCGCGCTGAAGGCGCGAACCGCGGAGGCCATGTCGGACGTCTTGCCGAACAGCCTTGGAATCTGGCTCCGGTAGATCGTCAGGCCGGTGATCTTGCGCTCGACCTGGTCGGAGATGTCGGCGTACTGCGGCCACAGCGACACGTCCGGCGGCAGGCTCGCGACCGTTTGTGGCGGCAGCTCCTGGAGCAGGTCGAATGGGTGCCACCACGAGTATGGGAAGTCCTCGTAGAAGGTCACGATGCCCGCCCATTCCGGTCCTGGCATCACCCAACGGCGACCGTCGGCGAGGAGCGACATGCCGGCCTCCCGCACGAGCTGGTGGTCGACGTGACTGCCGACCCCCAGCGGGAAGTACACCTTCTGGGGCTCGAGACGGGCGATCTCGCGTCGCAGGATCTCGGCCGGGCTGGGGTCGTCGGCGCGCGGCATGCCGAGCAGCTCGCCTTCCCCCTCGTAGCCCCGGAAGACGGCGTCCGGGAGGTCGAGGAAGACGATCGAGGCCTCCGCGAAGTAGGCATATCGCTCGTCCTCGAGCCGACGGGTCGCCATGAGGTCACCTGCGCCGGCCGCCTCCACGACCTCCTCGGTGAGGATCGCGCCCTGGTTCGGCTGGTCGTCGATGAGCGGGCGGTCGCCGATCGGCTCGTTGTGGATGTTGGCCCGCCGGTACCAGGATGCACGTTGCCAGAAGCGCTTGGCTGCCTGGTCCGCTTCTTCCTGCGTGGCCTCGAGGTTATCGGGCAGCGCGGTCCAGGCGGGCACCACTTCGCCTGTCGAGTCATCGGGGTAGACCGGGTAGTCGTTGGTGAGGTTGGCGCGGTTAAAGGCCTCGCTGACCGGCCAGACGGCCTTGTTACCGAAACCCAGCGCCTCCCGCTGGTAGGGGGTCGGCACCTCGCCGTTCGTCAATCCCGCGCCGGAGTAGGCCGTGATGATCGTGACGTTCTGGCCGAGCTCGCGAAGGCTGGCGATCAGCCCGCCGCAGGAGAGCGCGACGTCGTCCGGATGCGGCGCGACGAAGACGTGGGCCATGGCCGGCCGAGTATACCGACGGTCAGTCGGCCAACGCCCGGGTGCGGTGCCCTGGTCGCCGAGGGTCGATCGCCTCAATCCTCCGGGCGGTCAGGCGTCGTAGTCGAAACCCTCGCTGCCGATCAAAGGGACGAACACGCACGGGCCGTCCGACCGCTCGATCCACTCGTCGCCCTGCCTGACCACGACGAGCAGGTCCTGGCGATCCCTGGAGCCGACCGGGATGACCATCCGGCCGCCGTTCGGGTCGAGCTGCTCCCGCAGCGTTCGTGGGATCCCGGGGGCCGCGGCGGTGACGATGATCCTCGGCCACGGCGCGCCCTCGAGCAGGCCCTTGCTTCCATCCCCGGTCCGAAACTCGACGCCATCGGCCAGGCCGAGCTCCTCGAGCCTCGCGCGCGCCTGGGGGATGAGGTCCGACTGGCGTTCGATCGTCGTCACCCGCCCCCCGAGCTCTGCGAGGATCGCCGCCTGGTATCCGGATCCCGTGCCGATCTCGAGGATGCGGTCCCCGGGCCTTACCGCCAGGAGCTCGGTCATTCGGGCGACGATGTAGGGCTGACTGATCGTCTGGCCGGCCTCGATCGGGAGCGCCTCGTCGGCGTAGGCCTGGTCGCGCCGCCCATCGGGGACGAACAGCTCGCGCGGGACTGCCCCCATCGCCTTGAGGACGCGCTCGTCACGGACCCCCCTGGCCCGCAGCTGATCGGCGACCATCGCCGCGCGCTGGGCCTCGAGCGATCGCTCGCCGCCGATGCGCATGAGGCGAGCATACGCCCGGGACCATGGCCTTCCGTGCATCGAACGGCGAGCGCCTTCTAACGCATTCGCGACGACTTCCGCCCGGCGTCGGACGGCTACGGCTTCGTTGCCTTCGGCGACGGAGAGGGGGAGGGCGACGGTGATGGGGACGGCGAAAGCGAGGGGGAGGGCGAGGGACTCGGGCTCGGCTCCTCGGTCGGGCTGGGCGACGGCGATGGAAGCGGTGTGAACACGCCAGCCGCCCCGAACAGCAATCCCCACAGCAGGATCCCTACAAACGCGGCGACGACCGCGATCACGAACAGCGCCGAGATCCGGTCATCGATGCGGACGGCGAGCTCGGAGGGCGTCGGAGCCGCAGCAGGTGTCGAGCTTCGACCGAAGCGGCGCCCCGGCGCGGGTCTGGCGGCCCCGGGAACGACGCCGGGGATCGGAGCGGCCGCCTCCTCGAGCGGCTCTTCGTCCGCCTCCTCGGCTTCGGCTTCCGCTTCGAGCACGGCCTCGTCGACCTCCAGGCCCGATTCTTCGCGCTCGCGTTCGAGGTCGTCCTCGGGCGGCAGCTCGTCCTCGGGCGACAGCTCGTCCTCGGGCGGAAACTCTTCCTCGGCCGCCAGCTCGGCTTCGGCCGATGCCTCGGGCTCGGTTCCCTCCGCGGGTTCGACGTCCGCCCCCGTCTCACCGGGCGGCGTCGTGCCCGCGATCGTCTCAGGATCGCGTTCCGTCATGCGGTCGGGTCACTCCTCTGAACGCAGAGATCGCGCGGACGGACCGCGCGCGCCCGCCAGTTTATCGGAGGCATCCGCGTGCCGTCCCTCGATCGGCCGCCGCGAACGCCATCGCCTCAGGCAGCGCGGACGGCGGGAACGAGCAGCCCGCCCAGCCCGGCCGCCACGGCGAGCAGCCCGAACGCCGCAAGGACCGGCTCCACGCCGAGCACCGACGCCAGGAGGCCGCTGATCGCCATCGCGAGGGTCATCGCTCCGAACACGAGCGAGAAGCGGAGCCCGACGACGCGGCCGATCAGGTCCGGCGGAGTGCGCTCCTGGAACAGTGTCTGGCTTGGAATGATGTAGACCATGTTCGCGAACCCCGAGCCGAGGAACAGACCCAGGGCCAGGGGCAGGGCGCCCGCTACCGCTAGCAACGCCACGCACACGCCGAACAGGATGTAGCCGAAGGCGACGACCCTGCCCTTCGCCAGGTGCGCCCCGACGAGGCCGATCATGAAACCGCCGACGAGGTTGCCGACGCCGATCGACGTCTCGAGGAAGGCGTACGTCGCCTCGGGAGTGACCGATCCGCGCGAGATCACGCTCTCGGCATAGACCGCCGTCAGGGCGGTGAGCCCGCCCGCTGCGAACTGGCCCGCGGCACCCTGCAGCGTGTTCGTGAGCAGGACGGTTTCGTGACGGAGGAAGCGCCACCCTGCGACGAGCTCGCGGCGGATCCCCTCCCGGCGCGGCTCGCCCTCCGCGCCGCCGCGGCGGAGCAGTGGCGGCACAACCATCGAGGCGATCAGCACGGCTGAGGCGACGTAGGTCGCGGAATCGAACCAGAACGCCAGCGGGAGAGCCGGCCCGAGGAACGCCACGAACAGCCCCGCGAGCGGGTATCCCACGACATCGGCCAGCGTCTCGCCGATCCACATTGCCGAGTTCGCGGTCAGGAGGTCGCCCTCGGAAACGATTCGCGGCAGGATCGCGGTCCTCGCCGGCCGAAAGAAGAGCGAGATCGTCGTGACCAGGAACAGGAGCGGATAGACGAGGAGGAGGTTGCCGCCGAAGGCCACGACCGGGATGAGCAGGACCGCGGCGCCGCGGAGCAGATCGCTGACCACCATCGTCTCCTGGTGACTCCAGCGATCCACGAACGTGCCGGCCAACGGACCGAGCAGGAGGTTCGGGATCGTTGCCGCGACGAAGACGAGCGCGACCGCGACTGGTGAGCCCGTAGCGCGCAGCACCAGGAACACCACCGCGATCTGGTTCGCCCGGTCCCCGAAGAGGCTGATCAGCTGGCCCACCCACAGCGCGCTGAACGAGCCATTGAGCGCGAGTCGGACATACGGATGATCGCGGGCGCGCCGCGCGAGGCGGATCGCGACCCCAGGGGTGGGCGTCGGGGCGCGACGAAGGACAGGGACCGATGAAGGGCCGGCCATGCCGGCTGCCGCGGATCCGAGGACGAGTGGTCGATCGAGCGATGACGCCTGCGCGAGCCCCGAGGCGAGGCCGGTCGACCAGGGCCGCGTCCATCCGATGCCCTCCTCGGCGAGGCCCTCTCCGGCCGCGGGCTGGCCGAGGTCCGCGGCGCCTGCTACCGCGAGCTCTTCGGGTTCGACATATCGGCGAACCGCAGTCGCGAACAGGAAGAAGGCGAACCCGCCGCTGAGGAACAGGTCACCGACCGATGCCACGTTCCGGATCGGGGAGAACGGGATCGGAATGACGTCGGCGATTGGCCCCGCGTGAAGCAGGAACGAGGCGTCGATCGGCGGCGGCAGGACGACATGGAATGTGGACGGGACGTCGGCCAGGGTGAACCCGGCGGCGGTAAGTGCCGGTTCCCAGATCGGCATGTGGCCGCCGTTGACGGCGATCGCCGTTGCGTTCGAGAGGATCCCGACGAAGCCCAGCAGAATTCCGGGTTGGCGGCGGTTCAGCCACAGCCCGAAGAGCAGCAGAGCGAACCCGAGGCTGAACAGCGGGAGTCGGAGGGCCTCGGCCGGCGCGAAGCCTCGGTTGATAGCGCCCTCGGTACCGAAACGCACGATGACCCCCGCCAGGAGCAGCGGGACGCCTCGCAGGCGAACGTCGGCGAGGTTGGCCAGGAAGCCCGACAGGCTGCCCCGGACCAGGAGTCCGAGGAGGAGCCCGAGCGCGATCCCGATGAGGATCACGAGTGGGTCAGGCCGGCTCGGGTGGTGCTATGGATGACGGTAGCGGCCGGCCGGGCGCGAGGCGCCGACGGAGCAGGCCTAGCGGACGTCGGCGCCAGTCCCGACCTCGACCAGTTTGCCCCCTGCGCCCGTGCCGTTCGGATGTGCGCCGGCGCCATTCCCGCCGGTCGCCGCGGCCATGCTCGAGCTCGTCGCCATGCTCATGCTCCCCGCCGCTTGTGAGAGGAGTGGCACGGGCCGAAGCTCGGGCTCGCGACCCGGATCGGGGATGCCTTCGACCCAGCCCGTCTTCACGAACGCGTCGACCACCGACGGGTCGAACTGGATGCCGGCGAACTTGCGGAGCTCACCGAGTGCCTGCTCCGGGGTGAGTGGCTTCATGCGGTACGGCCGCGCGGCGGTCATGGCTTCGAACGCGTCGGCGACGTGGAGCACCCGCGCCAGCTTCGGGATCTCGTCACCAATGAGGCGGTCGGGATAGCCCGAGCCGTTGTACCACTCGTGGTGGTGGCGGATGATCGGCAGCTCCGGGGCCAGCTTCGTCACCGGGGCGATGATCTCGGCTCCGAGCACCGGGTGGGCGTTCATCTTCATGCGCTCGTCACGCGTGAGCCGCTCCTGCTTGAGCAGGATGTTGTCCGGCACGCCGATCTTGCCGACGTCATGCAGGAGGCCGCCCCACTCCAGCGCCTCGAGCTCCGGCTCGCCCAGGCGCATGACGCGCCCGATGTCGATGGCAATCATCATCACGCGCTTGGAGTGGTTGCTGGTGAAGGGATCCCGCTTGTCGACCGCTTGCGCGAGGCTGGCGATCGTCTGGGTGAACATCTCGCGCATCTCGACGAACCGGTGATGCGCGACCCTCGTGGTGTAGAGGGGCAAGGCAAACAAGAGCGTCGCCCACCAGCCGGCACCTGGGATCAGGTAAACGCGAGCCATCAGCCACGCCAGAGGCACGAGGGCTAGGAGGTTCGCCGCGACGCTCCTCGCATCGCCATAAAGGACCGCCCTAAATGGTCTGTCTGTTCGGAAGGCGACGAGGAGCGAGACGAGGCCGATGTTGAGCGCGAAATTTATTCCGGCGCCAATGAGAGTCGCGCCGAAGTCCCAAGCATGGCCCAGAGTCCCGCCGAGTTCCCGAGAATGGCCGGGATTCTCCCGTTGGATGACGAACATCACCACGCCGCCAACCACCGCGGGAAGCACGATGCCGGCGTGGTTTGCCAAGCTCCCATACCACGGGATACGGCCCTTTAGTTCTCGTAGCTCCGTAGTGCCGACCGCCGCAACCCACGCTCCAAAGGCCGGGCCGCCAAGATTCATCGCCGCGACGACTGGCGCAATTGAGACCGCGATCTTGGTACCGCGAGGCATCTGGACCGGTAGTGCTGACGTGAGCACGGTCACAGATACCCAAAACAGGAACCCGAGCCAGACATTTAGCTCTGTCGGCATTCCCGGAATGCCGATGCCAACTTGCGGGTTGATCGGAAACACAAAACTCGTGACCAAGAGCGCAACAGCGCTCACAGCCACGAGTCCAACGAGATAGATCTTGAGCTTCTTAGGCATCTCGGCCCCGACCCTCGTCCCGTCCTGTCTGGTG
>VBFZ01000049.1 GCA_005880805.1 Chloroflexota bacterium | reverse complement strand
GAGCGCGGTCCTGGCGTTCGGCGGCGTCGACATCGTCGTGAACAACGCCGGTCTGTCGATCTCCAAGCCGCTCCTCGAGACCACGGTCGAGGACTGGGACGTGCAGCACGACGTAATGGCCCGCGGCTCCTTCCTGGTCTCACGCGAGGCGGCCCGCGTCCTCATCGACCAGGGCACGGGCGGCGACCTGGTCTACATCGTCAGCAAGAACGCGTTCTTCGCCGGCCCGAACAACGTCGCCTATGGCGCGTCGAAGGCCGACCAGGCGCACCAGGTCCGGCTGCTGGCCGCCGAGCTCGGCGAGTACGGGATCCGGGTCAACGGGGTCAACCCCGACGGCGTCGTCCGCGGCTCGGGGATCTTTGGGAAGGGCTGGGGCGCGGACCGAGCCCGGACCTCTACGCCCAGCGGACGCTCCTGAAGCGGGAGGTCCTGCCCGAGCACGTGGCTGCGGCTGTCTTCGCGCTGGTCGGCGGCGACCTCAGCCAGACGACCGGGCTCCACATCCCGGTCGACGCGGGGGTCGCGGCCGCGTTCCTGCGGTGAGCCGGCGCACGGCTGGCTCGGTCGTCGCCATCGACCTCGGGGCGTCGTCGGGCCGCGTCGTCCTCGGCCGGATCGGTCCTCGCACTCTCGAGCTGACGGAGGTCCACCGCTTTCCGAACGAGCCGGTCCGGCTGCCCGATGGCCTGCACTGGGATGCCCTCGGGTTGTTCCGCGAGATCCTCGAAGGGCTGCGTGCGGCCGGCCGGGTCGACCCCGAGATCCGCAGCGTCGCGATCGACACCTGGGGCTGCGACTACGGGTTGGTCGACCGCGACGGCCGGCTCCTGGGCAACCCCTACCACTATCGCGACGAACGGAGCTTGCCCGGCATGGAAGCCGTCCATGGCGCCATTCCGCCGGAGCGGCTCTACGCGCGGATCGGCGTCCAGCTGACCCCGATCAACACCATCTACCAGCTCGCGTCCGCGCGCGGGACGCCCGAGCTCGAGGCGGCCGCGTCCCTCCTCCTCATGCCCGACCTCTTCGGCTACTGGCTGTCGGGAGCCCGCGTCGCCGAGGCGACGAACGCGTCGACGACCGGGCTCCTGGATCTGGAGCGCCGCGCCTGGGCCCTCGACCTCGTCGCCGAACTCGGCCTACCGGGCGGAATGCTCCCGCCCATCGCGCCCCCGGGAGAGCGGCCTGGCGGTCTGCTTCGATCGGTCCGCGAAGGAACAGACCTGCCGGCCACCACCGAGCTGACGCTCGTCGGCTCGCACGACACAGCCTCCGCCGTCGTCGCGGTCCCCGCCGACACGGAGGACGCCGCCTGGATCTCGTGCGGGACCTGGGGTCTCGTCGGGATCGAGCTCGATGCGCCGGTCCGCTCCGAGGCGAGCCGCGCGGCCAACTTCACGAACGAGCTCGGGGTCGACGGCCGGGTCCGCTACCTCCGGAACGTCACCGCGCTGTGGCTGCTCCAGGAGTCGATCCGGACCTGGGAGCGCGATGGCGTTGCGGTCGACCTGGCGGCGCTCCTCGCCGCGGCGGGCGATCTCGCGCCGGGCGGACCCAGGGTCGACCCCAACGATCCGATGTACTTCGCGCCCGGCGACATGCCCGCCCGGATCGCCTCGGCCACTGGGCTGAACGGACGTGAGCCGGCCGGACGGGCGGCCATCGTCCGCTGCATTTTCGACAGCCTTGCGGCGGCATTCGCAGAGACCGTGTCCGAGGCAGCCCGGCTCTCCGGACGAAACGTGGCGGTCGTGCACATCGTGGGCGGAGGGAGCCAGAACGCGCTGTTATGCCAGCTCACCGCCGATGCCTGCGGACTGCCGGTGATCGCCGGGCCAGTCGAGGCGACCGCGATCGGCAACGTGCTCGTGCAGGCCCGGGCCCACGAACTGATCGAGGGAGAGCTCGCCGCGCTTCGCGCGCTCGTCCGAGCGACCCAGCGATTGCGCCGCTTCGAGGCCTGACCACCGGGCCGGGCGGTCGCTGGCTCCGCGCCGTTCTTTTCGGCCGGCGCCCTTGTCGCGCATATTCCACCCCTCTCGCAAGACGGGGGTGGGCACCCCATCACATCCGAGCAAATGCCGCCAACAATGGGCTCGTCAGACGCCGTTGATCCGGCGACGGATTGTCGGAGGTTGCAGACGATGGCCCAGCCTGAACGAATGCGGCTCGTGTTTCTGGGGTTCGACGACGAGTCCGCGGCTGACAGCGTTCGCGACTCGCTCAAGAGCGGGATCGCGAAGAAGGAAGTCGTCGTCTGGGACTGGGCGCTGCTCAAGACCGAGCCAGGCGGCAACGTCAAGATCACCACTGACAAGTCGGTCGACCCTGGAGCAGCTCGAGGCGCCGCGCTGGGCGGGGCGGCCGGCCTGGTGCTCGCGGCCTTGAGCGGGCCCATTGGCGTCGGGGCCGTCCTCGGTGGTGCTGCGCTTGGGTCGGTCACCGCGGCCATGAAGGACAGCGGGTTCAAGAACGCCGACCTCGAGACTGTGTCACGACTGATGGCCGATGGTCGATCTGGGCTGATGATTGCCGTCCCACTCCCGGACGTGGACCGCTTCGATGCCTTCGTCGCCGGCCACCAGGAATTCACCTCCGCGGACCGGCGCCACCAGGTCGACATCGTCCCCGGGCGCACGTTCGAGCAAGCGCTCGCCGAGTACCGCCTTCACGAGGAGGACTGACTCTACCGTTCCAACGAGCGGTTTCCAGTGTGGGCGCCGGTTTCAAGAAGCGCGATCGCCTGCGTCAGGGATCCCGATGCTCGTCGGCGACGCCGATGAGGAAACGCCACGCGCTCGCGATCGCCCATACGAGAGCGGCAGCGGCCTCGAGCGCGATCCAGTAGAGCCCGCCGCCGGCGCCCTCGGCCGCGACGATCGAGAGCGCCCCGATGACGCCCGCCGTAGCAATCCCGTAGCCAATGCCCATCCGGATCACCGCGTCCCGCGGGATCGACGACATCTGGGCGAGCGTCCGCCGGTTGTTGTAGGTATTGATCGCGGCGAAACCAAGGCTCACAGTGCCGAACTCCCAACCAGCCCAGGTGGGCGGCTGCTCCGCGATCGCGATCAGGCCCGTCAACATGGCGCCAGCCAGCACGACCAGCAGCGCCCTGGCGTGCGCACGATGAGTCGGGCTTCGCGCGATGAAGCCGCCATACACGGACAGGGCCACGATGATCAAGCCCGCCAACGCGGCCGCGGCTGAGGCGACCGTGAAGAAGAACTCGGCCCAGGGCCTGAGATCGTACGGTTCGTACACGGTGCCTCCGACGCGACCCTAGGCTGGCCGATCTCGACGGCGTCCCCGCATTACTGTCCAAATCCACGGCAAGGGACGCCTATGATGGCGCCGCCCCCCAGCGCGTTCGCGCGGCTGCTGGGCCGTAGGGAAGGAGGGACAAGATGGGCATTCTCGCGTGGATCGTGCTCGGCGCGATCGCCGGCTTCCTGGCCAACATGATCGTGGGTGGCCGCGAAGGAGTGATCGGCACAATCCTCCTGGGTATCGTCGGGGCAGTGGTCGGTGGTTGGCTCGCTGGCGCTCTCCTGGGGCTGAAGGACCCAACGGGCATCAACGTTCAGAGCATCGTCATTTCCGTCATCGGGGCGATCATCGTGCTCTTCGTTTTCCGGGCGGTCGTCGGCCGCCGCCGGACCGTTTGAGGTCGCGACCTTCGTCTCCGCTTCACCACCGATAGGCGACCCGGAAGCGGCTCACGTGGACTGCGGTGGCGTGTAGATGACCCGGATCGTCTTCTGCGTCGAGTGGTCGTCCCCGATCCGGAAGGTCAGCTTGTTGTCCCCATCGTTGAGGCCGACCTTCATTGCCCAATGACCTGTGCCGTCGACGGTGGTGTGCTGATCGAAGCCAAAGCTGATGTCCTGCGTGATCGTCAGCCCGGGCGGCGCAATGCCGATGACGATTACGTCCTTGGACGCGACCGCTTGACCATCCGTGGGACTCAGGATGGTGAGCCCGACGATCGCCGCAGAAGGGGCGCCTGAAGCGACGGCCGGGGCAGCCTGGCCCCCCGAGCCCGGACTCCCGCCGAGGCGTGGCCCGGTAAGCAGCACCAGCGCGATCAGCCCAACGACGACGATCAGACCGACGAGAACGATGGGCGGAACGCGGAAACCGCGATCCGTTGACCGGTCGATCGCCGTGGGCAGGGCTGCATCGGCGGGCGGGCTGGCGGCCCATGTGCCGACTGTCGAGGTTTGCGAGGTTCCAGCGGGAGCCGTCGACGTGTCGGCTGCGACATCGCTCGGCGTCGCTGGACGAGCGCCCCCGCCTGGCGCCTGTTCGTCAACCTCGGCGACGTTCAGGCCGCACCCCGGGCAGAACGGCATTTCTGCCACACGGGCGGTCCCACAGCGGGGGCAGAACCGCGGCGACAAGCTCGTCATGAGGGCAACCCTGAGGGTGCTGCCAATGCTAATACTCCGCAGGTCGCGGGCGCGACCCAGAGTCGGCCAGGCTACGTGGCGGCCCCCAGCATGAGGGTTCTGGCGAGCCACCCCGCGCCTATCATCGCTCGCGCGATTCGGATCGCCGATGCAAGGACGCTGGAGGCGGCAACGTGAAGATTTGGAGCGAGCTCCCGTCGGCACAGAGCCGCGAAGTCGTGGCTGATGCTGCGACGGCCCTGTGGTTGATCTTCTGGGCGTCGATCGCCTGGCGGCTCTACGTTCTCATCTCGAGCTTCGCCCAGGCGGCCCGGCTTGTCCACGACGGCGGCGTCAATCTGCGCCTTGCGGCCGGCGACATCAGCGCCAACACCAGCGGCGTCCCTGTCGTGGGCGAGAACCTCAGCGCTGTCGTCAAGAGCTCGATCACGGCCGCGGCAAATCCGTTCGTCGATTTCGGGAGCGAACTCGAGACCCTCATCCTCGTGCTCGCAGCGGTGATTTCGCTTCTCGTCCTTGCCGTCCCCCTCGTCCCCTGGCTGTCGAGGTACGTTCCGTGGCGAGTGCGTCGTCTTCGTCGGCTTCGTGCGGCGCACCGGGTCGCTCGTTCGCCGCGGGTCTCGTCCCACATGGCGGAGAAGATTCTCGCAGCACGCGCCCTCTATTCCCTGGACTACCAGACGCTCCTGCAGTTTTCCCCCGACCCCTTCGGCGACTTCGCGTCGGGGCGTCACGATCGGCTCGCTCGTGCCGAGCTGGCGACCGTGGGCCTTCGCCTAAGACGCTAGCAGCGAGTCTCTGGCCGCGGCACAGGCCCAGGGCGGAGGCGGCTCCGCGTCGCCGCCAGACATTCAATCGATCGTCAGATCGATGCGAGCCAGTTGGACTGGGGCACCGAGTCCCTTCAGTCCTGCCTCGCCCGCGTCCTCCCACCGAATGCCGGCCTCATCCAGGGGTCCCGCCAGGTCACGCCCCACGAGGATCTCTCCAGGCTGTGCCCGACCGGCGATCCGAGCAGCCAGATTGACGGTGTGGCCATAGACATCTCCGTCGCGGACGACGAGTGGGCCGGCCGCGATACCTGCGTGGGCAGCCGGCAGCTCGGCCTCCCCGATCGCCGTCATCAGCCCTCGCACTGATCGGACAGCATCCCGTATCGATGGGTAGCGCAGCATCACCCCGTCGCCGAGGAGCTTGACCACGCGCCCGCGGTAGGCGCGTGCCGAAGATTCTGCAAGCGTCTGAAGCGACGTCGCGAACTGCGCCGCCCGCTCGTCGCCGGCTTCGACGGTCAGCTCGGTGTAACTGCTGAGGTCGACGAACGCGATCGCCTGCGCCTCCGCGGGCCGCTCCGCGATTCCCTGCTCGACCATGGTGCGCTCGACGTAGCTCACGATTCGCCCGAACACCTCGTTCTCCTGGTGTCGCTTCTGCAGCCACACGAGCAGCTGCGCGACGACCGGACTCAGGCGCATCGCGGGCCGCAGCGCCTCCTCCGGCGACTTGCCACGCTCGCTCTGGGAACGCGGCGGTCCGCCGAGCTCATCGAACAGGTCTTGCGTCGCCCCCTGGATGCGACGGACACCTTCGCCTGCGATCCGAGCGGCCCGGAGGAAGGTCTCGGGCTCATCGTCGATCATGGCCCACAGGTCGACGAAGTCGGTGATCGCCTCCTCCTCGTCCTCGCGCATGGCCATCCCTGGCGGCGGGACCGCGAGCCCGAATGCCGCGTAGATGGCGGGCAACTGGGACGCCCGACCGCCCAGTGAATCAGCGAAGTCGGCAAAGGTTCGGCCGGTGGGGCGGGCGACGGTCCAGAGCCGCGCGACCCAGTCGAGTTGCATGGCTCCGCTGCGAATGACCGTCATCAGGTCGTCGAGATCGATGCCGCCGTCCGCGAGAGCCAGCGTCAAGCGAACGCGCGGAACGTTTTCGATGTCGTGCGAGCCGTCGGGATTGGCCTGGATCGCACCCGCCGCGAGCAGCGCTCCAACGTATTCAGGCGTCGTCTCGGCCTCACGCGCGAGCTCTTCAATCGTCAGCGCTCGTCCACTCGCCTGGCCGCTCTCAAGCGTCACGACGGGCGCCTACGCTGGTCCATGAGGCGCACCCGCAACCGGATTCGCATAATGCGGACCGAAAAACGGCTTCGCTTTGGGGGCGGGCGCCGCGATGGCCGTCAGCTGGCGCGGTCGTATGCGCGCGCGATCCAGGTCGACAGCTCGGCGTCGACGTCGTCGGCCGATCGGACCCGGACCCGGTGGCTGAACATCGCGTTCCCGGTCCATTCGCCCACCGAGCGCCCGTACTGGGCCTCGATGTTCCGGATCTGGGTCTGCAGCGCGCTTTCAATAGTCGCCAAGCCGGCCCTCCTCGCTGAGCCGAGGGTACGCCGAACCCGGGTACATGGCGACTCTGGCTATCGTTGCACTGTGACCCGCGAAGTCGAGGACTTCAACCGGCGTCTGCTGCGCGCCCGCGACGCGATGGACCGCGCCTACGCGGAACCGCTGGACGTCCGCACGGTCGCGGCTGTAGCCCATGTCTCGCCCGCGCATTTCAGCCGCAGCTTTCGCTCGGTCTTTGGCGAGACGCCCCACCGTTACCTGCAGCGGCGGCGCGTTGAGCGTTCGATGTTCCTGCTGCGCGAGAC
>VBFZ01000048.1:8578-14857 GCA_005880805.1 Chloroflexota bacterium | reverse complement strand
GCGGCGCTCGGCCTGTTCGCGCTCCAGCACCGCGGGCAGGAATCGGCCGGGCTTGCCGTGAGCGACGGGGAACAGCTGATGGTCTACAAGGACCTCGGAATGGTGTCGTCGGTCCTCGACGAGCGCCGGCTGCCGTCGCTCCGGGGACGGCTCGCAATCGCCCACTGCCGCTACTCGACCACCGGTTCGACGGTCTGGGAGAACGCGCAGCCGACCTTCCGGCTCGGACCGCGGCGCGCGATCGCGATCGGCCATAACGGCAACCTCGTCAACACGCGGGAGCTGCTCGGCCAGTTGCGCGGGGGTCGGGCGCGCCTGCCGGCATCGACCGACACCGAGCTGCTGACGGCGCTCCTGGCCGACGAGCCCGCGGCCGACACGGTCGATGCCCTCGTGCGCGTTCTGCCCCGGGTGCGCGGCGCATACAGCCTCGTGGTCCTCGACGAGCGGCGGGTGATCGGCGTTCGCGATCCGCACGGTTTCCGTCCGCTCGTGCTGGGCCGCCTGCCGATCGATCGGGACCGGTCACCGGCGGCCA
Source organism: Chloroflexota bacterium (assembly GCA_005880805.1). Taxonomy (GTDB): domain Bacteria; phylum Chloroflexota; class Limnocylindria; order Limnocylindrales; family CSP1-4; genus CF-16. The sequence continues at coordinate 14,319 of VBFZ01000048.1, read as the reverse complement.
CCCTCACGCCCAGCCTGTGGGCCGACGACACCGCCTCGACCGGCTGGCTGCTGTCCTCGGAGACGGCCGGCCTCGACATCGTGGGTGGCGAGTACGTTCGCGATGTCGAGCCCGGCGAGATCGTGATCCTGGAGGAGGGCCGGGAGCCGCGCTCCGTCCGGTTCGCTCCCGCGCAGCCCGCACTGTGCGTGTTCGAGCTGATCTACTTCGCGCGGCCCGACTCGTACATGGAGGGCCGGAACCTCTACGAGGCGCGCCGGCGCATGGGCATGGAGCTCGCACGGGAGCATCCCGCCGACGCCGACCTGGTCATGCCCGTGCCGGATACGGGAGCGCCCGCGGCCGCCGGGTACGCGGAGGCGTCCGGCGTGCCCTACCGCGAGGGGCTCGTCCGCAACCGCTATTCGGGTCGGACGTTCATCCAGCCCTCGCAGACCATGCGCCAGCGAGGAGTGACGATCAAGCTGAACCCGTTGCGCGAGGTCGTGCGCGGCCGGCGACTAGCGGTCGTCGACGACTCGATCGTGCGCGGCAATACGACCGCGCAGATCGTCTCCGTGCTCCGTCGCGCCGGCGCGGCCGAGGTGCACGTCAGGATCAGCGCCCCGCCGATCTACCACCCGTGCTTCTACGGCATCGATACGCAGATCGAGACCGAGCTGATCGCCGCGACCAACTCCGTCGAGCAGATCCGGGACTTCATCGGCGCCGACTCACTAGGGTATCTCTCGATCGGCGGCGTCCTGCGCGCCCTCGATCTGCCCTACGAACGCTTCTGCTTCGCCTGCTTCGACGGCAAGTACCCGGAGCCGGTCCCGTACGACGCCACGAGCCGAAAATTCATGCTCGAGGAGGACGTGGCCGAGGCCCCGCCACTCGTCGGGGCGCATGGCTGAGACACGTTCCGCCTACGCCGCTGCAGGCGTCGACGTGGAGGCGGGGCAGCGGGCCGTCGATCTCATGCGCACCGCCGTGGCCGGGACGCGACGACCGGAGGTCCTCGAAGACCTCGGCGGGTTCGGAGCCGCCTTCGCCCTTCCCTCGGGCTACCGGGATCCGGTCCTCGTCTCCTCCACCGACGGCGTCGGCACGAAGACGGCAATCGCCTCGACGGTCGGCCGCTTCGATACGGTGGGGATCGACCTCGTGGCGATGTGCGTCGACGACGTCGTCTGCTCCGGCGCCGAACCGCTGTGGATGCTCGACTACCTGGCGGTTGGCAGCCTCGTACCAGAGCGGGCCGCCGAGATCGTGGGTGGGATCGCGGAGGGCTGCCGCCAGGCTGGGTGCGCGCTGATCGGGGGAGAGACCGCTGAGCACCCGGGCGTGATGGAGCCCGACCAGTTCGACCTGGCCGGCTTCTGCGTCGGCATCGTCGAGCGCGAACGACGGCTGGACGGCAGCCAGGCGCGGGCAGGCGACGCGATCGTAGGGCTGGCCAGCTCGGGCCTGCATGCCAACGGGTTCTCGCTCGTTCGCGAGGTGATCAGGGCTCGTGACCTCGACCTGACCGTCCCGTTTCGCGAGGTCCTCGCCCGGTGGCTGCCCGGAACGGCGATCACGCGCGAGTCCGACGACCGGTTCCTCGGCCAGGTGCTGCTGACGCCAACCACGATCTACGCGCCGGCCATCCACGCGCTCATGCAGCGGGTCGAGGTGCGCGGGCTGGCCCACGTGACCGGCGGGGGACTGCCCGCCAACGTCCCACGGGCGCTGGCTGCCGGACTCGGCGCTCGCCTGGACCCGCGGCGGTGGCCGATCCCGTCCGTGTTCAGGCTGTTCGCCCAGCTCGCGGACCTGCACGACCGGGAGATGCGGGCGACGTTCAACGGCGGTCTGGGGATGGTCGCGGTTGTTCCGCCGGACCAGGTCGCCCTGGCGATCCACACCCTGGCGGCTTCCGGAGTCGAGGCGTGGGAGGTCGGGCGCGTCGAGCCGGTCGGTTCGCTGGGCGCGACGCGCTACCTGGAGGCCCCGATCGAATGACCGGCCGGATCGCCGTTGGCGTAAGCGGCACCGGCAGCAATCTCCAGGCACTCCACGCTGCCGCGGTCCGCGGCGAGCTCGGCGGCACGATCGCGCTTGTGTTCGCCGACCGGCCGTGCCCGGCGCTCGACTGGGCGAAGGCGCAAGGCCTGGAAATCGCGCTCGTCCTGCGTGGATCCGACCCCGAGCTGGGCGCCACCCTCCATGCCTCCGGCGCTGAGGTCGTGGCCCTGGCCGGCTACATGCGCGTCATCGGGCCCGAGGTGCTGGCTGCCTTCGCCGGCCGCGTGGTCAACACGCACCCCTCGTTGCTGCCGGGCTTTCCGGGCGCCCACGCCGTCCGCGACGCGTTGGCAGCAGGGGTCAAGGTGACCGGAGCGACCGTGCACCTCGTCGACGAAGTCATCGACGGCGGGCCGGTCCTCCTGCAGGAGGCGGTACCCATTCAGCCAGGCGACACCGAGGAGACTCTCCACGCACGCATCAAGACGGTCGAGCACCGGCTCCTGCCGTGGGCCGTCGCGCTCCTGCTTGCCGGCGCGGTCACCCTCGACGGCCCGGTTGCGACGATCGACGCGGCGCGGGCAGCGAGGATCGTCCCGAGGCCGCGCCGCGCCCTCCTCTCGGTGTCCGACAAGACCGGGATCGTCCCGTTTGCCGAGGGCCTGGCGAATGCAGGTTTCGAGCTTGTCTCGACCGGTGGCACCGCGCGAACTCTCCGCGATGCGGGCCTGCCGGTCACCGACGTGAGCGCCGTGACGGGCTTCCCGGAGATGCTCGACGGCCGTGTCAAGACCCTCCATCCCCGCGTACATGCCGGCGTGCTCGCCGACCTGCGGAACGACGATCACCGCGAGCAGCTGGCCGCCGCGGCGATCGCGCCGTTCGAGCTCGTCGTCGTGAACCTGTATCCCTTCGCTGCCGCCGCCGAGCGACCGGGCATCAGCCTCGACGAACTGATCGAGGAGATCGACATCGGCGGTCCAGGCCTGATCCGGGCCGCGGCCAAGAACAGCGCCAACGTAACGGTGGTCACGTCGCCCGGGCGGTACGACAGCGTCCTCCAGGAGCTCGCATCCCAGGATGCGCGGGCCACGGTCGCCCCCGGCCTGCGCGGGGCGCTCGCTGTCGAGGCGTTCCGCCACACCGCGGCATACGACGCGCGGATCGCAAACGAGCTGCCATGCGCGATGGACGGCGCCGGGATCCCGCTGCCCGACGAGCCGGGGCTGCCGCGCTCCACAGATCAATACCCCGATAGCCTGACCGTCGCGTTGGAGAAGGTTGAGACGCTTCGCTACGGCGAGAACCCGCACCAGCTGGCGGCGCGCTACGTGCGGGTCGGGCGGGGCGCCGAGAGGGGACCGTTCGCCTCGCGGGAGGAGCCCCTTCAGGGCAAGGCCCTTTCGTACAACAACGTGCTCGATGCGACCGCCGCCGCAAGCCTCGCCCGGTCCCTGCGCGGACCGGCGTGCGTGATCGTGAAGCACACGAACCCGTGCGGGGCGGCGGAGCGAACCGGCCTCCTCGAGGCGTGGGACGCCGCGCTGGCCGGAGACCCAGTTTCGGCATTCGGCGGGGTCGTGGGGCTGACGCGCGAGGTCGACGAGCCCGTGGCGAGGGCCTTGACGTCGCTCTTCCTCGAAGTCGTCGTCGCGCCCGGCTACGACGACGAGGCGCGAGCCGTGCTCGCGTCCAAGCCGAACCTCCGTCTGATCGTCGATCCGTCGCTCGGCGCCGGGAACGCCGAGGGCTGGCCGTCGAACACGGGCTCGATCCGGACGTCCGGCGGCGCGGTGCTGGTGTCCACGCCGGACACCCGCCACGACGACCCCGCCGGATGGGCAGTCCTGTCGAGCCGACCGCCGAGCGCCGAGGAGCGGCGCGACCTCGACCTGGCGTGGCGGCTCGTGCGAGGCGCGACTTCCAACGCGATCGTGCTCGTGCGGGACGGCCGGCTGATCGGTCTCGGTTCAGGACAGACGAGCCGCGTGGACGCGGCCCGGCAGGCGGTCGAGAAGGCTCGCGCCATCAGCGGCGGCGAAGTCCTCCGTGGAGCGTCGTGCGCCTCGGACGCCTTCTTCCCGTTCCCCGACGCGGTGGAGGCCTGCCTGGAGGCCGGGATCAGCGCGTTCGTCCAACCCGGCGGCTCGATCCGCGATGCCGAGATCCTGACGGCCGTCGAGAATGCCGGGGCGGCGATGCTGATCACCGGAACGCGACACTTTCGTCACTAGCCGTCGTCGGGGGCACCGGCCCGACTGCGAAGGGCGCGACGAACAGCTCTTGACGGGGCATTGGCATGTCGGACAATCCGCGAAAGGCTGATCCCAGGAGGCGGAGATGGCATCGACCACGACCAACGAGGAGATCGCGCGCCGCTACGTCGTCGCCGCGAGCGCGAACGACCTCGACTCGCTGGCGGCCCTTCGGGATCCCGACTGGCAGGTCAGCTGGCCGCAGTCGGGCGAGCGCGTCATCGGCACCGATGACTTCCGCGCGATCGTGAGTCGCTATCCGGGCGGCACGCCGCGCACCGAGATCCGGCGCGTCGTGGGCGACAAGGATCGCTGGGTCGTCACCCCGAGCAACACCGCACTGCGTGTCGCCGGTGAGGGCGATCTGTGGTGGGGGGAGTGGTCGGTGACCTACCCGGACGGGCAGACGTACTTCTGCATCGACCTGATCGAGCTCCGGGGAGGGCGCGTCTGGCGGGAGACGGTGTACTGGGCGACGCCCTTCGAGGCGCCGGAGTGGCGCGCGCCGTGGGTCCGGCGCGACAGTAAGAGTGAGGACGCCTCGGCCTCGTGACGCTCACTGCCGACGCCGTCATAACGATCTCCGACGAACCACTGACCCTCGACGGGCTGCTGCGCATCGCCGCCGGGGCGCGCCTCCAGCTGTCGGAGGCGGCTCGCGAGCGGATCCGGGCGAGTCGCGCCGTCGTCGATGCGGCGCTCTCGGGTCCGGACCTCGTGTACGGGCTGAACACGGGGCTCGGGCACATGCGCAACGAGCGGCTGCCGGTCGATTCCCTGATCCGCTACCAGGAGGCCATGGTCGCCTCACACGCGGGCGCGATCGGTCCGCCACTGTCCACGCCCGTGGTCCGTGCCGCGATGGCGGCGCGCGTCAACGGCTTCGCGCAGGGCGGCTCCGGAGCGACCCTCGCGGCAGCCGAAACGCTCGTCGCCATGCTGAACGCCGGCGTCCACCCGATCGTTCCGGAAACGGGTTCCGTGGGCGCCTCCGACCTGATGCACATGGCGTCGATCGCCCAGGTCGCGATCGGCCTCGGCCGCGCGGAGGTGGGCGGCGAGGTCGTGGGCGGGCGCGAGGCTTTGAAATGGGCAGGCATCCAGCCGCTGGCGCTCCAGCCCAAGGACGGACTCGCCCTGATTTCCGCGAACGGCGTGTCCGTCGGCAGGGGTGGCATCGTCGTCGGACGCGCGCTCGACCTCGCGGAGATCGCCGACGTCGTGTTCGTCGTCTCGCTCGAGGGCATCGGCGGCAACCCGTCGATCGTCGAGCCGGCCGTCGCCGCGGCGAAGGGCATCCCCGGACAAACGGCGGCCTCGGAGCACATCAGGCGCCTTCTCATCGGCAGCGCGCGGTGCGAGGCGGGCGGAGCGAAGTCCGTGCAGGACCCGCTGTCGTTCCGCGTCGTCCCGCAGGTCCACGGCGCCTATCGGGAGCTCGTGGCCTTCGCCCACCAGGCGGTCGAGACCGAGCTGAACGCCGCCGACGACAACCCG